>JAHEMY010000054.1 GCA_024643425.1 Flavobacteriaceae bacterium
CAATCCCGAAGGTACGCCTTCGGGATTTTTTTATTCCCTTGTCCCGAGCTTGCTCGAGGACAAAAGGGAATAAAAAAAGACATAGCGACGGAGGTCGCTATGGGATTGTATTTGCAGCAGTGGGTTTCATCTGGATCACGGCAGTAATCCAGTTTGAGGTTTTTAGGGAAAAAAGGACATAGTGATGGAGGTCGCTATAGGATTGTATTTGTAGGAGTTGATCAAGAGTTATCTAATGACAATTAAAGAAAATTACAAAACCTCCAAACACCGTTCCAAGGCCATGCCTCGAGACCCTTTTAGCAGGATTAACGATGGGGGAATAGGACTTTCAGTAAGATATGCTTTAAGCGCTTCAAAGCTTTTGAACTGCTGTATGTTGGTAGAAGAGGATTCTGTTTTATAGAAATTTTCACCCACGAGGATTACCTTTCCGGGAAGCGTTTTCTCCAAATAATCGGTAATGGCTTGATGTTCTTTTGGGGCTTCTTCGCCCAACTCAAACATATCGCCCAGAATGAGCCATTTCGATTTGGCGTCAAAGAGCTCCATATTTTGAATCGCTGCCAACATACTGCTCGGATTGGCATTGTATGCGTCCATAATAATTCGATGCCCATGATGTTCTAGGATTTGCGAACGATTCATCTGGGGAATATAGGACTCAAGAGCGCCCTTGATATCTTCAAGAGGAATATCAAAATAAGAGCCAATCGCAATGGCGGCGGCAATGTTTGAAAAGTTATAGGCACCCGTTAAATGAGTTTTGATCACGATATCCTTATATTCAACACGTACCAACTCACCACTCGGAATTAGGGATATTTTTTCATCGTTGCCCTCTTCATTGTAGATCACTCGTTCAATGCCTTCCGTTAATTCTAGTTGCTTTGCATCGGTGCCATTTACAAAGACCGTGCCTTCCGATTTTCTAAGAAAGGCATAGAGTTCCGATTTTCCTTTGATCACGCCTTCAACGCCGCCAAAGCCTTCCAAATGCGCTTTGCCAAAATTAGTGATGTACCCATAATTAGGCTGCGCAATTTTACATAGTGCCGCAATTTCACCTTGATGGTTGGCGCCCATCTCTACAATTCCGAATTGGGTCGCTTTAGTCATTTTTAGAAGGGTAAGCGGAACCCCAATATGGTTGTTTAAGTTCCCCTTCGTAGCGTCACATTGAAATTTTTTGGATAACACCGCGTGAATTAGTTCTTTGGTCGTAGTTTTTCCGTTGCTGCCGGTAAGTGCCAAGATAGGGGTGCTTAAGTAATTTCGGTGAAAAGTTGCTAATTCTTGTAGGGTGTGCAAAACATCTTTGCATAGGAATGTCGCTGTTCCTTGTGCAAATGTTTCTTCATCAATCACTACGGCCAAGGCTCCTTGGTTAAGGGCATCCTTTGCAAAATGATTGCCATTAAACGTAGCTCCTTTTAGTGCAAAAAAAAGGCAGTCTTTGTGAATGTTTCGCGTGTCGGTGCAAACTCCTGAACTTTTCAGAAATAGCTGATGAAGAGTATGTATTTCCAAGGGCTTATTTTTCAAAATTAAAGATAGAAAAAAACCCTCCAAGAATTAAATCCGGAGGGTTTATATGTTGTCAAAATTATTTGATTAATTTCTAGGTCGTTTTCCTTTTTTGGATTTTGAACCAACGCGAGACATTGCACATCGGAAACCGATATAATCTGTTGCCATATCTTGTGGGAAATAACGTCGTTGTGCAGGATCTAACCAGTAATCACGATCTCTCCAAGAACCTCCTTTGTAAACACGAACTTCGTTGTTGATAAGGGAAGTACGTTTTGAAGATTTATCGTACTCACGCACAAGTCCACCCACAGTATCGGCGAAAACTTCATGTCGCGGAGAGTTGTACATACGCTCGTTTTCAGAGATTTCTTCTTCTTCTGCACCAAATGATTGGTAGTTTCTTGTCGATTTCTTATCTCCATCACGGAAATCACGGTTGTCACTATCAGAGAAGTTAGTTCTAAGATAGGTTTCATTTTCATCCACCGGAATCTGCTGAATTTCTCCTGGCAAGTTTCTGGCAACGATTTTACCGTTACTTAACGTGTCGTAAACAATTGAATCTACCGTGATAATTTTCACTTTTCCATCTTCGCCAATAGCGTTTTTGGTATAGATGTTTCCACGGTAGTAGTTAAAGTCATTAAATTCATCGTCAACGATAGGACGATAAACGTCTGCAACCCATTCGGCTACGTTTCCTGCCATATCGTACAATCCATAATCATTTGGCTCGTAAGATTTAACTTCAGCAGTAATATCGGCACCATCGTCACTCCATCCTGCAATTCCACCGTAGTCACCATCTCCTTGTTTGAAGTTGGCCAATTGATCTCCACGGCTTCGTCTTTTTGAAGAACGAGTGTATTGTCCGTCCCAAGGATATTTTTTCTTTCCTCGGTAAACATTGTAATTTCTTAATCCAACCAAGCCAAGCGCCGCATATTCCCATTCGGTTTCGGTAGGGAGACGGTAAGCAGGCATTAAAAGACCATCTTTACGAGTGATGTAAAGTCCGGTACTGTCTTCGCTTCGCTTTGCAATGGATTGTGAATATTTTCCTCCTCGAGTAATCGAGTCGTTTCCTCCATAAGTTTGAGTAGGAGCATTCAAATAAGTTTCTGTACTGAAAGCACTTCCTGGTTCCACGTCATAACGAGCATTACGACTCGTAACGCCATTTTCTTCTAGGATTAATTCGTTTACACGATCCGATCTCCAGTTGCTAAATTCTACAGCTTGTACCCAGCTCACACCAACTACAGGGTAGTTTGCATAGGCAGGATGACGCAAATAGTTGTTCGTCATTACCTCATTATACCCTAAACGGTTTCTCCATACCAAAGTATCCGGTACGGCACCATTATAGATGTTTCTGTAATTTTCGTCAGAAGGAGGGAACACTTGCTTCACCCAATCTAAGTATTCTAGATACATTAAATTGGTAACTTCCGTTTCATCCATATAGAACGATTGAACGTGTTGTTGGTTGGGAGCGTTGTTCCAGTCGTGCATTGGGTCATCTTGAACTCTACCCATGGTAAAGGTTCCACCCTCTACAAAAACAAGTCCTGGACCCGTTTCTTGCTCTTTTGTCTTGGGATCATACTGAAAGCCACCTTCTTTGGCATTCATTTTCCATCCCGTGGCTCTTGAGCTATTTTTGTAGTCTCTGGATTTGCTACAACTTACTAAAAAAGTGGTCGCAGCTAACAAGATAAATAGCTTAAATACTAGGTTTTTCTTAACGTTCATAGTTTCAAAAAATGAAAAAATTGGGTTCGCAATATACTAATTAACGGTTAAAGCACAATATTATTTTATTTTTTTGAGCTGTAAAGCCCAAAGCCTCGTCACGACCAATGGCATAACGTATCCTATTATTTTTTATTATAACGGAATAATATATTTGTGATAAAAGTATTACAAAAAAAACATACTAAGCGTATCTTTGAGGCGTTATTGCTATGATGAAAAGAAAAATATTCTCCCTGTTTTTATTGTGTACGTCGTTTTTTGCCGCTGCCCAATCCAAAGACATAAAAATCTATTGGAATGATGATGCTGTAAACCAAAAACAGGCGTTCAGTAAGGAAATTCAAAGAGAACAACTTTTTTCGAGGCTCAATCTTACCTTAAATAAGACCACCCAAATATACGAGCACAAATGGGAAGACCGTGGTTTTGCCGATACAAGGTCTGTTCAAATTAGTAATACCCAATGGGGAAATGTTTCTCAAGAAGAGTTAAAAACGATCAACCTCAAGGATATACCCACTAAGTTATCTTACAATATAGCCAGTTCTCAAGCAAGAGAGAAGATTTATACCACCTTGGAAGTTAGTCCGATTGTGAGACAAAACGGAAGGTATCAAAAACTACTTTCTTTTACTGTAATATATAGGTACGGTAATGGTTTCCAGAATCGATCACCAATTTCAATTTCTTCGTCTGTATTAGCAAGTGGGGATTGGTTTCGATTTCAAATCGATAAAACCGGTGTTTATAAGGTAGATAGACGCTTTTTAGAAAGTTTGGGAATGGATGCCGGAGCGATCAACCCCGAGCGTTTAAAAATTTATGGTAATGGAGGGAAACCCCTTCGCTTAGCCAATGACGAGAATTTAATTTTTGACCTACCGGAAGTTGCCATCAAAGTTGTTGGTGGGGAGGATGGGAGCTTTGATAATGGAGATTATCTGTTATTCTATGGAGAAGGTTTGGAAGGGTACGATTTTCAAAACGATACCAATTTAAATCCGTACAGTGAAGAAGTTTATTATTACGTTACAACCAGTGGTGGACCGGGAATTCGAATTCAGAACATGTTTGAACCCTCCGGGAACCCGAATACAATACTGACTGAGTTTCAAGAGGAGAAATTTTACGAAGAAGATGAATATTCTCCAGCAAAAGTGGGTAGACAGTGGTTTGGAAATCGCTTTGATATAGAGAATGATCAACAATATGAGTTTACTTTTGAAAATATTGTAGGTGGAAAGCCGGCCAATGTGGTGGTTCGGGCTGCTGCGGCTTCCGAAGTAGCCACCAGCATGGCGGTATCGGTGAACTCAACGGCCTTGGATCCGTTAACCTTCAACCCAATTAACGACCCCACCTTATTGTCTACCGATGCGGTAGCTACCGAGATTCCAAGTTCCGGAGGGACTTTTACAATTGGTCTTACCTATAATAATGCCGGAAATCCTTCGAGCATTGGGTATTTAGATTATATCAGGGTGGAGGCAACTCGTAATTTAACGGGTACCGGAAAACAAATGCGGTTTTACAATAAATCGGTAGGTTCCTTATCTGGAATTGGGGAATATCAAATCTCTAATGCAGGAAATATTACCGAAGTTTGGGATGTGACCAATCCCCAATTCATAAGTGCTAAACTAAATGAAGGTGGTGCCGGTACTTTTGCATTTAAGGCAACCCTTGGAGAACAGCGAACGTATATAGGTCTTGTGCCAAGCGATTATTACAGTCCGATAAAAGGATCGGACAATCGCGTGGTTAACCAAGATTTGAAGGGGACCATTTTTAACGATGCCTCAGGAAACTTTAGGGATTTGGATTACCTAATTATTGTTCCTCCCTTTTTAATTCAGCCAGCCTTGCGATTGGCAAATCATCATAAAAATGTCTCTGGTCTCAATGTAAAGGTTGTTACCACCGACAAAATCTATACTGAATTTAGTTCTGGTAAACAGGATATTGGAGCGATTCGAAACTTTGTACGGTATGTCTATGAAAATGCGTCAAACTCGAATAACCGACTTAAATACCTATGTCTTTTTGGTGATACTTCTGTCGATTACAAGGATCGCCTGCCAGACAACAACAATATTGTCCCTACTTACCATACGCTTTCTAGTTTAGATACCTTCAATTCATTTATGTCTGATGATTATTACGGGATGATGGATATTAATGAAGGCGAGATGCTCACCTCGCATAACTTGGACATTGCAGTAGGTCGAATTATAGTGGACGAAGTGTCCCTGGCCAATAGGGTGGTGGATAAGATTGTTTCGTACAACTCAAAGCCTTCCTATGGCAATTGGAGGAATAATTTTGTGCTTATTTCAGACGATGTGGATATAGCTTGGGAATATAGAGCTTTGGAAGTTACCTTAGATTCTATTGGGGATCGGGTTTCAGACGAAAAGCCCTTCATTAATGTGAAAAAGATTCATACCGATTCCTACCAGCAAGAGACTTCCGCAGGAGGAAATCGATACCCTGAAGCCAAACAAGACATAGAAAATGCAATTGAAGTAGGCGCCCTCATTGTGAATTACTTTGGGCATGGAGGTGAAGATGGTCTAGCCAAAGAATTCATTTATACTAAAGAAACGGCTCAAGACCTTAGAAACGATACTCGTTACCCGTGTTTTGTAACGGTGACTTGTGAGTTTACCAAGTTTGATAATCCACAGCGAATAACGGCCGGGGAACTAACCTTCTGGAATGCGGAAGGGGGTGCAGCTTCCTTAATTACCACTACGCGTTCTGTAAGTGTTACGCTCGGTGTAAATTTCAACGAAATCCTAGCCGAAATTCTTTTTGGGTTTGGACAAGACGAACCCCCGCATCCGGCAGAAGCACTTCGAATCACGAAAAATTTAATATCCTCTACCAATAATAAACGAGTGATCTTTTTTATTGGAGACCCCGCAATGCCTTTGGCATTTCCAAAGAAAAGCATCCGTTTGTCGTCGATTAACGATGTTCCGGTAGGATCTTCGGCCGATACCTTAAAATCGCTTAGTAAAATAAAGATGAAAGGGGAAGTGCTAGATGAAAACGGTAATGTGCTCACCAACTATAACGGTATCCTCGAGGCGAAAGTTTTTGATAAGAATTTGCAACGTCAAACCTTGGCGAATGATGGAATTCGGGACAATGGAACCGACTATGATAACGATGGGGACACGACGAATTTGCTCTATTTATACTTTAAAACGTTGGGAGAAGTTCTGTTCAACGGACAAGCTTCGGTAAACAACGGACTTTTCGAATTCGAATTTGTAGTTCCGAGGGATATACAAGTTCCTGTTGGAAAAGGAAGAGTGAGCCTTTATGCTCAAGAAAACAATAGTTTAATAGACCAAACCGGCTTTAATTTAGATATCCTGGTTGGAGGCATCAATGAAAATGCTCCTTCCGATACGCAGGGACCGTTTATTAATTTGTTTATGAATGATGAATCCTTTGTATCCGGCGGCGTTACCAACGATTCTCCGATTCTCATAGCTAAATTAGAGGATGAGAATGGGATGAACACGGCAAGTGGCATCGGGCACGACATGATTGCGATTTTGGATGGTGATGAAGCAAACCCTTTTGTGTTAAATGAATACTACCAAGCCAATGTGGACGATTATACCCGTGGAAAGGTAAATTATAAACTACGAGATTTGGAAGATGGGCTGCATACCCTTACGGTAAAAGCCTGGGATGTTTATAATAATTCATCTACTTCTGAAATTCAATTTGTGGTGGCAGGAGACGATAAGTTGAAAATCACCCGAGTACTTAATTACCCCAACCCTTTTGTGAATTATACAGAGTTTTGGTTCAATCATAACCGACCCCTAGAACCCCTTGAAGTGCAAGTGCAAGTTTTTACGGTGACAGGGAAGGTGGTTTGGACGCAAAATCAACTCATAAATACAGATGGTTTTTTATCCCGTGAAATTGTTTGGAATGGTAAAGATGATTTCGGCGATTCTATTGGGAAAGGCGTGTATGTCTATAAGTTAACAGTAAAATCTACCCTGACCGGCCAGCAGGTTGAAAAATTCGAAAAACTGGTCATCCTATAAAAATTTAAAAGTATATTTGTCCAAAATAATGACCTCATGAAGAAAATTTTTGCGCTTATTTTAATCTCGTTTCTATTTGTTAAAACATATGCTCAAGACGAGATTCCACCGCAACCCATTACAACAGGAGTTCCATTTTTATTAATTGCCGCTGACGCAAGAGCAGGGGGTATGGGAGATATCGGGGTAGCTACCTCGGCAGATGCTTTCGCCCAACAATGGAACCCGGCAAAATATGCCTTCGCAATCCCTAAACAAGGAGTTGGGATTACATATACTCCATACTTGAGTAACTTGGTAAACGATATTTTCTTAGGAAACTTAACGTATTACAACAGAATCAACGAACGAAGTGCGGTCTCTACAAGTTTCCGTTACTTTAGTTTAGGTGATATCGAATTAAGGGAGACTATTGATCAGGAACCGTTAATTCAAAGTCCGAATGAATTTACCTTTGATGTGTCCTATGCATTACGCTTGAGTGATCGTTTTTCTATGGCGGTTTCAGGAAGGTACTTGCGTTCAGATCTAAAAATTCAAGCTTCTAATGAAGATGCTTCGGCCGCAGGATCTTTCGCAGTAGATGTGGCAGGGTATTATCAAAGTGAGGAAATTGCGATGAACGATTTCAACGGACGTTGGAGAGCAGGATTCAACATTTCAAACGTGGGCCCAAAAATTAAATACGACGATGTAGGTCAAGAGAACTTTCTTCCTACCAACCTAGGAATGGGTGGAGGATTTGATTTTATCCTTGATGAATACAATAAAGTTTCGACCAACTTGGAATTTAATAAATTGTTGGTGCCAACACCGCAAGATTTTAACGGTGATGGTGTGTTAGATGCCGAAGATGCAGATGAATACAACAGCATTGGGTTTATCAGTGGAATGTTCAAATCATTTGGTGATGCTCCGGGTGGTTTAAGTGAAGAGCTTAGCGAGTTTACCTGGGCCTTAGGTGCAGAATATTGGTATCAAGATGTGTTTGCATTCCGTACTGGATATTTTAACGAAAGTGAAGACAAGGGATCTAGAAAATTCTTATCGCTTGGTGCCGGATTTAAATACACCTCCATCAATATCGATATCTCCTATTTGTTCTCTACATCTCGCGTAAGAAGTCCGCTAGAAGGAACCCTTCGATTTGGATTGACCTTCAGTTTCGGAGACGAGTACGACGAATACTAG
This sequence comes from Flavobacteriaceae bacterium, assembly GCA_024643425.1. GTDB lineage: Bacteria > Bacteroidota > Bacteroidia > Flavobacteriales > Flavobacteriaceae > JAHEMY01. Next base: position 8,559 of record JAHEMY010000054.1, read on the forward strand.
GGAATTGAAAAACATTAAAATTGAAACGGAATTAGAAGTTTACGATTCTATTGAATCACTTCCCGCTTCAATTCAAAAGTTAATGCATAAGGCGCAGGAGTCCCGAAATAGGGCTTATGCGCCTTATTCGCGTTTTAAGGTAGGTGCTGCCGTACTTTTAGAAAATGGTGCCATAGTAGAAGGAAATAATCAAGAGAACGCAGCCTTTCCTTCCGGTTTGTGTGCCGAGCGAGTCGCAGTCTTTCATGCGGGAGCTACCCATCCAAAGGTGCCTATAGTGGCCATAGCGCTAACCGCGGGATCTGAGCAGCATGTCAACAATCATCCTATTCCACCTTGTGGGGCTTGCCGTCAATCGCTAGCAGAGTACGAGGGAACGCAAGAAAGTCCAATATCCATTTATTTTATGGGAGAACAAGGGAATGTTGTGAAAGCTGCTTCGGTAAAAGACCTTCTTCCCCTAGTTTTTGACCGATCTTACCTGTAAGAAGACGAGTTTTAAATTATCTACAACGTTTTCGGAAGATTTTTATAAAATTCGGGTTTTGTAGAAGTTAAGAATAACGTATTTTTGTGTTTCGTATTTATTTCACTGAAGAATCATCAATTTTATTGAATGAAAAAGATAACCAAACAAACGTACCTTAGATGGTATGAAGATATGCTCTTTTGGCGCAAATTTGAAGATAAATTAGCCCAAGTATATATCAATCAAAAAGTTCGTGGATTTCTCCATTTATATAATGGTCAGGAAGCAGTGCTTGCCGGGGCATTGCATGTGATGGATCTCACAAAAGATAAAATGATCACCGCGTATCGAAATCATCCTCAACCTATTGGTATGGGAGTAGATCCAAAACGTGTGATGGCCGAGTTATATGGAAAGGGCACAGGAACCTCTCAAGGTTTGGGTGGTTCTATGCACATCTTCTCCAAAGAGCATCGTTTTTATGGTGGTCATGGAATTGTGGGAGGTCAGATTCCCCTGGGTGCTGGGCTTGCTTTTGCAGATAAATACAATGGAAGCGATGCCGTTACCTTAACCTTTATGGGAGATGGTGCGACACGTCAGGGATCCCTGCATGAAACATTCAACTTAGCAATGCTTTGGAAACTTCCTGTAGTTTTTTGCGTTGAAAATAACGGATATGCCATGGGGACCTCAGTAGCGAGGACAGCCAACCATTCCGAAATTTGGAAATTAGGATTAGGATATGAAATGCCTTGTAGACCTGTTGATGGGATGAAGCCGGAAACGGTGGCGAAAGAGTTGGATGAAGCAATTAGCAGAGCTCGAAAGGGTGAAGGTCCAACGTTCTTAGAAATTAGAACCTATCGTTATCGTGGTCATTCAATGAGTGATGCACAACATTACCGCACGAAGGAAGAGGTTGCAAAAATGCAAGAACAAGATCCTATATCCTATGTTTTGCATACTATTTACGAAAATAAATGGGCTACCGAAAAGGAAATTGAGACCATCGATGCTCGTGTGAAGGATTTGGTTTCTGAGTGTGAGCAATTTGCAGAAGATTCTCCATACCCTGAAAAAAGTGTGATGTATGATGCAGTGTACGAACAAAAAGATTATCCATTTTTACCGCATAAATTATAAGCTATGGCAGAGATAATTACCATGCCCCGTTTGAGTGATACCATGGAAGAAGGAACCGTTGCGAATTGGCTCAAAAAAGTGGGTGACAAGGTGAGTGAAGGAGATATTTTAGCAGAAATTGAGACTGATAAGGCTACCATGGAATTTGAATCCTTTTATGAAGGAACCTTATTGCATATCGGTATTAAAGAAGGAGAAACAGCAAAGGTAGATGCCCTTTTGGCAATCATTGGAAAAGAAGGAGAAGATATTTCCGGACTTTTAAATGGTGCGGCTCAAGCGGAAACTCCTAAATCTGAAATAGCAGAAAAGCCTACTAAAGAAGCTGTTGAAACTAGTACTGGGGGTGGAAGTTTACCTGAGGGCGTTGAAATAATTACCATGCCACGTTTAAGTGATACCATGGAAGAAGGAACGGTGGCTTCATGGTTAAAGAAAGAAGGAGACCAAGTAGAAGAAGGAGATATCCTAGCCGAAATTGAAACCGACAAGGCTACCATGGAATTTGAATCCTTTTACAGTGGAACCTTGCTTAAGATTGGAATAAAAGAAGGAGAATCGGCTAAAGTAGATGCGCTCTTAGCGATAATTGGTCCGAAAGGAACCGATGTATCTGGAGTATCCGCAGCGGCAAAAGCTAATGAAGCTCCTAAGGCTTCGCCTGCCAAGGAAGAGGCTCCGAAGGAAGTTAAAAAAGATGACGCTCCGAAGGTTGTTAAACAGGCACCTTCAAGTCATTCTACTGCCACTCAAGATGCGGCAGGACGTATTTTTGTTTCTCCGTTGGCTAAGAAATTGGCTGAAGAAAAGGGAATCAATCTTTCTCAAATTCAAGGTTCGGGAGAACATGGACGCATCGTGAAACGCGATATCGAAAACTACCAGCCCATGGCCGGTGGTGCTCAAAGTTATATTCCTGTTGGACAAGAATCTTTTGAAGAAGTCACGAACTCGCAAATGCGTAAAACCATTGCGAAGCGTTTGGGTGAATCTAAATTTACAGCGCCACATTACTACCTAACCGTAGAGTTGGATATGGACCACGCAATTGCTGCAAGAACGGCCATCAATAGTGACCCTGATGTGAAAATATCCTTCAACGACATGATTTTGAAGGCTTGTGCCATGGCCTTGCGCAAACACCCTCAGGTGAACAGCCAGTGGGATGGAAATGTAACGCGCATCGCTAAGCATATTCATATGGGTGTCGCAGTTGCCGTGGAAGATGGTTTGGTGGTGCCGGTATTGAAATTTGCCGATCAAATGACCTTCTCGCAAATTGGAGCTTCCGTTAAGGATATGGCGGGTAGAGCGCGAAATAAGAAGTTAACGCCTGAGGAGATGCAAGGAAGCACCTTTACCGTCTCAAACTTAGGTATGTTTGGTATCAAAGAATTCACTTCGATCATTAATCAGCCTAATTCAGCGATTCTTTCCGTAGGAGCGATTATCGAAAAGCCCGTGGTTAAAAACGGAGCCATTGCGATAGGAAATACCATGACGATAACACTAGCTTGTGATCATAGAACGGTCGATGGGGCAACAGGAGCTCAATTTTTACAGACCCTAAGAAATTATATAGAGAACCCGGTAACGATGTTCGTCTAATCTTTAATAAAATTAATGTTATGGATCCCGTTGTCTTTTTACTAAGGTGACGGGATTTGTTTATATTTAGAGTATGAATAAAAATGTAATAATTACCGGGACAAGTCGCGGTATCGGATACGAATTAGTTCCTTTATTTACCGATGCAGGACACAATGTTTTGGCTTTGTCCAGAAATGAAGTGCCAATTTCAGGGCTTGAAATTTCTAATTGCCATTGCATGCCGTGTGATATTACGAGTTCGGCCGACTTGAAGCGTGTTTCAGATTTTCTTGAATCTGAATGGAAGCACGTAGATATTTTAATTAATAACTCCGGTTTTCTAGTAAATAAACCCTTTCAAAGCTTATTAAAGGACGATTTCAAGGAAGCGTATGAAGTGAATGTAATAGGTGCGGCTTGTATGACGCAAACGGTTTTACCTTTTATGAAAAAGAGCGGACATGTGGTCAATATTAGCAGTATGGGTGGTGTTCAAGGAAGTGTAAAATTCCCGGGTCTTGCGGCCTATAGCTCGAGTAAAGGGGCCCTTATTACATTAACCGAATTGTTGGCCGAAGAATTTAAAGCAACAGGACCTTCCTTTAATGCTATGGCCTTGGGGGCGGTTCAAACTGAAATGTTAGAAGAAGCATTCCCGGGCTATCAGGCTGGGATATCGGCTAGAGAAATGGGTAAATACATCATGGATTTTGCTTTGAATGGAAGTAAGTATTACAACGGCAAAATATTACAGGTTTCCAATTCGACTCCTTAATCTATGGTAGAACGACTTTCAAATTACCTTCCGGAAGCCGCTGTGACTCCTGTTTTTGAGTTGATTAAATTAAATCATGTGCATTTAAAGATTGTCAATGAGCGCGTGACCCGTCATGGGGATTACCGACTCATGCCGGACGGTGCGCATCAAATCACTGTGAATGCCAATTTAAATAAATACCGATTTTTAATTACACTTATTCATGAAATTGCCCATTTGGCGGCTTTTGAAAAATTTGGAAAATTAATCAAACCGCATGGTAAAGAATGGAAAACAACCTTTCAGCGGTTGATGCTGCCCATGATTCGTCCAGAGATTTTCCCTTCTGAATTATTGCCATTGTTGGCGATTCATTTTAAAAACCCAAAGGCTAGTAGTGACACAGATGCGCGGCTCTCATTAGCACTCAAACAATTTGACCCACAGAATGATAAAAACTATATCTTTGAGATTCCTTATGGGGGTACCTTTCGGCTTTATAATGGGAAAGTATTTAGACGAGGGAATAAACGAGTGAAACGCTTCGAATGTTTGGAGGTTGCCACCGGTAGAATCTACCTATTCAATCCAAATGCCGAAGTAGAATTTGTAAAATAGATTATGAAAGAAAATTACTATGCGGTAATCATGGCAGGTGGAATTGGTTCTCGATTCTGGCCCATGAGTACGAGAGAATTTCCAAAACAATTTCACGACATGCTCGGTTCGGGGCAGTCCCTTTTGCAAAAAACTTTTTCCCGTTTAGAGAAGATCATCCCTTCCAATCACATACAAATTCTAACAAACGAACGATACTTACAACTTTGTTTGGATCAACTTCCTCAGATTACTGAACATCAAGTGGTCCTGGAACCAGCGATGCGAAATACAGCCCCTTGTATCTTACTTTCAGCCTTAAAAATTCATAAAGAGAACCCGAATGGGATTATGATTGTCGCTCCTAGTGATCATTGGATTGAGGATGAAGGTGCTTTTAAAAATGATGTCGAACAATGTTTTGAGCATTGTCAGAACGAAAATCATTTAATGACCTTAGGAATTCAGCCTAGCTTTCCAAATACGGGGTTTGGCTATATCGAAAGTGATTCAGAGGAGACTGCTGAAATAAAAAAAGTGCTTCAATTTCGTGAGAAGCCGGATTATAAAACGGCACAGGAGTTTTTAAAGGCAGGAAACTTTTTATGGAATGCAGGGATATTTATCTGGAGCGTTCAAAGTATTATTGAAGCATTTAAGGAATATTTGCCCGAAATGTATGCGCTCTTTGCTGCCGGAAATGCTGTTTTAAATACTTCGGAAGAAAAAGACTTTATTGCATCGCATTATGAAAAGGCCGATAATATCTCCATCGATTATGGCATCATGGAGAAGGCAGATAATGTGTTTGTTAAAAAGGCAAGCTTTGATTGGAATGATCTTGGAACATGGGGTGCGTTGCATGAAAAACTTGATAAAGATGCGCAGGAAAATGCGATCGTTGGTGCAATACCACATTTGAATAATTCCCATGGAAATATGGTGTTTTCAGATTCAAAAAAGTTGGTGGTTTTGGATGGTATAAAGGATTACATTGTGGTAGACAATGAAAAAGTATTGATGGTCTACCCCAAATCAAAAGAACAAGATATTAAAACGTTACTTGCGGAACTTTCGCAAAAGTTTGGTGAAAAATACATTTAGAAATTATGGAAAATAGCGAGCAGAATTTAAGTCAGGATAAGGAGAGTATCAAACAAGAAGCTAGAGGACTGTTTGAACGAATTAAAAAATTCTTGATTGAATTGTTGGACTTTCGAAGTGATACCGATCGTGATAGTACGATCGAAGCGATTGTGAAGGACATTCCGTTCAAAGGAGCGACGGCCTGGATTTTGATTTGTTCGATTTTCGTTGCCTCCATTGGATTGAATGCCAACTCTACAGCAGTGGTGATTGGAGCCATGCTTATTTCTCCTTTAATGGGCCCAATCTTGGGGATTGGATTATCAATTGCCATTAATGATATTGATACCTTGAAGAAATCCCTAATCAATTTTGGGGTCATGGTGGTCTTAAGTGTTTTCACAGCATTCTTGTTCTTTTGGTTGTTTCCGCTTAGAGAAGAATCGTCGGAGCTTTTGGCGCGCACAAAGCCGGATATTCGCGATGTGCTGATTGCTTTTTTTGGTGGACTGGCGTTAATCATCGCTCGAACCAAAAAAGGAACCATCGCGAGTGTGATTTTTGGTGTTGCCATTGCAACAGCGTTAATGCCACCTTTGTGTACGGTTGGGTTCGGTCTTTCCCAAGCCTTTCTAGGGAATCCTAACGGATTATCGTTTGCTGGAGGTGCTATGTACCTGTTCATTATCAACACCATCTTTATAGCACTTGCTACCTTTATTGTTTTAAAAGTACTTCGTTTCCCAATGCTCAAATATGCAAATTCGGTAAAACGAAGAAAAATAGCTCGATTTGCTTCCTTCGTCGCTATATTGGTGATGGTTCCTGCCGGTTTTACTTTTTACAGTGTTTTAAAAGAAAGCACCTTTAAAACCGATGCGCGCAAATTCATTGAAAATGAACTTAACGGTTTGCCAAATGCAAGCTACGTAAAGAAATATGCGACCTTCAAGTACAACCCTGATGCTGTTAATGTCATTGAAATTACCTCTTTCGATGGACAACAAATTGATCCGGTCACCATGGATGTTTTAAGATCTAGAATGAAATCGTATAAGGCGCTTAATAACACAGAATTGAATTTGAATCAGAATATAGACGGGAACGATGTGGAAAATGAGATGCGGTATTTGTCTGAACTGCGTTCGCGAGATTCTTTGGAAATCAATTCAAAAGAACAGCGAATTATGTTGCTTGAAAATGAGGTTGCCAAGTTGAGTAAGTTGGAGGCCGATCAAATTCCATTTAAGGATATCTGTGATGAGGCGAAAATAAACTACGAGAATCTAGAGAGTTTAAGTTACTCGAATACCTTTCGATCCAATTTTGAAAAAATAGATACCTTAAAAGTATTTGATACACAATGGAAGTCTTCTGTACGAGGTTCGGAACTTGAGAAGGAAAAGAACCGTTTATACAATTGGTTGAAATACAAATTGAAGGTCGATACGCTTGTGGTGAAATAGCTAGTGCTTCATGCGTTGAATATCCCTTATTTGTTTGAATAAATCGGATGAATAAACAAACTCGGTGACATCTTTGTTGTCGGTTTTAAAGATTTTAGTGCTATCACCTTGCCAAGCTAAATTTCCTTTTTGAAGGAACACAATCTTTTCTCCAATTTCCATC
>JAHEMY010000159.1 GCA_024643425.1 Flavobacteriaceae bacterium
ATTTTTGTTGGTAGTATTGTTGTAAAAGTTGTCGTGACTGTAATGGTGAGAGCTATGGTTGTAATTGTTGTGTATATTTCTACCACCTTCCATTGTTTTGTTACAATCTGCCGGTAGTGATTTTACAATCGATTGTACTTTACCGTCACTAATTTGCTCGCAAATACAGCTTTTTGCGCCTTGATTCCACCAATACGAATAAACATTATAACCGTACTTTTGGGTTTTAATATGGGTAAAACCTCTCTTTTCTAATTGAATTTCAGCACCAGAGCCTCGTGCACCGATTAAGTCTTGTTGAACATTTTGCGCATGTACCGACACCACAGAAAATAGCGCCACTACGAGAATGGATAAAATTAATTTGGTTGACTTCATAAGTTTTAATATTTAATAGTTACAATTTTTGGAAGATCATTAAGAATCACTCTAATCACGAATGGAGTGCAACGTAAAAAATTTGGAGAAAATCTTAAATGGTGTTTATTTATAAAAAATGAAGGAACAATATATTAAAAAAAATCATATTGCCCTTTATTTAGTTTAAACTTTTTTATAAAAGACTCAACAATTCTGTAATAATAAAACTTTGTTCTTACCGTTTTCGAAATGGATTTGCGCTGATTGGTTAGCGTTAATGAAATATTAGCCAGTACTTTGTAATCCAATTACTTTTATGAACTTTTAAAATACCTCAAATGAAATATACGTTTTTAGCACTCATGGTCTTGGTCTTTGTTCAATGTAAAAACAAAACAGAAATGCCAATTTCTCCTATAGAGGAATCATCTGTGGAGCAGGAAACTTCCGAGGCAAACCTTGAAGATTCTTCAGATAAGGCAGACGATAATTATGTAAAACAATCCAATGATGATGAAATGGCCGAGTACATTATGAATTTTTTGAAGAACGACTACCTCAAGGAAGAACTTTCCACATTGGAAGAAATTGACCGTAAATTTCAATTTTATAAAATTGATCTGAATAATGATGGCAAGGAAGAAGTTTTTGTAAACTTTTTAAGCCCCTTCTTTTGCGGTTCCGGTGGATGTAATGTTTTATTATTAAGTAACGAAGGTAAGATCATCACCAATTTTTCTGTGACACGCCCTCCAATTTATGTTGAAAAAACCATAGTAAACGGTTGGAGGATTTTATTAGTGCGAGATCGCGGACAACTTAAAGAGCTAAAATTTGATGCTGGGACTTATCCAAGCAATCCATCGGTGGTAGACAATGCTCCTTATGATGCCCCAAGTGGAAATGCAGAAATCATGTTTGATGAAAATTTTAGTAAACCGAAAACATATACCTACTAAAAGCGAACTCATTTAAATGGTATAAAAAAAGACCTTGTTTTTGGAACAAGGTCTTTTTTTGACATCCAGTCGTTTACTTATTACTTTTTAAATTCGACGGGGGTTTTAATGTCTTGTATCCCACCTACTTGAATTTCTGAGGAACCATAAATACTTATCGTTGACTTAATAAAATCCTCTTCATTTGCTTCATAGATGTTTTCGACGTATTTCTGTGGATTCCTATCGATGAAAGGAAACCACGTACTGTGTATCTGAATCATAATTCGATGTCCGGGTTTGAAAGTATGCAGTATATCTTGCAAGGCAAAATCGACTTCTGATATTGCCCCAGAAACAAAGGGCTCAGGATGCTCGAAGCTATTTCTAAATCGACCCCTAAAGACTTCAGATCTAACCATTTGTTGGTATCCGGCCATGACAATATTTTCAGGGTTATGATCATAATCTTCCTGGTCGTCCGGGTAAACATCAATTAATTTTACAATAAAATCGGCGTCGGTTCCCGTCATAGAAACTTTTAATTTTGCCATGATTTCTCCAGCCAAAACCACATCATCTTTCAAGATTTCCGATTCAAATGTCAATACATCAGGGCGGCGTGAAGCATTTCGCTGGTCGTCACTCATATAATTTCGTGGTGTGAAAGTAAGTCCTTCAATTTGCGATGTATAAGGTACTGGTTTGTTCGGATCGCTAGTGTATTCAAAAACCGTCGATTCATCGACAGTTTCATTGATTCCCAAAGTTCCATCCGGTTTAAAAGTAAGCCGAACGGGTGGGATGCTCTTTGGTGGCCAGACATCAAATTGCTGCCATTCTTTTTTACCTGTATCAAACATATAGGCCTCCGGTAATTTAGGATTCTTTTCATCTTTTAAATGATAAGCGAAGAAGGGACGTTCGATATTTCTTTGATAAAAAGTAGAGATGCTGTCACCAAAATAAATATGATTGTGGGTTGTTTTTCCGGTCTCTCTAGCCCAACCACCGTGCCTCCAAGGACCCATTACGATAGTGTTCTTTGCCTTTGGACTTGTTTTTTCTATAGTTTTATAAATATTTAGCGGTCCGTATAGGTCTTCAGCATCAAACCAACCGCCCACAGTCATTACAGCGTGATTCACATTTTTTAGGTGAGGAAGTAAATTTCGTTTTTGCCAAAATTCATCATAGTTCGGATGTTCTATAATTTGCTTCCAGAAAAAATTATCGTAATGATATTTTTCGGTGATGTTTTTCAAGGGACCTTGTCTCATGTGGAAATCATAGCCGTCTTTTGGCCGGTCTTCAAAAAATCTTCTTCCTTGGTCTTGAAACCAATTTTCCTTTGTTCGCCCTTCTTTTTGATAGCCAAACACCGAAAAAGCAGCGGTGTAACTTTGCAAAAAGGCGCCGTTGTGATGAAAATCATCGAAAAAGAAATCGGCAATAGGAGCTTGTGGAGAGGAAGCTTTTAAAGCGGGATGCGCATCCGGAATTGCAGCAGCGGTATAAAAGCCGGGATAGGAAATCCCAAACATTCCAACGCGACCATTATTACCTTTAATATTTTTAATCAACCAATCAATGGTATCGTAAGTATCCGAACTTTCGTCAATATCCTTTTTGTTTTTTGGATCATTGCCAGGAATATTGGGAGTCATGTTATTAAATTCACCATCCGACATATAACGCCCTCGTACATCTTGATAAGTAATGATGTACTTATCCTTTACCAAAAAATCGGAGGGTTGTGAAAAGGTTTTATAATTGGCATAACGAGAGGCATTATAACAAGTTCTATTTAGAAGGATTGGATAGGTCTTCTTGGTATCTTTCGGAACATAAACAATGGTAAATAATTCGGCTCCGTCGCGCATTGGAATGTGATATTCAAACTTTTCATAGTTCTGTCGCATATAGAGGGAATCGGCGTTTTGCGCAGAAAGTGTTCCAATTCCAATAAAAAATAATAGAGCAATAAGTTTTAGATTCATACAAAGAGGGTTAAAAGACTAATAATTCACATAAACAAACCCGATAAATGGTTTCGGGAAATTTGGGTCGTTCAGAACTAATACATAATAATAAGTACCAACAGGAACTACTTTATTTTGTTGTAAGATACCAAGATTTGGAATTGCATTCCAAAGTCCATCCTCATTACCGCCTTCATAGATTAAATTTCCCTCGCGGCTATAGATACGTAACACAAAATCGGGAAAAACATCAACGATGTAATTTATTTTGAAGACATCGTTTAATTGATCTCCATTTGGACTAATTCCTTCCGGGATGATTGGGGCGCATTTTTCAACGATTAAATCGAAAGACGATGTTGTAAAGCAGATTTCATTTTCCAATCGAACGAAAATCGTTTGTGGGTTGCTTAAATTTTCATAATCTCCTGGATTGTTAATCGCATTCAATTTCAAGATAGCTTCTTCTTGAGATAGATAAAAAGTAACTTCCCCGGTGCTATTCGCGGTTATAGCATCTAGCAAATCATCATTCAATAAATTAAAAACAGCAAATTCCAATCCGGTATCACATTCCACCAAATTAGGGAGCGGTGAGATAGGAGGAAGGCTTCCAAATTGCGTGGTTATTTCGAATTCATTATTAAATTCGTTGAGTTCTTCTACTTGGCCAATGCCCGTGCCGTCATCATCTACAATGGCGAGTAGGATAAAATCGTCCGGAATACTTTCAGGTAAATCAATGGATAAAGCTCCTTGTTCCGAGCCACCTATGGGTATATTGTCTACTGTTTGTGAAGTGCCTACCAGTATATTATTGGCATAAAATGCAATGGGTGTTCCTGCAGGTAGCACATCGGTCCCCAGAATGTTATATA
>JAHEMY010000055.1 GCA_024643425.1 Flavobacteriaceae bacterium
ATTACCACGGCGTGGATGGTGTGGGGAGTATTGAAGAAATTACCCAACGCCTATGCGAGGTATTTGATCGCCTATAAAATACGTTATGACCGAAGGAAATTTTGTTGATTATGTAAAGGTACATATCACTTCCGGAAAAGGAGGGCAAGGGAGTAAACACCTTCGTCGGGAAAAGTATATCCCGAAAGGAGGCCCGGATGGCGGTGATGGAGGCCGTGGAGGCCATGTGATTGTGCGTGCCAACAAAAACCTGTGGACCTTATACCATCTTAAATTCAAACGGCACTTTGCGGCGGGTCATGGAATGTCCGGTGGTAAGCAAACCAGTACAGGAGCCGATGGTGAGGATGTGTATATTGAAGTTCCTTTAGGAACGGTGATCAAGAATACGGATACCGGAGAAACACTTAAAGAAATTACAGAAGAAGGACAAGATTTCATTGTCGCGGAAGGTGGAAAAGGAGGAAGAGGAAATGCGCATTTCAAAACCTCCACCAATCAAACACCAAGGTATGCGCAACCGGGATTGGAAGGGGAAGAACTCAATATAACCCTTGAGATGAAAGTCTTGGCGGATGTCGGACTAGTAGGATTCCCCAATGCAGGAAAATCTACTTTGTTGTCTGTAGTTTCGGCGGCGAAGCCAAAAATAGCCGATTACGAATTTACCACCCTGAAGCCTAATTTAGGAATTGTGAGTCATAGAGATTATCAAACCTTTGTGATGGCCGATATTCCAGGAATTATTGAAGGGGCTGCTGAAGGAAAGGGATTGGGGCATTATTTCTTAAGGCATATTGAACGAAATTCGACCCTGTTGTTTTTAATTCCTGCCGATGCAAAAGACTTGAGAGCCCAATACGATATCTTGATTGATGAATTAAGACGTTACAATCCTGAGCTACTCGATAAGCAACGATTGGTCGCTATTTCTAAGAGTGATATGTTGGACGACGAACTTAAAAAGGAGATGCGCGTAGAACTGGATAAGCAATTTAAGGGCATTCCTTACTTGTTTATTTCTTCTGTGGCCCAACAAGGATTAGTGGAATTAAAAGACGCCTTATGGGAAATGTTGAATGCGGAAGAAAGTGATTCACCACAAGATTTAGGTGATTAACAACATTTTATAGGTTACACGACTTAAAGTCCACTTTTTCAAGTGGATTTTTTTTTACCTTGTGTGGAAATCAATCAATTATGAACAAACTTTCACTTTTAATTGCCGTAGCATTTTTTATCATCAAAGGAAATGCCCAATGCCCAACAACACCGATTCTATTGACAACACAAGTTGAAATTGATAATTTCGCGCAGAATTATCCCAATTGCAGCATGCTTTTGAATGAATTAAGAGTGGATGGAGAAACAAGTGCAATTACTAATTTGAATGGGCTTTCCGGAATCACGCATGCTACCGACCTCTATGTTTTAAAGACTGAAATCACAAATTTTAGTGGGTTGGAGAACTTATTGTCTACCGAGCATTTCTCTATTGGATACAATCCTAATATTCAGGATTTATCAGGATTAAATGCTTTGGAATCTGTGGAAGAGATAAATATTTGGTTTAACAGCCTCACGAGTTTGGATGGTGCCGGCAATTTGCAATCGATTGTGCGACTCAATATTTTCGAAAACCCATTCCTCTCAGATATTACCGAGTTAAGCGAGATTCAATCGTTGGTTTCTTTAAGTATTGCAGGTAATGATTTTACAACTTTAGCAGGTTTAGAAAACCTACAAACAGTGCAAGAGGATATTTTTATTTCAAACGAATCGATTATCGACCTAAACGTCCTTTCGAATTTGAATAATTTTAGTGGATCACTCTATTTTTGGAACAACCCTAATCTTACCGATATTTCTGTATTTCAGGGAATAGAGGAGGTGGGAGATCTTATTGTAGTCGAATGCCCCTCATTAACCGACTTATCCGGATTTAGTTCGATCACTACCGTGAATGGTATTTTTAGAATAGGATTTAACTCACAATTTGTCAATCTTTCTGTTTTCAGTAACCTAACCTCAGTAGGATCCCTTGAAATCTATGAAAATCAAAACTTGCAGTCCCTCGCAGGGTTAAATCAATTAATTTCTGCGGGAGCAAGTGCTTACATTATGGATAATCCGTCATTGAATGATATTTCGGCATTGAGCAATGTGATTCCCTCCGGACTTAATGAATTGGTCATTGCCAGGAATCCAAATTTGGCAGTATGTGATAATCCATTTGTTTGTGGAGTTGTTTTTGATCCTGAAATTGCACAGTTCTTAGAAGATAACGCTGTAGGATGTAGCTCGATTCCACAAGTAGCAGCCAACTGTCTTCTTGGAACTGAAACTTCTAATTGGGAACAATCGATTGTTGTTGTGCCAAACCCAACTCGCAATATAATCCAAGTGACGTCTACGTTAAACAATTCTGTAGAATCACTTACCTTATATTCAGTTACCGGGCAACTTCTCGCAGAATCAAATCTGGCTCAGATGAGTTTGAGTAATTTTGAAGATGGAATCTACTTTTTGAATATTCAAACGACCAAAGGGATAATAACACAACGAATCATAAAGATTTAGGTCATGAGATTTTTCCTGTTTTCATATGTTTTATTCTCAAGTATCACTATCGGAATGGGACAATGTCCTGAAATGGAAGTTTTTTTAACTTCCCAAGCAGATATAGATAATTTCGCCACTACCTATCCCAATTGTACCGAGCTAACACACGACTTAAATATAGATGGTCAAAATAGTAATATCACAAATCTGTTAGGTCTTTCGGAGCTCGTATCTGCCCAATATTTGTTTATTCAAGGCACACAAGTGAATACTCTTGAAGGCCTTCACAACTTAGTTTCGATTGTCGATCTTGCGCTTTGGGGAAATAGCAACCTTCAAAATTTGGAGGGCTTAACTCAGCTTCAGTCGGCAGGGGGATTAGAAATTTGGATAAATAGTGGTATTCAAGATTTAACAGGGATTGATAATTTACAATCGGTGGATCGTTTGAGTTTGTTTGCTAATCCTAATTTGAGTGATATCAATCATTTAAGTTTTCTCACAACCCTAAGTTCGCTTACCATAGGGGGAAATGGGTTTAGCCAGCTCACAGGTTTAGAAAATTTGCAATCGGTTGACGGTGATATCTCTATCACCGATGAGCTTTTATTGAATGTTGATGAACTATCCAGTTTGCAATCGGTTGGCGGTTCTATATATATTGCTTTTTTACCTTTATTAACCGACGTTAGTGCACTAAATCAAGTAAATTCAGCAGACAATCTTTATTTTTTAGAATGTAATAGTTTGGCCAATTTGACAGGACTGCAAAATATTCAAACGGTTTCAGGAACTTTGAGAATTGGGTTTATGCCCCAGCTTACGGATATCTCAGCTTTATCCGGTCTCACTTCAGCACAGGCTTTGGAAATTTATGAAAATCCATTACTTCCTTCCTTGACAGGATTAGAACAACTCATGAGCGTTACCCAAAACGTATATGTGATGGATAATCTTTCTCTAAACGATGTTAGTTCAATAAATAATATAGTCCCGGGAGGTCAATCTGAAGTGGTAGTTGCACGAAACCCTTTGCTTTCTGTTTGTGATAATGATTTTATCTGCGGGGTTATTTTTGACCCACAAATCCCAGAATTTATAACGGATAATGCCGTTGGGTGTGGATCGGTTCCTCAGGTTGCTGCGCGCTGTTTATTGGCTTCGGAACACATTGACTTAAGCGAGGCTATAGTGATTTCACCGAATCCAGTTCAGGGTGTTTTAACCATTCAATTGGATCGTGGAATACAGTTGCAGCATGTAGAAGTATATTCCATGTTAGGACAGCTTCTTCAAACTCTTAATACCTCGCATGTGGATTTCAGTAATTTACCCGATGGGATGTATTTGGTGAAAATAACCACCGACCGCGGCTCAATTACTCAAAAAGTTGTTAAAAATTAGCGAAATGAATAGGAAGGTCTTATTTTTCAGAGAAAATGAGACCTTTTTTGTTACTTATCGGTTTTTTCGTTGCCCTGGTTAGTACTTCCTGTGGGCCAACGGTGGTGTTGGATTACGAATCCGGGACCAACTTTTCAGCCTTTAAGTCCTATGGCTATTTTCCATCGATCGATTCCGGTTTATCGAATTTAGATGAAAAACGAGTCATGGCATATATCGATAGTCTAATGCCCTTAAAAGGAATTACTCTGCAAGAGGAACCCCAATTGTATATCAACTTTTACGGAAAGGAAATGATGAGCCAGTCTCGCAGTTCGATCGGAATAGGCATAGGAGGGGGTGGTGGCAATGTAGGGGTTGGTGTGAGCGGTGGAATTCCGATTGGTGGGAATGAAATCGACCAACGATTAACCATCGACATCATCGATTCGGAAAAGGATCAGCTTATTTGGCAAGCCGTGCTAAACGGCACCTTTAAAGAACGTTCCACACCCGGACAAAAGGAACTTTATTATCAAAAAGCAGTTATGAAAATGCTTAAAAATTTTCCACCCAATTTAAAATAAATCAGAAGCCTTCAAGTTCTTATCTTTGAAACCAAAATGGTGCCAATGAAATATTTCTTATTGCTGTTATTGTTCCCACTCCAAATATGGAGTCAGAATGCTTTTCTAGAGGGTGAACGATTTTTTAACATGGAACAATACCAGAAAGCAAAACCATTGTTTCTTGATAACTTGAAGAAACATCCTAAGCATCAGAAAACGCGCGAATATTTGGGAGATATTGCCGGATTTGCCAAAGATTGGGACGAGGCCATATTTTATTACGAAAGTCTTGTTGAAGAATCGGACAAGAGTGCCAACTATCATTTTAAATATGGAGGGGCCATGGGAATGAAGGCGCTGGAGATAAGTCGTATTCGTGCATTAAGTTATGTTGGCGATATCAAAAAACATTTCGAAACAGCGGCGCAGTTAGACCCAAATCATATAGATGTTCGTTGGGCGTTGGTGGAATATTACATTCAATTACCCGGAATAATAGGAGGGAGTGAGAAAAAGGCCATGAAGTATGCGAATGAATTAGGTAAACTTTCGCCTGTGGATGGATTTTTAGCCCATGGCTATATTGCTGAATATTCAGATCGACCAAAGGATGCTGAAAAGTTTTACAAAAAGGCCATAGAAGTTGGGGGCTCGTTGCATTCTTACGAGAAACTCACTCAGTTATACGAAAAAAATAATCGGCCCAAAGAAGCCATAGAAACCGCCAGTCAATCGTTGAAAATTCATCAACGCAATCAGTTGAATTATCAAATAGGGAAAATTGCGGCTCAATATAACTTGGATGCAGAATTAGGCATTAATTGTCTTCAAAAATATATTGATAATTATTCGTCGAAAGATGGCGTACCAAAAGATTGGGCCTATTATAGACTCGCTCAAATCTATAAGAATGTGGGTAATAAGAAAACGGCTTTAGAATACATTCATAAAGCATTGGTCAGCCGGCCTGATTTTGAAGAAGCCAAAAAAGAAAAGGAGTTGATTCAGGCAATGTAATTGCGGATATTCTTATAATTCGAATGGAGACCATTCAATTTTCCTATCTTTATCTAAAATAGTTTTTAAGCATATGCGCGTACATTTTATTGCTATTGGAGGTAGTGCCATGCACAATTTGGCCATTGCACTTCATAACAAAGGAGAGCAAGTAACGGGAAGCGACGACGAGATTTTTGAGCCTTCAAAATCCAGACTTCAAGCAAAGGGATTGCTTCCGGAAAAATTTGGATGGGACCCTTCAAAAATCACCCACGACATTGATGCCGTAATCTTAGGGATGCACGCAAAGGCCGATAACCCTGAACTATTAAGGGCTAAAGAACTTCAACTTAAAATATATTCCTACCCCGAATACCTTTACGAGCAATCCAAAACAAAAACTAGGGTCGTTATTGGTGGTTCTCACGGAAAAACGACCATTACCTCAATGATTCTCCACGTGATGCACTATCATCAAAAGGAAGTGGATTATATGGTTGGTGCTCAACTGGAAGGCTTTGATACCATGGTGCATCTTACCGATTCTAACGATTTTATTGTCTTGGAAGGCGATGAATATCTTTCATCACCCATAGACAGGCGTCCAAAATTTCATTTATACCAGCCAAATATTGCTTTGCTTAGTGGGATTGCCTGGGACCACATCAATGTGTTTCCCACCTTTGAAAATTATGTCGAGCAGTTTTCAATATTTTTAGATCAAATTACCGAGGGAGGGGCCATTATCTATAATGAAGAAGACCCACAGGTGAAACAATTGGTGGAAACTTCAGGTAGAACCATAAAAAAATACCCCTATAAGACTCCTGTTTATGAAGTCGAGGACGGACAAACCTTGCTGGACACTCCTGAGGGGTTGATGCCTATTGAGGTTTTTGGAAAGCACAACCTGAATAATTTGGAAGGAGCTCGATGGATTTGCCAGTTGATGGGTATTGATGCCGATGATTTTTATGAGGCCATCGCAAGTTTTAAAGGGGCTAGCAAACGATTGGAAAAAATTATTGAAACAAATACTGCTGTGGCCTACAAGGACTTTGCACATTCGCCAAGTAAAGTAAAGGCCACCACGGAAGCATTGAAAAATCAATTTCCAAATCGAAAACTCATTGCTTGCTTGGAACTACATACCTACAGCAGTTTAAACCCGGAATTCTTGACCGAGTACCGTGGAACGCTTGATGCTGCAGATGCTGCCGTTGTTTTTTATAGTCCGCACGCCGTAATGATCAAAGGTTTAGAGGAAATAAAGAACACGCAAATAACCAAAGCTTTTCAGCGAGAGGATTTAATGGTATTTACCAATCCGGCCGATTTTAAAACCTTTTTATATACCGAAGATTTAAAAAATGCTTCGTTACTTTTAATGAGTAGCGGAAATTATGGAGGCTTGGATTTTAATGAATTAAAGAAATTATACTAGTTAATTTCCTGGGTGTTTTGCATCGTAGATTCGATCGATTAATGATTGGTCTTGTACTCTAGAATTATTGATTAATGCATCCTTGGCAAGAATATAATCGACAGCGTTTTTATCTTGAGAGAGCTTAAACTTTCCTTCCCAATGAGTGATGTCGATCGTAAAAGCCTGAATATAGGGCAAGAGCCGTTCCATTCTTGGGTCATCCTTTTTTAATTCAAATTTTTGATTTTTTCCTTCTAAAAATGCGGTCATGTCAATCATTGTTTGCTTAACAGCCTCTGGTTCGTGGAGAAGCGTGATGGTTCCTGTAACATGTACGATGATGTAGTTCCATGTGGGAAGTTGATCCGTACTGTAAATTGAGGGAGAAATATAAGCATCGGGACCTTTAAAAATAACGGTTACTTCTGAACCATCTATTAAGGTTTCCATTTGTGGATTTTGCCTATCGATATGGGCTACAAGCTTATCGATACTATCGTTGTAAATAATGGGTATATGCGTTATAAAAGGATGATTTTCCTTCGCAGAAACTAACATTCCTAAGGGGTGATTCTTTATTACGGCAATCATTTTTTGCCGGTCTTCAGATTGATGGTGGGGGGGTGGATACATAGTTAAACACCAAATTGACGAAGGTGATGATCCAAATGCTTGTATTCCATCTTTCCCCATTGTTCTTTTGTGAAATTTCCAAACATTGGATGCGGATTCCACTCCTCTCGCTCCTTCAATTTATAAAAAGCATCCACAAGCTCCTCTAGGGTTTCTTTTTCTTTATGGAAATCTCGCTCATCGACGATCTTTAATTCGGGTGCAGTAGGCAATCCTTTTCTCCATAATTTATCATTGTACAACATACCTTTGAACAATCGCATAATGGGATTCCATTTGGGCTTAGTTGGCTTGTTTTCAATGGCAACCTTGAGCGGAAATTGGCAGTGAGTGAGCATTTGTGCCTGATTCATTTTGCCCCAAACTCGAACACTATTTTGGTCCAATGTATCAAGGCGATTTTTTATTTCGGCGTACCCATCTTCTTCAAGCAATGATTTCATAGCAATTTATAAATTGGTGTTTCTCGTATAAAGATACGTTATTATCTTTATTGAAAACGGACCCATTGGAAGGAGAACACAGTACATTATCTATTAAAAGTTGGAACGAAGACGATCGTCCTCGTGAAAAGTTATTGTTAAAAGGCAAACATGCACTCAGCGAAGCCGAACTCATTGCGATCTTAATTGGATCAGGAAACCGAAATGAAGATGCCGTGCAGCTTTGTCGTCGCATACTGCAACATTCGAAACAAAGTCTGAAAGAATTAGGGAAGTGGTCCATGGACGATTTTTTGCAATTCAAAGGAATTGGTCAGGCGAAAGCCCTAACCATTATGGCTGCCTTAGAGTTGGGGCGAAGAAAGCGGAACGAAGAAGGTTTAAAAACCGAAAAGATAAATTCGAGTGTTTCCGTTTTTGAACTCATGCAGCCCATTTTGGGAGAACTGCCACACGAAGAATTTTGGGTCCTCTATTTAAATAATTCCAATAAGGTTTTACAAAAACAGCAACTAAGTAAAGGAGGAATTACCGGAACAGTAGTAGACATACGTTTGGTGTTCAAGCCGGCCATTCAAATGGGGGCTGTGGCGGTTATTCTTGCACATAATCATCCATCCGGCACTTTAAAGCCAAGTGCCGCCGATTTGCAATTAACAAAAAAAATTATAACCGCGGGAGAGAGCTTGGACATTAAAGTTTTGGACCATTTAATTGTGACCGAAAAAGCGTATTTTAGCTTTGCCGATGAACAAATGCTATAGTCCTAAATGCTGTTAATCTACACTCAAAAACTTACCCCTCGTATCGATTATATTTTTAAACATATCTGTACGCGGGTACTGGGCTTAAAAATTGAATTTACAACGAGTATAGATGTCTTTATCTCGCATAACGGTGAAAAATGTTCCTATGGAAAACAACCCTTAGGGAATGAGTTGTTCTTTCAATCGCAGGGGCTGTTGTCTGCTCAGGGATTTGAGGATGTTGAGGTTCATGTTCGGCCTTGGGAGGATACACTTGCATTTTTTCCAATGTCTGGAAAGAGTGCGCTGCCATTCGATATATTTGCTGCGTCTTTTTATTTATTAAGTCGATATGAGGAATACCTTCCTCATGTAAAGGATGAATTAGGACGATTTCCGGCTCATGAAAGTCTAGCCTATCGCGAAGGCTTTTTGAAGGAACCCGTCATCGATATTTGGGCCTATAAATTGAAAGATACCTTACAAGAGCATTTTCCATCGTTGCAAATTCCCGGCAGAGATTTTCAAATTTTAAACTTAATTGAAGCAAAAAGACCTTTTGAATTTTTACAGCGCGGTTTGGTACGGAATGTTGTTGGATTTGCGAGTGATTTATGGAAATTGAAAATAGGTAGAATTTTTCAGCGGATGCGTGTACTTTTAGGGCTTAGGAAAGACCCCTACGATACTTTTTCGTGGATTTTAAACAATTCAAAATCAAGTACTGCGAAGCAAATTATCTTCTTTTTATTGGGGGAGGGCTATTCGTTTCGTGAAGACTTCAACACAAAGCGAGAAAAATTTCAGCGATTGGTGAAATATGTGGGCGATTATTGTGAAGTGGGACTGGTGTTTTCATTTCATTCATTAGAGGATGAAAACCGATTGAAACAAGAGAAGGAGATGATCCAAGAAATTACCCACCGCACCTTATCGAGCTCCTTTAACGATCGTCAGCTCATAAACCTTCCCAATGTATATCGATCTTTAGTAGAATTGGAGATAAAGCAAGATTTTACTTTATTTTATTACAATGAAATTGGCTTTAGAGCCAGCACATGCACGCCTTTTTTGTTTTACGATTTGGACTACGAAGTTAAAACACCTTTGGTTTTGTATCCGGTGGTTGGAAAATCACTTGCCCTAGGTTTTGGGAAGGAACAGGATATTGAAGGGAAACTTACTCAAGTTTTTAATCGAGTGAAATCGCTGAATGGAAGTTTCTCTTTCCTTTTTTCGAACCGCGATTTTGAATATAAAAAAGAGAACAAAACCTGGAGGTATTTGTTTTCTGAAAAATTAAATCCGAATGTCTAAGATTATTAAACATGTATTCTTTGATTTAGATCATACCCTCTGGGATTTCGATCGTAATTCGAAATTAGCCTTTGAGCGATTGTTTGTTAAACATCGCATTACAATCGATATAGAAGACTTTATTGCAGTTTATGAGCCTATAAATTTTGAATATTGGCGCTTGTTTAGAAATGATGAAATCACAAAACAAGAATTGCGAAGAGGTCGCTTTTCTAGAGCTTTTCAACCTTTTGGAATTACGTTTAGCAATGATGAATTAGATTTTTTAGCGACTTCTTATATTGACGAACTTCCCAAGGACAACCATCTGTTTGAGGGCGTCCTTGATGTTCTCGAATACCTAGTAGAACGATATGAACTTCATATTATCACCAATGGTTTTCATGAAGTACAACATTTAAAACTGCGCAATAGTGGGATTTATGGCTATTTTAAAACAATAACTACCTCGGAAGAAACAGGTTTAAAAAAACCAAACCCGGTAATATTTCAAAAAGCACTTGAAAAGGCATTCGCAATTCCACATCAAAGTTTGATGGTAGGGGATAGTTTTGAAGCCGATATTCTTGGGGCGGCGTCGGTTGGCATGGAAACCTTGTTTTTTAACTATCGAAAGGAGGAAGTTCCTCCAGGATACCAAAGGATTGATGAAATTAACGAGCTTAAAATTCATTTGTAAGCACTCGTAAGTCCTTCCAAGTGGAACAAAAAGTTTTTGCTTTCAACAAGTAGGTAATAGCATTGTTGTTAATTCTTCCTGGACAGCGACATTGGCTTGGCATTGGCACCAGAAAAAGGACCAATATTTCCATTACCGCCCAATCATCCCAAGTCAAAAAGTGTATCTTTACAACAATAATTTAATATTAAATGAACAACAGAATGAAAAAGTGTTTGGTTGCATGTATTTTCTTATTTGTAGCATCTTTTCATGTTTTTTCTCAAGAGGAACAGTTGAGTGAGTATAGTTATATTGTGGTGCCTAAGCGGTTTGACTTTCAATTTGAAGAAGATCAATATCAATTGAATTCTCTGTTAAAGTTTCTTTTTAATAAACATGGTTTTCATGCTTATTTCGAAAATGAATTACCCGATGTGCGGCGCTGTGATGGTTTATGGGCTGAAGTAAATGGCAAGCCCGGGTTTATTTGGAATGAAGTAACCATAAAAATAAAGGATTGTGATGGTTTGTTATTGTTTGAAACAAAGACAGCTAAAAGTAAGCTCAAAGAATACGGAAAAGCTTACTCAGAATCTCTGCGAAATGCTTTTTTTGATATAGAAGTCTTGGCTGTGCATCAAAAGAATATGGAAACACTGCTTGCAGGAACTTCAAAAACAGACCAGGATACCTCAGAACCGGTGGATGAACCGCCGGTCGAAACGGTTACAATTAAATTGAGAAATCCTTTGAATCTCCCTAATGAGAAGTATTCAAATTTTACCCACGCCGATAAAAGTTATTTGCTTCGAAAGATGTCGAATGATTTCCGTTTTTATGAAGAAACACCGGGAACCGATGATGATTTGACCTATGTGGGAAAATTATTTGTTGTAGATGGAGTCCTATTTTTTGAGAATCAGAAAGAGAAGCGGTTTTTAGCAAGTTTTGACGACCAACAGAATCTTAGGGTGAATGAGGAGGGTACGCAAATTTTGTATCAGAAAGCGAACTAAAACTCATATTTATCCTTCCACAAATTCTTTAAGTAATTTTTTAAGTTTTGCTCTCTGGGGTTGTTGCCCGGAGCATAGAAGGTAGTGCCTGATAATTCTTCAGGGAGAAATTCATGAGCCGTAAAATTTCCTTCAAAATCATGCGCATAAGCGTAATCTGATCCATAACCCAAATCCTTCATAAGCTTCGTAGGAGCATTTCTCAGAGACAAAGGCACCGATAAGTCTCCGGTTTGTTTAACGGCACTCTGAGCAGCTTTAATTGCGTTATATGAGGCGTTACTCTTTTGGGAGCTAGCTAAATAAACCGTGCATTCGCTTAGAATGATACGTGACTCGGGATAACCAATGGTGTGCACGGCTTGAAACGTCGCATTTGCCAGTACCAAGGCGGTTGGATTTGCTAAACCAATATCTTCCGCAGCCAAAATAAGTAATCGACGCGCAATAAATTTAACATCTTCACCTCCTTCAATCATCCGTGCTAACCAATAGACCGCTGCGTTAGGGTCGCTTCCGCGAATGGATTTAATAAAAGCAGATATGATGTCGTAATGTTGTTCACCCGTTTTGTCATAAAGCACGGTATTTTGTTGGACTTTTTTAAAAACCATTTCGTTGGTAATAACAACAGTCTTTTCATTTTCCGATAGAACAACTAATTCTAGTGTATTTAAAAGTTTTCGAGCATCACCCCCGGAAAGACGGATAAGTGCTTCAGTTTCTTTTAAAGTCACTTTCTTCTTTGACAATAAATCGTCTTCTTTAAGCGCTCTTGTCAATAGGGCTTCTAGGTCGTTTTTACTGAAACCTTTTAAAACATAAACTTGACAACGAGACAAAAGGGCAGGAATTACTTCAAAACTGGGATTTTCAGTTGTCGCCCCAATAAGCGTGATCCAACCTTTTTCGACAGCACCGAGGAGTGAATCTTGTTGCGACTTGCTAAAACGATGAATTTCATCAATAAACAATATTGGATTCTTTGTAGAAAATAACGAATCACTCTGTTTTGCTTTTTGAATTACCTCACGAACAGCGGCAACCCCACTATCGATAGCACTAAGCGTGTAAAAAGGTCTTCCTGATTCTGAAGCGATTATTTGTGCCAAAGTAGTCTTCCCTGTTCCGGGAGGTCCCCAAAAAATCATGGAAGAAATTAAACCGGAGCTCAATTGTGGCGTTAAAGAGCCTTCCGGACCTACCAAGTGTTGCTGACTTAGGTATTCCTCAAATGATTTAGGTCGGATTCGTTCTGCAAGCGGGGTATTCATAATGTAAAGTTACAATTTTAATAATCCGGTAAAACTGTCAAAATAGCATAAATTTACTTTGGGATTGTTTTTTGATACCCTTGTTGCATGGAAACAAAGAATACATTGCGATTTACGCCCGAAGTAGTGGTAGTACCTGTATTTATGGTATTGCTTTTATGGGTAATTTTTTGGCTGGAGATACGTTTTCATATTCGCTTTACAAGATTGGGAATATATCCGCTAGAGTGGGAGGGACTTCCCGGAATAGTCTTGGGACCATTTATACATGGGAGTTTACAGCATTTGTTTAATAATTCGATACCTCTGTTAGTCCTCACCTCCGCCTTATTTTATTTTTATCGCAGTTTAAGGTGGAAAGTACTGTTGGTAGGATTATTACTCACAGGTGTGGCTACGTGGGTCATGGGAAGGCCAGCCTGGCATATTGGTGCGAGTGGTGTTATTTATATGCTCGCTGCTTTTTTGTTTTTTAAAGGGATATTTTCAAAACAATTTCAACTAACCGCCTTATCGTTGTTGGTAGTGTTTCTATATGGTGGGATGTTATGGTATTTATTTCCTATTGACCCAAAAATTTCATGGGAAGGTCATTTATCGGGATTTATGATAGGATTGGTGCTGGCTGTGCTATTTAAGAACAAGCCACTCGATCGTAAAAAGTACGAATGGGAAAAAGATAGCTATGATCCTAATAAGGACCCATTTCTTCAGCACTTTGATGAGGATGGAAATTTTATTGAATCGGCCAAAGAGGAGCCAAAGCCACTAGATATAACACCCGGTATAAAAAAGATTCGTGTGGTTTATAATTACCTGCCTAAAAAAACAGAAGAGGAGTAAACTAACTTATGCGTTGTCTTATCGCTTCATAGAGAATAGCTCCACATGCTACAGAAACGTTCAATGAATTAATTTGACCAAGAAGGGGTAGGGCAATCGATTCATCCAATAGGGAAAGCACGGATTTGGCAATCCCTTTTTCTTCAGAGCCCATAACAATGCCCAACGGACCGCTAAGTTTTGCATCAAACACAGTGTTTTGACCTTTTTCACTAGCACCCACCACTCGAACTCCAGAGCCTTGCAAATAAAACACGGCATCTTTTATATGATCTACCTTACAAAGTGGAATATTAAAGATTGCTCCTGCAGAAGTTTTTACCGTATCGGCACTTACCGGGGCGCCTCCTTTTTTCTGAATAATGATGGCGTCCACTCCTGTGCATTCAGCAGTTCTGATAATGGCTCCAAAGTTTCTTACATCCGTAATTTGATCCAGAATAAGGAAAAGGGGTGATTCTTTTTCCGCAAGGATTTTTTCAACGGTCTCTTCAAATGGTTTGAAGGCAACCGGCGACACGAAGGCTACTATTCCTTGGTGATTGGATCGTGTTAATTTTTCTAGCTTTTCAAAAGGAACCATGTTAATGGTCACATTTTGTGCTTCTGCCAAGGATAAAATAAGTTCTAATTTTGATTTATCTGTTCCGTTTTGAACAAAGAGCTTATCGATATGTTTGTTGGATTGAAGCGCTTCTAAAACCGGATAAATTCCAAAGATGTATGATTCTTTTTTCATAGTATATATTAAAAAAGAGGCTGTCGTTAGACAGCCTCTTTAAATAATCAGTAATTTATTTTAATTACTTGATAACTTTTACAGTTCCTTCAGCACCGTTAACGTTTACTTTAACAAAGTAAGCACCGCTTGCCATTTGAGACATGTCTACTTGAGAAGACATAGCATTTACTTTAGCACTGTAAACTTGTTGTCCAAGAACATTGAAGATAGCAACAGAGTTGATACTTTCGTTAGCTTGAAGGTTCAACACATTGCTTACAGGGTTTGGATAAGCTGAGAATCCTTTAGATGCGAAATCTGCAGTTCCTACGAAACCATCTACATAAGATACAGTATCTACGTAGTAAAGGTTGTTAGCAGAAATTGAGAAGAAATCGATACCACCTAAACTAGTTGGAACAGTTCCGTCAGCAGAAGTGAAAGGAGTTCCAGCAGGAAGTAATTCAGTACCGTCAATAGTTAATTGACAAGTAGCTAAAGAAATACCAGCAGAAATATCCACTTTCAAGTTAACAGAGAACCAAGCATCGTGTGGGAAATTGAAGTTTACAGGAGCACCTGGGCAATCATCGATCAAACCAACACCTGGATTTAGGTTATCTTGGTTGAAGAAAAAGTTCCCCATAATCCACTCTCCAGCTCCAATTGGCACAGTACCTTGAAGGTTCCAATAAGCCTCTTGTCCAGAAGGAACATACATAAAGAATGTTAAATCCCACTGTCCAAAGATTTTGTTACCTAAGTCAAGAACAGCATCTGTAGTACCATCATCAGGAACTAAACCTGATTTAGAACCGTCGTTTGCTTGAGCATCAGAAGAGATGATCGCACAACCGGCACCTCCACCACATCCCCAGTCTGTCCACCAGTCTTGAGAAATAGGAGCACCTACAGCGTAGCTTTCCATGTCGTCAGTAAATTGAGCATTAGCAGTTAAGGCAACTGCAAATAATGCAGCAAAAAAATAATGTTTTTTCATAATCACTATAAATTTAAAGTTTAATATCCTCAAATGTACAAAAAAATATTTAACTCCATTTTTATTTT
>JAHEMY010000160.1 GCA_024643425.1 Flavobacteriaceae bacterium
AATCCTTCAAGTCCTACGATTGCACAAATATCACCGGCATGCACTTCACTCACCTTCATTCGGCCTAAACCTTCGAAGATGTGAAGTTCCTTAATTTTTGATTTCTGAATTCGTCCATCGCGCTTCACTAAAGAGATTTGCATGTTTTCTTTCAACATACCACGCTGTAAACGACCAATGGCGATTCGACCTGTAAAAGAAGAATAGTCCAAAGAAGTAATCAACATCTGTAAGCTACCTTCATCGGTTTTTGGCGCAGGAATGTGCTCTAGCACCATATCCAATAGCGGTTCGATGTTCGATGTTTGATTTTTCCAATCCTCGCTCATCCAGTTATGTTTCGCCGAACCATAAACGGTTGGGAAATCTAACTGCCACTCTTCTGCCCCTAATTCGAACATCAAATCGAATACTGCTTCATGCACTTCATCCGGCGTACAGTTTTCTTTATCCACCTTATTAATCACCACACAAGGCTTTTTGCCTAAAGCGATGGCTTTTTGCAATACAAAACGAGTTTGTGGCATTGGGCCTTCAAAAGCATCCACCAACAACAATACACCATCGGCCATGTTCAATACACGCTCTACTTCTCCACCAAAATCGGCGTGACCGGGAGTATCGATGATATTGATCTTGGTATCCTTATAGATTACCGAAACGTTCTTAGAAGTAATGGTAATTCCGCGTTCACGCTCCAAGTCGTTATTGTCCAGAATAAGTTCACCGGTTTTTTCGTTCTCACGAAACAAACTACAGTGGTGTAAAATCTTATCTACCAAGGTAGTTTTACCGTGGTCTACGTGGGCAATAATCGCGATGTTCTTGATGTTCATAATTCCTCATTTTTAAGGCGGTGCAAAAGTACTGCTATTTCCTTGAATATTTAGACATTACGTTACTATTATTTTCTTAAACTTCTGATTTGAAACTTTATCACGTAGATATTTTAAATACTTATCTTTGCATTTCAATTCACTTTACATGAAACTAGAACTCGTTCCGAAGCTTAAAAACCTACAATCCAATAATTTCTTTTTATTAGCAGGTCCTTGTGCCATTGAAAGCGAGGAAATGGCTTTACGCATTGCCGAAAAAGTGGTGGGAATTACCCAAAAATTGGAGATTCCTTATGTGTTTAAAGGAAGTTTTAAGAAAGCAAACCGCAGTCGGATTGATTCGTTCACGGGAATTGGCGACGAAAAGGCCTTAAAAATTTTACGCAAAGTTTCGGAAACCTTCGATGTCCCTACAGTAACCGATATTCATGAGGTAAGTGATGCGGCCATGGCGGCAGAATACGTTGATGTATTGCAAATTCCTGCCTTTTTGGTGCGTCAAACCGATTTAGTGGTGGCTGCTGCCGAAACCGGGAAAGTGGTGAACTTGAAAAAAGGACAGTTCATGAGTCCGGAAAGCATGAAACATGCGGTGACCAAAGTGACCGATTGCAACAACGAACAGGTGCTTATCACCGATCGGGGAACCATGTTTGGCTACCAAGACATGATTGTAGATTTCCGCGGAATTCCAACGATGCGCCAATATGCTCCAACGGTGTTAGATGTTACCCACAGCCTTCAACAACCCAACCAAAGTGCCGGTGTTACCGGTGGACGACCTGAAATGATTAGCACCATAGCGCGCGCAGGAATTGCCGTTGGTGTGGATGGTATTTTTATCGAAACTCATTTTGATCCGAAAAATGCCAAGAGTGATGGTGCGAATATGTTGGATCTTAGTTTACTTGAAAAGCTACTCACTGATTTGGTGGCGATTCGAAAAACAATCAAAGAGCTCTAGGATTCTAGTCCTTTGGCTTCCATTAGCAAGTCCACCAAAACCTTTTCATCAATATCAGTCTCCGAAAAATATCGCAACGATTTAACCGTATTTCTATGTTCTCCTATGAGTATGTTTTGATGTTGTCTTAGTTGAAAGCCCTTTGCAAACCCCAAATCCACATAATTTTTGGTCGTATGCATATATACCAAAGGAGTTTTACCATGTAGATAGAAATAAGGGATTTTCCATTTAAATAGCAATTCGGCTTCAGGAATCGTATGCTCAATAATCAATTGTAATTGAAGTAATATACTTCTGAAGGGTTCTTGTTTTTGAAGAATAGATGCCTCCGCCGGATTCATGACATGAGATTATTATTTTCCTGAGACATAATCCTGCAAGTATAAAAAACGCTTAGTAAGGGTTCCATCTGGACGAGTTATCTTAGCACGTTTCAAAATTCCATCCTTATCTCCATCAAAAAAAGCAGGGATAACATTTTCAGCAAACATTTCTCCAAATCCTTCGCTCGCGTCTTTTGGCAATTCACATGGCAAGTTATCCACCGCCATTACAGCAATGCTATTCGGTGCTCCAAACGGCACTTCTTCCTCTGTCTTAGGATCGTATCCATAGAACGGATTGGCAATGGTTGAAGAACGTATGGTGCTAGCCACTGGTCCATCGATATCACAGGATATATCGGCAATAAGGTTAATATTAAACTCTGAGCTTTTCGCATCGTCACGCGTGAACAAATAAGGCGCCCCATTCCCGTAAAAATGACCTGCGATGAACATGGTACTCACACGAGCGTATTTCATAAAGTCACTTTCGTAATCGGAAGGATCTGCATAGAATGCATGTTTATCTAGAGGCTTTCCATCTTTTCGTTTGTTGTATTCCGTCACGTCAATCAAACAATACACGGCTTCATCAAAATCTTTCGTGAGGTAATCGGCATCCGTCACTTCGCGAATTTTTACATGGTCTAAAATAAATTTAGCTCCGTGAGTCACTTTTCCTGTACCGGAAAGAATAATTCTTAAGTCGTTAGGCAATGTTATTCGCTCCAATTGGGTTTTCATAGCTTCCAAATCGGCAAGTGTTTCTACTTTTGGAAGATCGAACAATCCGTCTCGAATTCCCAACATCCGAAACCCATTATACGCACCGACCAAGCCCGC
This sequence comes from Flavobacteriaceae bacterium, assembly GCA_024643425.1. GTDB lineage: Bacteria > Bacteroidota > Bacteroidia > Flavobacteriales > Flavobacteriaceae > JAHEMY01. Next base: position 2,973 of record JAHEMY010000160.1, read on the forward strand.
ATAATACCCGAAGCCAATAAGCCTTGAATGATCGTCACGAACAATAGTTTCATGATCATACAGTTCAATGCGCTTTTCCAACACAGCCTGTAAGAGTTTCTGGTTGTAAGGTTGTTTTTTAATGGTATGACTAAAGAAAAAATATTTTTTCTGCGGAATTAAGGCTTCCATGGGTACTTCTTTCACTCCCAACAATACATCGGCTTCTGAAATATCTTCCAATACTTCAAAACCTGCCTCGCGATAAGCTTCGTCCGGGAAAATTCGAACATCGGAAGCTTCGACGATAATTCGAGCATCGGGATAGGCTTGTATGACTTCTTGACACTTTTCGGGTGAAAAAACAACGCGGCGATCGGGTGGATTCTTCCGTTCTTTAATAATTGCGAAGGTAATGGGCATTTGGAATACTTTTTGCAGTTGAATATAGGTTAGCAAAGATAGCTTTTTAATGTATCTTTGCCGTCCGAAAGTTCTTTGAATTTATCATGGGGCCGACTGGTTTTGACAGCGGGTTTCATTGTATGGTAAGCATGTCGAGCGCTGGGATACAGCTCGTAAATCTCATATTTCACACTTTTTAAACGGCGAGAATAACTACGCCCTAGCTGCATAATCCGAATTATAGTAGGATAATGCCTCGGCCCGCTAGGCGGGCAAGCAGGAAGTCACTCGAGAGCCTTGGTTTGCGGCAATCGATTTAGTGGCTTCGTAAAAGTAAACCTAGCGGGTGCAGGGCTTCGATGGATCCGTGAAACTAAATCGAAGATAAGCTGTGCGCAGGACGTTTCCATCCAGCAATCGGACGAAAACCCAAGTGGAAAATAAACATGTAGAAAGCCTTATAACGGCACGTTTGGACGGGAGTTCGAATCTCCCCGGCTCCACTATCAAGCACCTCCCGGTGGCCCTCGGCCATCGGGATTTTTTATTTTCTAACGTTGAAAGCTTGCTTTCTTAAGTGAAGAAAATAAAAAAGACCATTGGTTTCGAAGAAAACAGGGATTGTATTTGCAGTAAGGGAGCAATTGGAGATCACCAAAGGTAATCCCTCCGGCTCCACAATCATTCACAACTGCAATGTGGATGAAAACATAATAAACCCATTAAGTTTACTTAGATGGGTTTTATTGTTTTTAGACATCAATTTTGCAAAA
>JAHEMY010000161.1 GCA_024643425.1 Flavobacteriaceae bacterium
TGAGAAAGGAGCTGTTTCAAAGTCGCTTTCTGAAAGCCCGAGATAAGTTTCATTAGACAGTTCATCGCTGTATTGGAATTTCATCTCCAAAGACTGGCGAGTTTTAGCATCTTTTGAGGTATTCATGCGGAATTTCGCTACAAAGTCGTTTTTATCGAAACCTGTATTTAAATCATTTAATTCTTTGAATCCGTCCGAATTGAAATTCAGATATTCGAGGGAGTATCCAAAATATTCCTTGCTATCCCCTATGGATGCATATAGTTGGGCGCTGTTAAAACTACCATAGGATGCCTTCACTCGACCATTGAAGCTCTCCGGAATCTGCGTCGAAACCATGTTGATGGCGCCACCTGTGGTAAAAGGACCATATTGCACTTGACTACTTCCCTTGAGTATTTCCACGGCCTGCATTCTGGCCATCGAAGGAAAATAATAGGCAGAAGATGCGCTGTAAGGAGCAGGAGCGATTAAAACTCCATCTTCCATTAAACTTATTTTGGCGCTTCGCTCGGGCGAGGTACCTCGCAAGCTTATGTTCGGCCGTAATCCAAAACCATCTTCCTCCACAATGCTCACGCCTGGAACTGTTCGAAGTACTCTGTTGATGTCGATATACCCCATTTTTTTTAGTTCGGTTGGAGAGATATAGTAGGCAGATCCCGTGCGATTGTTGGCAACGTGTTTATTTCCGAAAATAACGTTTGTTTTAATAAGGACCTCATCTATTTTTTGAATGGAATCCAAGGAGATATTCGCGTTATTTTTTGGGTTTTGCGCAAATAGAATGGCACTGAACCAAATGGTGATAAGGGTCGGTAAATATTTCATTTATTTAGACTAATTAAAAATAAACTTGAAAATTTTTGACAAAATTAAAACTAAAATGCTTTTCTGCAAAGCTTATTTAGAATAATTATAGATAAAATCTGTTACGCTCTGAATATGAGTAATTTTAAACATTAGATAATTTTAATCCACTTATAAATTGTATATTTGCACGCAATTAAAAAACAACTTCTTCCGTTACTTCGGATTCAAAATTTAATTGCAATGACTGCACACAACCACAAAATTCTTGGAGAAGGTCTCACCTACGACGACGTACTCTTAGTACCAGCTTTTTCAGAAGTTTTACCGAGAGAAGTTTCCATTAAAACAAAATTTTCTCGAAATATTACACTTAACGTGCCTATTGTTTCAGCAGCGATGGATACGGTGACCGAAAGTGCTATGGCCATTGCGATTGCCCGAGAGGGAGGGATTGGTGTTTTACACAAGAACATGACCATTGAAGAACAAGCGGCGGAGGTGAGAAAGGTAAAGCGAGCTGAAAGCGGGATGATTCAAGATCCTGTTACTCTTAAGAAAACTAATACGGTAGGGGATGCACAGGCTACCATGCGTGAATATAGCATCGGGGGAATTCCTATTGTAGATGATCAAAATAAATTAATTGGTATTGTTACCAATCGTGACCTGCGATTTGAAAAGAATTACGGTCGTAAGCTGGAAGAAGTGATGACCTCCGAAAATTTAGTCACTGTTAGTAAAGGAACTTCTTTGAAGGATGCCGAAATTATCCTTCAGCAAAATAAAATTGAAAAATTGCCTGTGGTAGATGATAACGGCGAATTACTTGGATTAATCACCTTCAGAGATATCACAAAACTTACGCAAAAACCCATCGCAAACAAAGATGATTTTGGGCGATTGAGAGTTGCGGCAGCCCTTGGAGTAACGGCTGATGCTGTTGAAAGAGCTGAAGCACTTGTAAATGCACAGGTTGATGCGGTGATTATCGATACGGCCCATGGTCATACCAAAGGAGTGGTCACGGTGCTTAAAGAAGTTAAAAAGCATTTCCCCGATTTAGACGTAGTGGTAGGGAACATTGCTACCCCGGAAGCAGCAAAATATTTGGTAGAAGCAGGGGCAGATGCTGTTAAAGTTGGAATTGGCCCTGGCTCTATTTGTACCACGCGTGTAGTTGCAGGGGTTGGATTTCCACAATTTTCTGCCGTATTAGAAGTGGCTGCTGCCATTAAAGGTTCCGGAGTTCCCGTAATTGCCGATGGTGGAATTCGATACACCGGAGATATTCCTAAAGCGATTGCCGCCGGAGCAGATTGTGTGATGTTAGGTTCACTGTTGGCAGGCACCAAAGAATCTCCCGGAGAAACCATTATCTACGAAGGACGAAAGTTTAAATCGTACCGTGGTATGGGAAGTGTAGAAGCTATGAAACAAGGTTCTAAAGACCGTTACTTCCAAGATGTGGAAGACGATATTAAGAAATTAGTTCCAGAAGGTATTGTAGGTCGTGTGCCGTACAAAGGAGAATTGGTTGAGAGCATGACCCAATTTATCGGAGGTTTAAGAGCCGGTATGGGATATTGCGGATCAAAAGATATTGAGACCTTGAAAGAAACCGGGCGGTTTGTGAAAATTACTGCGTCGGGAATTCATGAGAGTCATCCTCATGATGTAACAATCACCAACGAATCTCCAAATTACTCGAGATAAAAAAAGGCTCCCATTGGGAGCCTTTTTTTTTGTAATAAATAAAAGTTTATTCTTCTGTCTTCACCTCTATTCCCAGCTCTTTTAATACAGCTAGCGTTAGATCAAACCGATTGTCTATATATACCACCGATTCGTCCCGCAAGAGCACTTGGGTGTATTGTCCAGCTTCGGCAATTTTTTCCAAAGCATCCCCAATTTTATTGTACAACGGGCGCATAAATTCTTCTTGTTTTAAGAGAATAAGCTGGTTTCCGTTTTGTTGAAACTTCTTCATATCATTTTCCATGGCCAATAGCGAGTCTTGTTTCATCTGCTTTTGCTGAAGGGTAAGCGCAACCTCATTTTCTTTATATACGCGAACACCGTCTTCCAAAGCTTTCATCTTCTTTTGTAAATCGGCTTCCAAGCCTTTACTGTAATCTTCAACTTGCTTTTGGACATTGGTCAATTCGGGCATTTTGCTAATAATAAAATCAACATCCACGGTTCCAACTTTTGTCTCTTGAGCAAAGGTGCTGATACCGATAAATAGAAAAAGTAATTTAAAATAGTTCATAGGTTAATATTTAATGAGCGCAATATTAAGGTAAATTCTATTCTTGTAAAAGGATTTCTGCGAAGCCCTTTAATTTTTTGGCGAATAGCGTTGTCCGCGGTGCGGTTTTAAAAGTGTTCGAAGGCGATTTACTTGTTCATTTGGAACCACCAAAAAAGCCATGCAATAATACTCCGAAACGACCTCTATTCCTGTAATTGTCTCAGAAATCCCTTCTTTTTCAACAAACTCATTTAAGTGTATTTGATGATGCTTTGCAATGGGTTCGGCATTTGGACCACGAAAATCCCAAATCATTTTTACTTGCTCCATGCTATTGATTTAAAACCGAATTTCCGTGCTCCGCAAAACTTTTGAAATCTTCCAAGTATTTCTGCGATTGTTTTTTAAATGCTCCAGGCATGAGAAAACCCATAAGTTTCATTAAAATGCCACTGAAATGAAATTCACTTTCGCTCACCCAACGCGTGCTTTCACCATCGAGGTCGTGAAAAAAATTGCGTTGTATGTTATGAACGCCTTTGGTATCGTAATTCGCATGAAATTCTGAAGGAAAATTATTTTTTGTGATGGTTTCAATCAAAGTCATCGATCGTTTTCCCATAAGGTAGTCAAGTTTCATTTTTGCCCCTTCTTTTCCCGGGGTTCCTTCAAGGACTTCAAAACCTTGCAATCCTCGTTGCCAATGCTTCATGTTTTCAGGGTGGTCCATTTTCGCAATTACGGTTTCACGTGGGAGATTTATTATGATTTCGGTCGTGTATTTCATGAGTATTATTTAAATGAATTAGTTCTAAAATTAAGGGTTTTCAATTAATTGGCATTCTATTTTAAAAGGTTCTGTTAAGTTCCTTGTGTAAGCCTGTTAATTTTTTAAATTTGCGAGGCTCTAAAAAAAATATAAAATGAAAAAAAGCATTGTAATTATTGGCGCGATTCTGTGTAGTGTCGTTTCGCTGGCGCAGCAAAAGAAAGAGGTATTGCTTACCATCGATAACAAACCAATGTATTC
>JAHEMY010000162.1 GCA_024643425.1 Flavobacteriaceae bacterium
CGATCACTTCTTTGATTACTTTTTTACCGGCATCTACCTTTACCTCAGCTTCTTTCATCGCTTCTAATTGCGCTTTCACTTCTTCTTCGGTTCCTCTGAACGTTTTTGTTTCAGAAGTAGTTTCACCATTCTCAGTCGTTTCAATGGTTACATTCGCAACGGTTTCATCGCCTTCCACATTCATTTCAACACGAACTTCCTTCGTCGCTTGCTCGGTGGTATGAGCAATACCTTCAGCAAGAACAGTTCTAGTTCCATCCTCAGAGATAAACACTGCTTCTGTACTCTCTTCTAAGGTAACTTCTTCTGCACCGTGTCCGCCAAGAATAGGAGCGATTACCAAACCAACTAAACACGTAAGTTTAATAAGGATGTTCATGGATGGTCCTGAAGTATCTTTAAACGGATCTCCAACAGTATCACCGGTTACAGCTGCTTTATGCGCTTCGCTTCCTTTGAAGGTCATTTCACCATTGATTTCAACACCAGCTTCAAACGATTTCTTGGCGTTATCCCAAGCACCTCCGGCATTGTTTTGGAAGATTGCCCACATTACACCACTCACACAAACTCCGGCCATATACCCTCCTAATGGTTCTGCACCAAATACCAATCCGATAATAATAGGAGTGATGATCGTCAATAACCCAGGCAAGATCATTTCTTTCAACGCTGCTTTGGTAGAGATATCTACACATTTTGCATATTCAGGAGTTCCTGTTCCTTCCATAATTCCTGGAATTTCTCGGAACTGACGTCTTACTTCTTGTACCATTTCCATGGCCGCTTTTCCAACCGATTTCATGGCCATGGCAGAGAATACCACAGGGATCATTCCTCCAACGAATAAGGCTGCCAATACATCGGCTTTAAAAATATTAATTCCGTCGATTCCGGTGAACGTTACATAAGCTGCAAATAAAGCTAAAGCAGTAAGTGCTGCAGAAGCAATCGCAAATCCTTTACCAACCGCTGCGGTAGTGTTACCAACAGAATCTAAAATATCGGTACGCTCACGAACGTGGTCTTCAAGGTCACTCATTTCAGCAACTCCTCCTGCGTTATCAGCAATAGGACCGAATGCATCGATTGCCAACTGCATGGCAGTAGTTGCCATCATCGCAGAAGCTGCTAAAGCAACCCCATAGAATCCAGCAAACTCATAAGAACCGTAGATAGCTGCAGCGAATAATAACACACTCCAGAAAGTTGACTTCATTCCTACTGCCAAACCGGCAATAATGTTGGTTGCAGCACCTGTTGAAGAATTTCTTACGATATCCAAAACCGGCTTCTTACCTAAACTTGTATAGAACGCAGTTACAAAGGATATAAGGGCTCCAACAGCCAAACCAATACAAGCTGCGTAGAATACATTCATGGCTGGAACTTCTTTCATTCCTTCTCCAAAGAAACTCATGGTCATGGTTTCCGGCAACATCCAATCGATCAAGAAATAACTTGCAATTAAGGTTAATCCAATCGCGAACCAGTTTCCTGTATCCAATGCTTTTTGAACTTGAGATTCTTTCGCATCGTTATTTTTAATACTCACAAAGAAGGTTCCAATGATAGAAGCTAATACTCCCACCCCTGCTATTACCAAAGGCAATAAGATAGGTCCCATATTATTGAAGGCATCGGTAAATTGTCCATTTGCCGACATATCGCGAATTACATAATTTCCTAATACCATTGAAGCTAATACGGTAGCAACGTATGATCCGAACAAGTCGGCTCCCATACCTGCAACATCCCCAACGTTATCTCCTACGTTATCTGCAATGGTTGCAGGGTTACGAGGGTCATCTTCAGGAATTCCAGCTTCAACTTTTCCAACAAGGTCGGCTCCAACATCGGCTGCTTTTGTATAAATTCCACCACCCACACGAGCGAACAAGGCAATACTTTCAGCTCCTAGAGAGAATCCTGCTAAGGCCTCAAGAACGATGGTCATATTATTGTAAAAAGATCCTTCATTCCCCATAAATTGGCTCACGAAGAACATAAATATTAAACTTAAACCCAAAACCGCTAATCCGGCAACACCCAGACCCATTACGGTTCCACCACCAAAGGATACCTTTAGGGCTTGTGGTAAACTTGTTTTGGCAGCTTCTGCAGTTCGTGCATTCGCTTCGGTTGCGATACGCATACCAATGTTTCCTGCCAAGGCTGAAAAAACAGCTCCAAGAATAAACGCAGGAACAATCATCCAACTTGTAGTATCAACAATCATCGAGATCACGTACAACAATACAGAGGCAATCACAGCAAATATTACTAGTAATCGGTATTCAGCATTTAAAAATGCCAAAGCTCCTTCCTTAATACTTTTAGAAATGGATTGCATACGCTCGCTTCCTGCAGGTTGCTTTTTTACCCAGCTCATTTTCACAAGCATAAACAATAACCCAAGCACAGCAAGAGCGATAGGAACGTAAATAATGTTTTGTTCTAACATAGTTTAGTTATTTAGTAAACAGTTTCAAATTTGCGGTTGCAAAAGTAGTAAAATTGATTGGGATTGGGAATTATTAATTCGTAAGAATTTAAAACGAAAAACCAAATACTCCGGTGACCCCAAACGGACGTGCATTTGGATTGTCCAAATAATTTCCTCTAAAGTTAAAGTCCAGACGGAATACTTTGAAAATATTGCCAATCCCTACACTCCATTCCCAATAGACATCCTCAGGTGCGTTATAGATAATTGGATTCCCCATAGGATCCACGTTCAATGCCTGATTAGCCTCGGATATTTCTCCATAAATAGCTCGGAAACCAATTACTTCACGAAGGTTTAACTTTCGAAGTCCAGGAATACGCCCGAAGATTCTTCCTCCAAAATTGTGCTGCAAGTGAAACGAAGCGTAGGTATCACTTACAAATTCATAAAAATCTAACTGGTTAAAGGTGTTATAGATACTAAACAAAGTTTGGTTCCCGGGAATGGGTGCCAGTAGCCCAAGAGGCACTTCACCTATCACTTTTCCCGCTTCAATGGTGGTATAGGCACGACCAAAACCACCAATATTCCATGGCTGGGTGTATAAGCCCTGAATTTTTTGATATTCAAAGTCTCCTCCCAGCACATTTTTTATTCCGGTCGTTATTCCTGCAAATAAAATTGGGTAAGTATCATTTACTACTCTTTTTTCCACCCCATACCCAATGGTTTTTCGTCCGGGAGTGTAGTTAAGCCCTACATCGATCTCTGCCTGTTCAATAGTATTTTTAATGGATCCATCGGGCGCCACATAGCTCAAGCTAAAGGTGTCGGTCGCGGATCGCATGGTTCGATACGCACCGGTTATCCTGAAAATAAAATTCTTCGCGGGCTCCATTTCAAAACCAATGGTAGACAAGTTGAGGTTGGTAAGCTTATCGTTTGCACCTACTGTAATAAGACTGGAAGATGCCAAATTACGCCCAAGCACATCGGTACTGGAGGTTAAACTTGCCCCGGTCTGTTCTACATCTCTGCGATTTCCACCAAAAAGAATCAATCGAGCTTTTTGATCAATCAACACTTTTCCTGAGAGTCCGTATTTAAATTTGTTATCTCCAAACCCATAGGCAATAAAGCCTTCCAAACGCCATAAATCGTTTTGACCAAAATACGTTCTACCCCCGGTTCGAACCCGTATGCCCTCCGCTTCATTATATCCGAAAGTAGAAAAAATGGGGCCGTAATCGAAATTATCAAATTCATAATACCCCGAGGCCAAGGTGGCACCAATATTATAAGCGCCTTGAATCGCGGTACCGTTTTTAAGGTATCCAGCATTTTATAAACGCCTTCCTCATCCTTGCTTAACGGTTCTAGACGCCGATCATCCCAGAAATCGTCCGGTCGATTGTACACCTCCTCTTGATAAGGGTCTATAGGTTCTTTGTAGAATTCTTTGTTCTTGGGGATATTAAATACGTAGTTATCATAAAGCGTGGTACGCTTCCCATAGATTCCGCGTGAACCTTCTTTTTTTCGCAGGCTAAAATCGCTTAAAAAGTAATCGCGGGTGATAAGGAAAATAGAATCGTTTAAAACATCAAATTCCTGCTCAATGTATA
>JAHEMY010000163.1 GCA_024643425.1 Flavobacteriaceae bacterium
CGAAGATGGTTAACGAACTAGGTGCCTGTTCAAAGATCGCCCAGAAGAAGATTGTGATAAAGGCGAAGAACATTACCGCCAGCATGCGGTCTTTAGTTACCTTATCGTATTTCGGGATACGCATCACCAACAAGAGGATGAAGAGTGCCAAGGCAGAAAGAATAATCACGTTAGGACCGTCCAGACCAAAGGCCGAAAAGTCAAAAAGGTTGTATTCGCCTCCCGATATCTTAGAAACCGGATCGTTCAAGATCCAAGCCAATCCGAATACGGCAGCAAGGACAATAATCCCTAATTGAGGTTTTGTAAATGGATTTAATTTAGGCTCTCCTTCTTTTGGAGCACTACTGCCATCCACATCTTTTACCGGTTTTAAACCAATGTTACCAAAGATGTTCTGAGCCATCCAGAATTGAAGCAAACCAAAGAACATAAAGATCCCTGCCAATCCGAATCCCCAAGACCATCCTACTTTCTCGCCTAAATAGCCACAAAGTAAAATTCCAAGGAAGGCTCCTGCATTCACCCCCATATAGAAAATGGTATAAGCACCATCCTTCTTTTCAGGCTTGTTTGCATACATTTCAGAAATAATGGAAGTCATATTGGGTTTAAAGAATCCACTACCAAATACCAACAAAGTAAGTCCTAAGTATATAAAAAATGGAGACTCTAAGGCCATACTTCCATGCCCAAGGGTCATGAGCAAGGCACCAATCACCACCGCATACCGGTAGCCAATTACCTTATCGGCCATATAGCCTCCCAATAGGGTAGACAAGTACACCAAGGAAGTATAGGTCCCAAAAATAGCAAATGCATGCTCTCGAGGCCATCCCCATCCACCGTCCAACAAGGAAGCAGTAAAGAACATCACCAACAAGGCTCGCATCCCATAATAGGAAAAACGCTCCCACATTTCGGTAAAGAATAATACAAACAGTCCGGCCGGGTGCCCTAGGACTTTGTCTTTAAACAAGTTTTCAATTTCTGTATTCATTGGGTTTGTTATTTAGTTTTGAATTGGTTCACTAGTAGGATTTATTCTTCAACGATGCCTTCTTTTTCTTCAACACCATGCGTTAAGTATTCTAACTTCTTTCTGAAAAGCAACACCAAAGCTCCAAACACCACACAGAAGGTTGCGATTCCCGTAAAAATAGTAAACTCACCCATGCTTTCAGAAGCTTCTCCCAACAGTCCTGCCAATTTATTACCGAATCCGGTCATGGCAAAGTACACCCCCATCATCAAGGAAGCGTATTTTAAGGGCGCTAGTTTGGTAATGTACGAAAGGGCTACTGGTGAAATACATAATTCTCCTATGGTATGGAATAAGTAAGCCAACACCAACCAGTACATGGCTGAAGATCCGGTGTCTTCAAATTGGGTGGCCGCAGCCGACATAAAGAAGAATCCGGTTCCCATAATAATCAAGCCCACAATCATCTTAAACAAAGACGTGGACAGTTTTCCTTTTAATTTGCGATGTGCCCAATAACCGGCCACCGTGGTTCCTAAGAAAATAATGAACATCGCATTCAGCGATTGGAACCAAGAGGCAGGTACTTCCCAGCCCAACAACATACGGTTGGTATTTTCTTTGGCGTAAATATTCATCAATCCTCCGGCTTGCTCAAAGGCGCCCCAGAAAATAATTACCAGGATAAAAGAGATGAACAACACCACAATACGGTCCTTTTCAACTTTATTCAAGGGGCGGTTCATGGCTTCTTTTTCCTCTGAATTTTCAGATTCTCCCATAAAATTACCCACGTGTTTCAAATACTTCTGTCCGGCCATGTATTGAATAAGCCCTAAAGCCATACCAATTCCTGCCAGTCCGAAACCATAATGCCATCCGTGTACTTCACCTACATATCCAACAATCAAACTCGACAAGAACGCACCCACATTAATCCCGATGTAGAAAATGGTAAATCCTTTGTCTCTTCGAATGTCGCCTTGCTTGTACAAACCTCCTACCATGGTAGAAATGTTTGGCTTCAGCATTCCTACTCCAGCGATAATCAAACCTAAACCGGTATAGAAGGCCCACATTTGTTCAACGGCTAAGATACTGTGCCCGGCTACGAGCAAGATCCCTCCATAGAGTACCGATTTCTTTTGCCCAAGAAACTTATCGGCAATCCATCCTCCCGGAATAGACGCCACGTACACCAACATGGTGTACCAACCGTAAAGCGCTAAGGCTTCTCCATTGGACCATCCTAACCCGTTATTGGCATCGGTGGTTTGTGCTACCAAATAAAGCACCAAAATCGCCCGCATTCCATAGTAGGAAAAGCGCTCCCACATTTCTGTGAAAAATAAAACATAGAGCCCAATCGGGTGTCCGAAGAGTTCTTTCTGGTGTTGTAGTTTGGTCGTCATATTGATGGTGTTTTAGGTTGTTAGTTCTTCATTTCAAGGGTGGCCTCCTTTGGAGTCCCTAAAGTCTCCATGACAAAGTTGGTCATCTTGCGATACAAATGCAATCGGGTATTTCCGCCATAGATTCCGTGGTTATCGTCCGGATACACCAACCAATCAAAATCTTTGTTGGCCTGGATCAAGGCTTCGGTAAGTCGCATCGTATTCTGAAAATGCACATTGTCGTCGGCACTACCGTGTACCAATAAAAAATCGCCTTTTAATTTGTCTACATGCGACAAAGGCGAATTATCGTCATAACCGGAAGGGTTTTCCTGTGGGGTGGTCATATAGCGCTCGGTATAAATGGTGTCGTAAAAACGCCAGCTCGTCACCGGAGCAACCGCAATGGCCATCGCAAAGGTGTCGGCACCTTGGAACAAACAGTTGGACGACATAAATCCGCCATAACTCCAGCCCCAAATTCCAATACGGTCTTTGTCAATGTAAGGCAAAGCACCTAGTTGCTTGGCAACGTCAATCTGGTCTTCCACCTCGTATTTCCCCAGTTCTTTTTGGGTCATTTTCTTAAAGTCACGCCCTTTATGTCCGGTTCCGCGGCCGTCGACACAAACCACGATCACGCCATCTTCCGCCAACATTTGGTGCCAATAATCGTTCGAACCATTCCAACGGTTCGCAACGCTCTGCGATCCCGGTCCGGAATATTGGTACATAAATAAAGGATACTCCTTGTTGGGATCGAAGTTGCTAGGTTTGATCATGTACATGTTCAAATCTTCCCCATTCACCTTGATGGTCGAGAATTCTTTCTTAGACATCTTATAGCCATCCACCAATTCCTTCAACTCGTCGTTGTTTTGAATCTCACGAATGGGTTTCCCGTTGAGTCCGTCGTGCAAGGTAAAGGTGTAAGGAGTTTCGGCATTCGAGAAGGTATTAATAAAATAGGTGTAGTCTGTACTGAACGAAGCACTGTTGCTTCCCGTTAATTGCGTTAACCGCACTTTGTTCTTCCCGGTATTGGTAATCGAATACACATCGCGATTAATGCTTCCGTTCTCGGTACTCTGATAAAAAACACGGCCCGTTTTAGGATCAAAACCATAATAGTTGGTTACTTCCCACGGCCCGTTCGTAATCTGATTGATCAACTTGCCTTTTCGATTGTAATGGTAAATATGATTCCACCCACTTTGCTCACTGGTCCAGATAAAACTGTTGTCGTTTAAGAACGTTAGGTCGCTGGTGACATCCACATAAGCAGGGTCTTTTTCTTGCAGAATTAATTCGGATGATAGGTCGTTTCCATTTATAAAAACAAGGTCCAAGATGTTTTGGTGGCGGTTCATCAGCTGAACGCTCAATACCTCGGGATCCATACTCCACTTGATTCTTGGAATGTAATAGTTTTCATAGGCCGAAAGATCAACCTTGGCCGTAGTTTTCTTTTTTAAATCGTACAGATGCAGCGATACCTCGGCATTCTTTTCTCCTGCCTTTGGGTATTTAAACACATGATCGGTAGGATAGAGATTGTCGCCATACATGTCCATGGAGAATTCAGGAACTTCCGATTCGTCAAAACGAATGAAGGCAATCTTATCGCCATCCTTGTTCCAATCGAAGGCGCGCACAAAACCAAACTC
>JAHEMY010000056.1 GCA_024643425.1 Flavobacteriaceae bacterium
GTGCTTGGCTTGTAATTTCATCCCAATAAGATGCAAACTGTGCGGAGGACCCGTGGTGATTATAGTGTCGATTTCAGAGTGCTGTAGAAGGTATTTAGTAAGGTATTTTACAGAAGGTTTCACCCAGCCAATTCGAGCATCCGGAATGAATAAATTCCCCCGTGCATAGAGCATTAATTTTTCTATAAACGATGGATCCCTTTCATCGATAATGCCACTGCTAATTTTATTCGTTTTCTTCTTGAAAAGAAGTTTCGCATACTGATAAGGCTCCTTTATTGGATTTTTTAAAACGGTAATCCCTTCAGGCACTTCACTTTGTAAACTTTCATCTTGTATTGGGTAATGTGCTTGATCCGGAATATAAACCACAGGATCAATTGAGAATTCTTTAAGGTACTTCACAAATTTTAACCAACGTTGAACTCCCGGACCCCCGGCAGGAGGCCAATAATAGCATATGATCAAGACCCGCTTCATCTTTAATCTACTTTAGAAATTGCGTTCTTTTTAAAAGTCAAAAAGGCACCACCCAAGCAAACTAGTAATAAAATAATAAAGCTAATCAAGCTATAGGTACTTCCGCGAGAAATCACTTCCGGTTCAAATTTAAATTCTATGGTGTGTATTCCGGAAGGAACTACCATTGCTCGAAGCAAGTAATTGGCTCTAAAATATTCAGCCGGAGCTCCATCAATGGTTGCCTTCCATCCCATAGGATAATAAACTTCCGAGAAGATAGCTACCTGCTCACTATCCGATTTAGTCTCATAGACCAATCGATTTGGTTCGTGAACGGTTACATCGATGCTTGCCGTGCTATCCCGTTCTATCTTTTTCGCAGGAATTAAATTAATCCAGTCCTTGTGAATAATAGCAGTCTTTTTGGTATTTAAACTGTCTAGCAACAGTAATTCTTCATTGGCGTTATTAGCGGGCCGCACACTTTCAATGAACCATGCGGGTCCATTTGCATAGGGATTCTCTTGGGCAAAAACGCCTCCTTCACGATCGGGAACCATGATGTATTTTACATTCATCATGTTCAATATTCCGATATCTCCTTCATCTAAATAAAAATCGTAAATATCTTGCATTCTGCCTGGTTTTGCAGCATGATAACCTCCTAAGGCATTGAAAAAATAACTTGCTTTTCCACTATTAAAAGGATCGGTGGTCGCGTCATAGACACGATAATACCCCTCGTCCTTCGCTACCTGTTGAATGGCCGCATCTTCTGCAAAAGGTTGCTCGATAATTCGGGCATTTACAAAATCGTCCTCATTCACATAGCGTGAGTCGACACCTACCAAATCGATAACAATAAGCACCCCGAGCAATGCAATACTCCAAGATTCCTTTAATTTATTTTTTAAGAGCAACCAAAGTATCCCTGCACCAAGCAACACGAAAATAAGCGAACGAAGCGTGTCCGTTGCAAAAAGAGAAGCTCGATCGGCGCGAATGGCATCGACAAATTCCATTCCCAATTCATCTAAAAAGAACGAATCGTAAGGACTTGCGAAAGAAAACAACACCGATTTCAACAAAAGAAATAAAAGCGCTATTCCTCCTACGATGCTCGTAGCATATAGTAAGGCTTTTTTCTTTTTTTCCTCAGATACAAAATCGTTGAAAAAATGATGCAGACCTACAATTGCTATTATTGGAACAATCAATTCAATGAGTACCTGGATAGAGGTGACCGCTCGAAATTTATTATACATCGGCACTACATCGATAAAAAATCGTGTAAGTGCTTCAAAATTTGCTCCCCAAGAAAGGAAAAGACTAAGCAGCATCCCAGCAACGGCCCACCATTTCAATCGACCTCGAATTAAAAAGAGTGCCAATACAGCTAAAAAAATCATCACGGCACCTATATATGCCGGCGCCGCTACAATGGGCTGTTCGCCCCAGTACATCGGAATCTGATTTAATATCTGATTGGCATCTTGGGAAGAGGCTCCCATTTTCATCAATTCGTCAACTGTTTTTGAATTCTCAGGAAAGGGTTCAGAATTTCCTCCACCCATAAACCGTGGAATAAATAGATTAAAACTCTCTAAACGCCCGTAGCTGTATTGCGTAATGTATTCATAATCGAGTCCGTTGGTTTCTATTTTCGGCGTTCCGTCCGGATTAATTGTGAGTTCACTCGAACCGCGCGTTGAAGTTTTTGCATATTCCTGGGTAGCCATTAAATTCGTTGCGTTCAACCCTAAAGCCAATACAACGGCCAATGACATAATCCCAACTGCTTTGAAATAATGTGCTATTTGTTTTTTGCGATACGCATCAATGAGATAGGCAATACCAATACATACCACCAATAGGAATAGGTAATAAGTCATTTGAAAGTGATTGGCCACAAGTTCCAGTGCCATGGCAACCGCTGTTAAAACAAAGCCTTGAAAATATTTTCCTTGAAAGGTTCGAATGATACCACTCAAAACCAGTGGCATGTAGGCAATAGCATGCGCTTTTGCATTATGTC
Organism: Flavobacteriaceae bacterium; assembly: GCA_024643425.1. GTDB lineage: Bacteria > Bacteroidota > Bacteroidia > Flavobacteriales > Flavobacteriaceae > JAHEMY01. The sequence continues at coordinate 2,498 of JAHEMY010000056.1, forward strand.
CAACTCCGAGGATTATAATTAAATAAGTGGAAAAACCAAAAGCCAAGGCACCTATGAAAGCCAGCTTATAGTCTATTTTCAAAACCATAAACAGAATATAGATTCCTATAAAATAGAGAAAAAGGTAATCGGCCGGTCTTGGGAGAAAGCGCAAGCTTAGGTCTAATTTCTTTATATAGTTATTAGGATATTGCGCCCCTAATTGATAAGTGGGCATTCCACCAAAGGCTGAATTAGTCCAATAAGTTTCAGCCCCGGTTTCATTTCTAAAATCGTTTTGTTGTTTTGCCATCCCCGTGTATTGGATGATATCGCTTTGGAATATCTTCTTTCCCTTTAATACCGGGTGAAAATAGGCTAAGGCGGCTACCATAAACAAAATCACAACGACGATATGTGGCAGCCATTGCTTAAAATTGAAGCTCATGCGAGAAAATTTAAGTGCGTGGGGAAATTATAAAAAATAATGGGATGCCCGATGCGAAGTAGGCATAAATAATCCTTAATCTATTTCTTCAAAATCGATATACTCTCCTACAACTTCCTTTGATGTACGGGATTTATTTGAATTCGAATGGGAAGTATTATTTTGCGTTGCATTGGGGGAATTCGGTTCGAATGGATTTTGACCGAAAGATTGTTCAAATCGTTGATTTACTTTTTTCGCCAAAAACTGGAATATATAAGGTTTTAGTAAGCTAAATAAAAACTTTATCCCGTAATATACCAGGAGGATAATTAATATCGTTTTCAGAAAAGAAGTCATGCTGTAATTTATTACGTTCAAAAGTACAGATTGTGGCCTAAAAAGTAGCCTTTCAAATATTAAATAAATGATAAAATCTTATATCTTTGACTTAAATCAACAGCAAATGCGCCTACTTCCCATCCTACTTTTATGTTTGCCATTCACACTTGCTGCGCAGTATACAGAGATGATTAACACCAATCAACCGGGTGGGTCTCAAGGAGCTTTTTCAGTGGGAAAAAATGTATTACAATTTGAAACTGGTGCAACCATTGGGAAGGAGAAACATTCCTTATTAAATACAGAAACAGATCTTCTCAATATAGATTATAGCGTTCGTTACGGGGTTTGGAAAGAAGAATTGGAAGTGAGCCTTATGGGTTCCTTTCAACGAACGAACATCGATTACACGCTAGGTTCGGCCCCAGACAACACCTTTTCTAATTTCAAAAGCAACACCTTAGGAGTTAAGTATCTCCTCTACGATCCTTATAGAAAACGCGAGCTGGAAGGTCCAAATTTATACAGTTGGAAAAAGAATAACCGTTTTCAATGGGAAGACCTAATTCCTGCTATTTCGGTTTATGCCGGAGCTAATTTTGATTTTGCCGATAATCCCTTGCTCGCCACTCCGGACAGTAGTATAAGTCCGAAAGTGGTTCTTTCTACTCAGAATAATTGGGTTGGAGGCTTTGTATTTGTAACGAATATTTTTGCAGACCGCATTACTACCGATTTCCCTACCTATGGGTATATTGTTACTTTGACCCATGCCACGAATCGCTATTTTTCTGTTTTTATTGAAAATCAAGGTTTCAAGAGTGACTTTTACTCCGATCAAATTTTAAGAGGAGGAGCTGCTGCCTTGATTAATCAAGATTTGCATGTGGATTTGTCCCTAAGCATTAATTTTAAAGATACCCCTTCCCTATTTTATGGAAGAATCGGGGTAGCCTATCGTTTTGACATGCACGACAGTGATGAGTACATTGAGGAGAAAGGAAAATCCGGTCGTGAAGCGCGACGAGCTGAAAAAGATAAAAATAAAGCAGACAAAAAGGCCAATAGAAAGAAAAACAAGCGTAAAGATGGCTTGAATTTGGAGGAAGAAGGCGATGGTGGAAGCAACTAGACACTAAACTATGATTGAAATTATCCCCGTAAAAACAGCGAGAGAGCTGAAGGAGTTTGTGACTTTTCCTTTTGCCTTGTATAAAGATTGTCCATATTGGGTTCCCCCGTTAATTAAGGATGAAATGGAAACTTTGGACGATACCAAAAACCCTGTGTTCAAAAATGCGGAGGCATCCTATTTCATTGCAAAAAAGGATGGAAAAATGGCAGGTAGAATCGCCGCAATAATCAATCAAATCGAAGTAAATGAACAACATAAAAGAAAGGTTCGTTTTGGGTGGTTTGATGTAATCGACGATATTAAAGTTACCAAGGCATTATTGGAAACCGTTATTGAAATTGGTCGAGAACGTCAATTGGAGTATATAGAAGGACCTGTTGGCTTTTCTAATATGGAAAAAGCGGGAATTCTTACTATGGGTTATGAAGAGATGAATACCATGATTACTTGGTATCATTATCCTTACTATGCAAAGCATTTTGAAGAATTGGGTTTTGAAAAACAAGCGACTTGGGTAGAATTTAAATTAAGTATTCCCCCGTCAATTAAAGAAAAGGTCGCAAAATTCTCGAGCATAATCCGAGAGCGGTATGGGTTATCGGTTATTCGATTTAGAAATAAGAAAGAAATACTTCCTTACGTTGACCAAATGTTTGATTTGCTGAATAAAACCTATAATACACTACAAACGTTTGTCCCTATTCAACAATATCAGATCGACTATTACAAAGAAAAGTATTTTAGCTTCATCCATCCCGATTATATTACTTGCATCAAGGATAAAGAAGGAAAATTAATTGCGTTTTCTGTAGTTATGCCTTCCTTCAGCAAAGCACTTAAAAAGGCCAATGGAAAGCTCTTTCCGTTTGGCTGGTGGCATATTCTAAGGGCGCAAAAGAAAAATGATTTAGCAGCATTCTATTTAATAGGAATTGATCCAGAATATCAAGGAAAGGGTGTTACGGCCATTATTTTTGAAGAAATGCAGAATTTGTTTAACCAGAAAGGAATTTCCAAGGTGGAGACAAACCCAGAATTAAAAGAAAATACCGCAGTTCAAGTCCTGTGGAAGGATTATGAACCGGTGCAACACAAAGAGCGAAGCACCTTCCGAAAAAACTTGTAAAAGCAGCTATATTTGCTTATCAGCATAAAAAAACCACCTAAAAAGGTGGTTTTTTTTATTTTAAAGGGAAAATGATAATTATTCACCCATGGCTGCAGCTACTGCGGCAGACAATCTTTTATAAGTTCCATTTTCCAATCGTTCGCGGATCGATGAGAATGCCTCAAGTGTTTCATTGATATCCTCCATGGTATGTGAAGCCGTTGGAATCATTCGCAAAAGGATCAAGCCTTTTGGAATTACCGGGTATACTACGATCGAGCAGAAAATACCGTGATTCTCACGCAAGTCTTTTACCAACGCCATTGCTTCCGGAATACTCCCTTTTAGATAGACAGGGGTCACACAACTCTGTGTAGTCCCTAAATCGAAGCCTTTTTCACGTAATCCTCCTTGAAGAGCATTTACATTGTTCCAAAGTTTTTCACGAAGTTCAGGCATGGTTCTAATCATGTCTAGGCGCTTTAGCGCACCTTCTACCAGCTGCATTTGCAACGATTTTGCAAACATCTGTGAACGTAGGTTGTATTTCAAATAGTTAATAATCTCTTCATCGGCTGCAATAAATGCACCGGTACTTGCCATAGATTTTGCAAAAGTCGCGAAATACACGTCTATATCGTCTTGTACTCCTTGCTCCTCACCTGCTCCGGCGCCTGTTTTACCAAGAGTTCCGAAACCATGTGCATCGTCAACAAACAGTCTGAAATTGTATTTCTTTTTCAAGGCTACGATTTCTTTTAACTTCCCTTGTTCACCACGCATTCCAAAAACTCCCTCAGAGATTAAAAGGATACCTCCTCCTGTTTTCTCAGCCATCTTTTCAGCACGCATCAAGTTCTTTTCGATACTTTCCATATCGTTGTGCTTGTAAGTAAAACGTTGTCCTAGGTGTAAACGGACCCCATCAATAATACAAGCATGCGCATCTACATCGTATACAATCACATCGTCCTTGGAAACTAAGGCATCGATGGTAGAAACCATTCCTTGGTATCCAAAATTGAGTAAGTACGCTGCTTCTTTATGCACAAAGGCAGCTAATTCTCGTTGTAATTTTTCATGAAGATCAGTATGCCCACTCATCATTCGGGCTCCCATTGGGTAGGCCGAACCATACTTGATCCCAGCCTCTGCATCTGCCTTTCGAACTTCGGGATGGTTAGCCAAGCCCAAATAATCATTGATACTCCAGGTGACTACTTCCTTTCCCCGAAATTTCATGCGGTTTGATATTTCACCTTCTAATTTGGGAAATACGAAATAGCCTTCAGCTTGCTCCGCCCATTTTCCTAGAGGTCCTTTATCTTTGTAAATCTTATCGAATAAATCTCTCATTAACACAAGTTGTTAAATTCCAAGTTGCAAAAATAGTTATTTTCAGTAGGATAGCAAGGGGGTACATTGAGAAAGAATAAAATAAAAAAACCGCTGATTTCTCAGCGGTTTCTTATCCATAATAATTATTTTATGTATTGGATTGCCTTTTGAGGCTCTCGCTCTGAATCCATGAAGCCTTGTTGCTCCATCCATTCATCACTGAATACTTTACTCATATAGCGGGATCCATGATCTGGAAAGATTACTACAACCACACTGTTTTCATCAAAAGTACCTTCTTCTGAAAACTGTTTGATTCCCTGCATTGCCGCTCCACTGGTATACCCAACGAAAAGTCCTTCTTTTTTGGCTATTTCACGAGCAGTGTGCGCACTATCTTCATCGGTTACCTTCATAAAACGATCAATTTGATCGAAATCGGTTGCCGAAGGAATTAAATTTTTTCCTAAACCTTCAATACGATAAGGATAAATTTCTTCCTTATCCAACTCACGGGTTTCATGATATTTTTGAATTACCGAACCATAGGCATCAATTCCTAAGACTTGAATGTTCGGGTTTTGTTCTTTTAAGAATCGAGCGGTTCCGGAAATAGTTCCTCCTGTTCCACTACAAGCTACAAGATGGGTGATTTTTCCTTGAGTCTGGTTCCAAATTTCAGGACCGGTAGAATGGTAATGGGCATCAATATTCAATTCATTAAAATACTGATTGATATAGATCGATCCTTCACGTTCTTGATGCAGCCTTTTTGCCACCTCATAATACGATCTTGGATCTTCAGCCGGAACATGCGCCGGACAAACGTGCACTTCAGCACCCATTGCCTTTAACATGTCTATTTTATCGGAAGATGATTTAGAAGAGACGGCAAGAATACACTTGTAACCTTTCAATACACTTACCATTGCGATACTAAATCCCGTGTTTCCACTGGTAGTTTCAATGATGGTATCTCCTGGTTTCAAAATACCCTTTTGTTCCGCTTGGTTTATAATGTATAGCGCAATACGATCCTTGGCAGAATGCCCGGGATTGAACGCTTCAACTTTCGCGTAAAAATTCCCCTTCATTCCAGATGTCATGTGATTGAGTTTGATTAATGGGGTATTCCCAATTAATTCTAACACACTCTCATGGGCTTGAATGTTTTTCATATAGAAAGTTTAATTAGCTGCACAATAAAACTCATGCCTAAAACCGGACAAAGTTACTATAAAATTTTGAATTAGTCCTTAATTCCTTCCAAGTCAAGTAAAAAAGCATAATCCATCGCCACTTCCTTAAGTGATTCAAAACGACCGGAGGCACCACCATGTCCTGCATCCATATTAGTCTGTAGCAATAACAAGTTCCCATCCGTCTTGAGTTCTCTTAATTTTGCCACCCATTTTGCCGGCTCCCAATACTGTACCTGAGAGTCGTGCAAGCCTGTTGTGACTAACATATTCGGATAGTCTTTTGCCTCAATATTATCGTAGGGCGAATACGACTTGATGTATTTGTAATAGGTTTCGTCGTTCGGGTTTCCCCATTCATCATATTCCCCCGTTGTGAGAGGAATGCTCTCGTCCAACATCGTGGTTACCACATCAACAAAAGGAACCGATGCGACAACCCCATGATAAAGCTCCGGTGACAAATTAACAATGGCTCCCATCAATAAACCACCTGCCGACCCGCCGGATGCGTATAAATGTTTGGGCGATGTATAAAGTTGTTCAATTAAAAACTTTGATGCATCAATAAAGTCTAAAAATGTATTTTTCTTTTCGAGTAATTTCCCTTGCTCATACCATGCCCTACCTAAATACTGACTCCCTCGCACATGAGCTATTGCATAGATGAATCCTCGATCCAATAAGCTCAATCGCGTCGTAGAAAAATAAGGGTCTATGGTGGCACCGTAGGAACCATAACCGTAAAGCAATAACGGGTTTGTTCCATCTTGCTTTATTCCTTTTCGGTAAACCATTGAAATTGGAATCTTGGTTCCATCGGTTGCTGTAGCCCAAAGACGTTTAGATTCATAATTGTTTTTATCAAACTTTCCTCCGAGTACCTCTATTTCTTTTTTCACTTCTTTTTCACGAGTCTCCATGTTAAAATCGATTACGGAGGCCGGTGTTGTTAAAGCATTGTAACTATAACGTAAGATTTTCGTATCAAATGCAATGTTTTGCGATGGGTGCGCAGTATATGTTTCATTATCAAAAGGGAGGTAATAATCTTCGCTTTCGTCCCAGCGCATAATGCGTAATTGATTAAGTCCGTTAGAGCGTTCACTCACGACCAAATAGTCTTTAAAAATATCGATATCCTCCAACAACACCTCCTCTCGATGTCCAATTACCTCTTGCCAGTGTTCCATCCCGGTTTTATTTTGAGGAGTTTTCATCAATTTGAAATTAGTTGCACCATCCTTATTGGTAACAATGTAAAAATGACTATTGAAGTGGTAAATATTATATTCCAAACTTCTGGTTCTGGGCTGAAAGACTCGAAATTCACCCAAAGGGTTATTAGCATCCAGAATTTGGTATTCAGAGGTTAGGGTGCTGTAACTACCAATGACTAAAAACTCTTCAGATTTCGTTTTATATACATACGTTCCATATGTTTCGTCTTTTTCATGAAAGACCATTACATCCTTTTTAGGGTTTTCTCCTATTTGATGACGAAAAACACGATCGGCTCTCAAGGTCTGTTCATCCTTACGGGTATAAAAAAGGGTGCTATTGTCGTTAGCCCAAGTAGAACCTCCTGTGGTGTTGCTAATTTTGTCTTTCAAAATTTCACCAGTCTCCAAGTTCTTTACGTAAAGCGTATATCTTCTCCGACTTAGTGTGTCTACGCCAAAAGCAATGAGCTTGTTGTCGGGGCTCACATTCAATCCTTTTAAACTGTAATAAGCATGGCCTTCGGCCATTTGGTTCACATCGATCATGATTTCTTCCAACGCATCCAACGAACCTTTTTTACGGGCATGAATGGGATAATCTTTTCCTTTCTCGAATCTTGTGATATAATAATAGCCGTTATAGAAATAAGGAACGGAAGTGTCGTCTTCTTTAATGCGAGACTTCATTTCATTGAACAGCGCTTTTTTAAATTTCTTTGTGTGCGCAGTCATCGATTCGTAGTACTCATTTTCACGCTTCAAATAATCGATCACTTTTTCATTTTCAGGATCGTTTAACCAATAGTATTTGTCAGTTCGAATATCACCATGGATCTCCAAATGCTTTTCATTTTGCTCGGCGCTGGGGGGTTGAATTTGCATAGACTTTTTACTTGTTTCAGGAATCTTAGAGGAAGCTTCAATAATAAGGCTCACCTATATGCTTAGCTCTGAAAAATTACATCCCTAAATGAGTTCCTAATAAGGCCGCAAAATAGTAATTTTGCCTAGAACCTTTTAAAATATTATTCTATGTTCGGAGATTTAATGGGCATGATGGGAAAGCTCAAAGAAACCAAAGCAAAAGTTGAAGCGACCAAAGAACGTTTAAACACAGTATATATTGATGAACAAAGTAACGACGGACTAGTGTCGGTTACCATAACTGCGAATCGAGAATTAAAAAACATAAACATCGATTCGAAACTATTGGAAGATAAAGATCAATTGGAAGATTACTTAATTCTTACCATCAATAAAGCCATAGAAAAAGCTACTCAAGTCCAAGAAACGGAAATTGGTGCGGTCGCAAAGGAAGGCATGCCGAACATTCCGGGAATGGATTTGTTCTAAAAAGTAGTCGTTCAATTCACTTTTTTTTGCGATATTTATAGCTCTATATGAATGTTTAACATAAAAGAAAAAAAATGTTTGAAGTAACGAAAAAAGATGATCAGTATCACTTTCATCTAAAAGCTGCCAACGGGCAAGTGATTTTATCAAGTCAGATGTACAAATCAAAAGCTGCTGCTCTTAACGGAATCGAGTCAGTTCAGAAAAACTGTGGAAACGATAACTGTTGGGAACGAAATACCGCTAAAAACGGAAAGTTATATTTTAACCTGAAATCAACCAACGGACAAATCATCGGAACCAGCCAAATGTATGCTGGGGAAAGTGGAATGGAAAATGGTATTGAGTCTATCAAGAAAAATGCTCCTGGAGCTGCCGTAAAAGAACTTGAATAACAACAACATTCAATTGAATAAAAAAGTCCCTAAAAAGGGACTTTTTTTTATGTCGTATGGAGTAGCTTCAAAAAATGTTGGTGTTGTTCTTCAGTATAATCCAAATGCGTTACTATGCGCAATTTTCCTTGTCCCATGCTGCTTATTCGTACTTCTTTCGATTCCAGATCTTCCATGAACTGCTTCTCCGATTTTTCGTCATTTAGATAAAAGATAACAATATTGGTTTCTGTAGGCTCCACCTTTTTCACATAGGACTGTTTTTGAAGGCATTCGGAGATTTCTTTGGCCCGACGATGATCTTCCGAAAGTCGATCCAAATGATGGTCTAGCGCGAATAAGCCTGCCGCAGCCATATACCCTACTTGCCGCATTCCTCCTCCCAACACCTTGCGCACGCGCATGGCATTTTTCATCGCCGTATGGGTTCCTGTGAGCACAGTTCCTAAGGGCGTTCCCAATCCTTTACTGAAACATAAAGAAATCGTATCGAATAAGGTTCCATATTGTTTTGGGTTCTCGTTGTTTTGAATAATTGCGTTCCACAATCGAGCCCCATCCATATGGTACTTTAAGCCATGTCTATTGCAGACCTCTTTAATTTTCTGAAGTTCAGAAAAATCATAACATGCTCCACCACCTTTGTTTGTAGTGTTTTCGACACATACAAGGCTGGTTAACGGACTGTGATAAAAATCGGGTGGATTAATGGCGTTCTCGACATCGATGGACGAAATCTTTCCTTGAGCACCTCCAATGAGTTTGCAAGAAACCCCACTATTGAAGGAAACACCGCCACCTTCGTAATTATAAACATGGGCCCATTCATGGCAAATTAGTTGCTCACCGGGTTGTGTATGTAGTTTAATCGCTGCCTGATTAGCCATACTTCCAGTTGGGAAAAATAAGGCTTCATCGGTGCCAAATAGTTCTGTAACGCGGCGTTCTAATTCATTTACACTAGGATCTTCTTTGTATACGTCGTCCCCAACTCGGGCCTCCATCATTGCCTTGAGCATCCCGGGGGTTGGTCGGGTTACCGTATCACTTCGTAAATCAATTTTCATGAAGCGAATTATTGTCTTCTGAATTCGTTAAAAACCACTACCCCATCCAACATATAATAGAGTTCGATTAATTTAAGCCCTTGATTAAAGGCGTAGTTTTTATTAGCCCCATCGGAATTATTGCTAATGTCGAAAAGGTTAAATTCTTTTTGGAAATTTTGTGTCCCTTTGTTGAATTCAATTCCTTGAAAACAAGGCTCCACCTCTTTTCTTAACTCCGGTTTCCCAGTGTAGGTTTCCGATCGGTAAGGTTTTACAACATCATCTTTTAAAGCTGCGAATTCTTTGGCATAAAAATCGGTGAGTTCCGTATTGGAAAGTTTTACTTTTCGGTAGAGACCGCAGTTATCTACCTTTTGAATATAATCCACCCCTTGTTCATTCCAAACAACAAAGACTTCGTAATACGTATCCGTTGTAACGCAAGTTTTCCCTTTAATTTGAAAGATTTGAATTTCTCCGGCGCAATATTTTTTATAATTGAAAAACGTGTCAATTCCTTTCGCTTTAAGTTTATCGTTCAGTTCCTTCGTGAGCTGGGTGACGAAATTTAAATCGTTTTGAGCATAGCCAAGAACTCCGATAGACAGGAAAATATATAAAAGAATTTTTTTCATATTCACATTATTAATAAAAGCTAATTTACATAAGATTATTTAGTCAGGCTCTATTCCCCTTTGAAAACTTCCACAAGTTCGTCGCTTTCATACACATTATTGTAATCACTCCAATCATTAAATAAGCATTCAAATAAACCGCTCTCGCTCACTTGTTTATCAATTAATTAATGATTAAAGCTATTAAAATAATAACAAAGTGTTTCCCCGTGCCTATCTAAATCCTACTTTTGTAATAAATAAATTTTCTATGACTACGACAGATCAATTGAAAGATCTAAGAAATCGCCTGGTTGCGTTAAGGAGGTATCTTTGACGTTGATGGTAAAAAAATAATCATCGCAAACGACGAAGAAAAAACCTTCGACCCAAACTTTTGGAACAATCCTCAAGAAGCAGAAGCTTTTATGAAAGTACTGCGAACGCAAAAAAAATGGGTGACAGATTTTGAAAATGCCACCACTTTTACGGAGGAAGCTGAAATTTTATTTGAGTTTTTTAAAGATGGTGAAGGTACTCAAGAGCAAGTAGATCAAGCTTTTAATAAAGCACTGCAAGCCATTGAAGACCTCGAATTCCGCAATATGCTATCCAGTGAGGGCGACGATTTAAGCGCCGTCCTTCAAATAACAGCCGGTGCCGGAGGTACAGAAAGCTGTGATTGGGCGAGCATGCTCATGCGCATGTATTTAATGTGGGCGGAAAAAAATGGCTACAAAATTAAAGAACTCAACTTTCAAGCAGGTGACGTGGCCGGAGTTAAAACGGTTACTTTAGAAATCGAAGGAGAATTCGCCTTCGGTTGGTTAAAAGGAGAAAATGGCGTTCATCGATTAGTGCGCATATCGCCCTTCGATAGCAATGCAAAACGACATACTAGTTTCGCGAGTGTTTATGTGTATCCTTTAGCCGACGACAGCATCGAAATTGATATCAATCCAGCGGATATTTCTTGGGATTTTGCCCGAAGCAGTGGCGCCGGTGGTCAAAACGTAAATAAGGTTGAAACTAAAGCAATCTTAACACACCACCCCAGTGGTATTGTCATTCATAACAGTGAAACTCGCTCGCAATTGGAGAATAGAGAAAAGGCCATGCAAATGCTAAAGTCTCAATTGTATGAAATCGAATTGCGAAAACAACAAGCGCAAAGAGATGAAATCGAAGCCGGAAAAATGGCCATTGAATGGGGAAGTCAAATTAGAAATTATGTGCTTCATCCTTATAAATTAATAAAAGATGTGCGCACCCAACATGAAACCGGTAATACCGATGCAGTGCTGGATGGAGATCTTGGTGGGTTTTTAAAGGCTTTCTTGATGATGTCCGGTCAAAAAAAAGAACAGGATTCATTATAATTTCAGAAAATAATGAACGTTTTAAACGTGGTGATAAGACAAATTTTATATAAAAATATCACACGGTAAGCTTTATAGATAATGAAATCTATATTGTTTAACACAATAGAAACTATTTAAACACGCTATGATGAAACTTCGAAACCTCTTTGGAATCTTCTTAATCACTTTTATATTTTTTTCCTGTTCAAATGACGATGGCGGAAACAATGGAAGTAATATTCCGGACGATCCAAATGATCCTATGGCAGGAACACATATGGTAAAAGCGGAAATAGGTCCCGCAGGAACTAATGTACAATACGAATACAACGACGAAGATTTATTAAGTGTTTGGACGGCTACTTATCCAGGCTTTGGATATGAAATTCAAGCGAGCTATGACACTGATGGGAACGCAACAGCATGGAATTACGTCGATAGTGACGATGTAACTTTTAGCCAAGGCTTTTCGTACGATGGTCAAGGTCGATTAATTAGGTATTTAAGCGATACAGAAGATGTAACCTTGTCATACAATGGAAATCTGGTCACCGTTACCGGAACTATTGAGGGCGTTGAAAATGCTTCCGCTCTAATCGAACTTAATGCTGCCGGACGTGTCATTAAATTTACAGAAAACACTCAGTACACGAACCTTTTTTATGATACAAATGGCAACATCGATAGAATCCTAAACTTTGATCTAGACGATAACCTTATAAATGAATTCACCTTCATTTACGACACAAACACCAACCCTTATTTCGGGCAAATGCAAAGCGTCTATTTAGAGCGGTTTATGGAGTTCTTCTGGGAATTTGACGGAATCTATTACACAGGTTTGGAGGGCTATTCATTTCCCTACAATAAAAACAATCTTGAAAAAGTATTAAAAGATGGAGTGAGCATGATTACCTATCTTTATGGTTACGACAACGAAGGGTTCCCTACCGCAGTAAGTGAAATTGTTCCCGGAGAATCGTTTCAATACGTAATTACGTATTATTAATGAGCAGTAGCTTGCTCAAAAAGTAATACGAACCGTGGATACTAATCCAATTCCTATGAATAAAATTTCCACCATTATTTTCGATCTAGGGGGAGTCTTGATCGACTGGAGTCCCGAATACGTGTATTTAAAAGAATTCCGTGGCAATCGAGAAAAAATGGAATGGTTTTTAAATGAAGTATGTGCTTGGGAATGGAATATGAATCAGGATGCAGGGTATCCCCTTGCAAAGGCAACTGAAGAAAGAGTTTCGTTATTTCCAGAATATG
>JAHEMY010000164.1 GCA_024643425.1 Flavobacteriaceae bacterium
CTATCGCTCTTCTTCATTGGATGTGATACACAAAACCAAGCGAAATCCCTTTCGGACCTTATAAATGAAGAGGAAGGACTAACGGGAACTCCAAAATACCTTCAATCTCCTATGGTCACTGCCGGAAACCGTGTGTACATGGTAGGGCATCAAGACGGTTCTTTCCCCGAATTGGGGTGGCATATTAAAAATGAAATGGGGGGGATTTGGGACCATCCCATAAAATTAATGGACGGAATTAGCGCCGCCCTTACGCTTAAAAACGGTACTCAATTTCCCCTTTCAGAAGCAACTTCATTTACTAATTATCCTTTTTTCAATAAGCATACCTTCGAATGGCGCGAGGAAGAAATTATCATCGAACGGATGCAGTTTGTTCCTGATGACAATGAGGGAATATTATTTCAATATGAATTTATGAATCAAGGTGCGCCTAAGGAAGTGATTTTGACCATGACCGGCTATTCAGATCTGCGTCCGACCTGGTTGGGAGAACGAACTAAAATGATGGATGGGAAGGATCAAGCAAGTTGGGATTCCAATAAATCTGTTTGGAAAATAAAAGACAGTTTAAACCCGTGGTTTGTTATGTTTGGTAGCAATTCGCCTTATTTAAGCTATGATGAAAGCATTGAGAATCCTTACCAAGGCGAGGGAACCGTGAATGCTATATCCTATAAGTTGATGCTCCCATCGGGAAAAAGTAGTTTCAATTTTGTCGTAGCAGGGTCTTACACCTCAGAATCGGAAGCCCTTACCACATACGATAGAATCCACGAAGCCTATCCAAGCTTATTTCAGCAAAAAAAGGAACGCTATGAGCAACTCGCGAACCAATCAAAACTTACTATTCCTGATAAAAAACTGGAACAAGCTTTCGAATGGTTAAAATACAATTGCGATTGGCTTGTCCGGAAAGTTCCGGAAATTGGCACGGGAATTACAGCCGGAATTCCAGATTATCCATGGTGGTTTGGGGTTGATAGTGAATATGCCCTACAAGGATATATGGCCGTTGGTCAAAAAGATGCCGTATACAGCACCATTAAACTCATCGATAGTGTCTCTCACGCGTTAAACGGGAATGGAAAGATTATTCATGAGATGTCGACCAACGGAGCTGTTTTTAATTCTGGAAACATCAATGAAACCCCTCAATTTGCCTCCCTGATATGGAAAGTTTATCAGTGGAATGGAGATCGATTGTTTTTAGAAACCTACTACCCTACCATTGAAAAAGGTTTGGAATGGCTCCTCTCTGAAAATGACGAAAATGGTAATCTCTTTCCGGATGGCTTCGGAATGATGGAGATTCACGGCATGGACAGCGAAATGATTGACGTTGCTTCTTATACTTACAAAGCTTTTTTAGATGCCTCCAAGATTGCTGAAACGCTTGGGAAATTAGAAGCTTCAGAAAAATATTTGTCCTTATCCCATCAGCTTAAAGAAAAGATCAACAACGAGTTTTGGAGCGAAGCCAATCAATCGTATGCAGATTTTATTGGAACCGACGAACAAGCGCTGCGGCTAATCGACGACGCCATTATTCGTGCCGACACCCTCCAAAAACCTTGGGCGGTGGCCGAATTAAAAGAAACAAAGGCCCAAATATTACGAAATCCGTCGGCTACTCCAAGACCATTTGTTTTACATCACAATTGGGTAGTAAACACACCGATGGAAGTTGGCCTTGCTCCTACCGACAAAGCTCTAAAGGCCTTGCAAACAGCTGAAAAATATGTAAATCCTTTTGGCGTTTTTGTTACGGGAATCGATCGAGACGAATCGGCTGGAAGTGACGACGGTTCCTTTAAAGGCAGTAAGGTGTTTTCGTATACGGGTGCTGTTATGACCCTCCCCACAGGAGTTCAAGCCATCGCTGAGAACAACTATGGCCGCCCGGACCAAGCCTTAAACTATTTAAATCGCATGACCCGCTCTTTCAGCTATGCCCTGCCCGGAAGCATGTATGAAGTCTCTCCGGATTATGGTATGATGACCCAGGCTTGGAATATATACAGCTATGCGGTGCCCATTGTGGAACAATTCTTCGGAATCCGACCGGATGCCGCTAACAAAACGATCTCTGTCAAGCCGATGATGCCCACCAGTTGGAATAATGCAAGTTTGGAAGATGTTGCTATTGGGGATAATACACTTTCCATTTTTTATAACCGAACTGAAACACAAACTTCCATTCGGATCACCCAAACAAAACAAGATTGGAACCTAAAAGTAATGTTGAATGAATCTTCTGCGGATGCTACTAAAATTGTCCAAGGCCAGGGAACCTTGAGAGTCTCGGACGATCATACGATTATTGAAGCTGAGGGAGGAACGATTGAAATAAAAATTACTCATGAAATACAGTAGTCATCTAAAAAAAAGCCTTCTAGGTTTCATTCTTCTCTTTCTCCTTTCGACGCTTTCGTTAGTTGCTCAAGGCACTGTGATCGAGAGCAGTATAGCTTCAAAGGTCTTAGGAAAAGTTGTTTCCTATAAAATCTATTTGCCTTCGAATTACGACCAAAACGTTTCCCAATTTCCACTGCTCTACCTGCTTCACGGACATGGGGGTAGTGAAAAGGACTGGTTCGAATCTAAATGGGGAAATATGCATCATATTTTAGATTCCCTGATTGAAAAGAAGCAAATTCCTCCGATGGTTGCCGTTACTTTTGATGCCGGTAATTCGTGGTATGTGGATCGAAAAGAGAAAATGGAAACCTTTTTTATGGAAGAATTTGTTCCTTTTATTGAAACACATTACAGGGTCGATCCGAAACTAGATCCTATCCTGGCAGGAGATTCGATGGGCGGTTATGGTGCGCTGCGTTTTTCCCTGCTTCGTCCATCTAAATTTGGTTCGGTAATCTTGTTGAGTCCTGCTTCCTATGAACCTCTTCCTCCTTCCATTTCATCCTCACGAAAGGTGGAAGCATTTACAGAAAACGGTCGCTTCAGTGAAGAAAAGTGGCAACAATATTCGTACACACATCTATGGCAAAACCTTATTAATAGTGCACATAAGCCCACCTATTATCTATCGGTTGGAGACGACGATCCATTCAATATTGTACCGGTTGTAACCAAATTACAACAGGACATGTTAAAGGACAACATCCCCAATGAATTGAGAATTACGAATGGTCCCCATAGTTGGGATGTATGGCGAAAAAACATCATTGAGGCGCTGGTTCATATATACAAAGATTTCATCCCTTAAATTCTATCTTTGCAGTATGCATAAGCAAATAAGTAGTCTTCAAAATCCCCTGATCAAACATTTGGTCCTGCTCTCTGAAAAGTCTAGAGAACGAAAAAAGCAGGGCTTGTTTATTGTTGAGGGGTTTCGTGAGATTCAATTGGCCAATAAAGGTGGTTATAGGATAAAAACACTTTTATATTGTAACGATATTATTCAAGGTGAGCGTCTACAAGAGCTCCATTCGATGTTTGATGCTAATATGGAATGGATTGAGTTATCCAAAGATGTCTATGAAAAAATTGCCTACCGAAGTTCTACGGAAGGGGTGTTAGCCTTGGTTCATTCAAAAGAATTAGCCCTAAACGACTTAAAATTCAATGCTCAAAATCCGCTAATTTTGGTAGCAGAAGCTCCTGAAAAACCGGGAAACATCGGAGCTTTATTGCGAACCGCGGATGCAGCAAAACTTGACGCGGTAATTATCGCCAATCCCAAAACAGATCTATACAATCCGAACATTATTCGGAGTAGCGTAGGATGTTTATTTACGAATCAAGTGGCACACGGAACCACCGAAGAAATCATTTTATTTTTAAAAGCAAAGGGAATTGCAATTTTTTCAGCGGCATTACAAGCTTCAATTCCTTATAACGAATGTGATTTTCAAGGAGCAACTGCCCTGGTGGTGGGGACAGAAGCCGACGGTTTATCATCCGAATGGCTAGAGCAAAGTACACAAAACATCATCATTCCTATGCAGGGGGAAATCGACAGCATGAACGTGTCTGTGGCTGCCGGGATTTT
>JAHEMY010000057.1:0-12054 GCA_024643425.1 Flavobacteriaceae bacterium
CAGCAGGCTATGAAGCAACTAAGAGAAATTTATAAAACGGCACCTCTATTGGTTTACTGGTGTCTTGAACAAATTTTGTAATGAAAAACGACGAATTACAAACATCCGGAATGCTAGAACGCTACCTCTTGGGCGAAACCAATGCCTTGGAAACCGCCGAAGTTGAGTCGTTGCTTGCCAGTGACCCAAGACTAAAAGAGCTTTATCAAACTATGGAAGCCGATTTAGAACGTATGGCATTGGAACAAGCCATTGCACCCCCGGATGCTATTAAAGAGTCTGTACTTATTGAAGTGAAGAAAAGCCCGAAAGTTGTTTCGTCATCCATTCCATATAACAAGTATTATTTACTCGTTGCAGCCACCTTAATTCTCGCACTTGCTATTACTTCTTTTTGGATGTTTGCACAGTGGAATGCTATACAAAGCGATCTTGAGGTAGTACAAAGTGAAAAAGACCTTCTGATAAAAAACTTCAAAACTCAACAAACACAATGGAACACGCTTCAAGATAAGTACGATTTGGTGATGGCTCCGGATACAAAAAAGTATATTCTCTTAGGAAATGACAAAGCCCCGAATGCACAAGCTATTGGATATGTAAACGATAAAAATAAAGCAGTGCTTCTGGATACCCAGCGCCTTCCTCCTTTACCAAACAATAGGGACTATCAGCTTTGGGCAGACGTGAGAGGAACCATGATAAATATGGGGGTAATCCAAAAAGGGGAAATGCTTCTTGCGATGAACTATATTGATGAAGCCGAATCCCTAAATATTACTGTGGAACCCTTAGGAGGAAGCGACCATCCCACGGTAGAAAATCTTATCGCGAATGTGCTTTTAAACTGAAAAAAGCAATCTTCATTTCTAAGCAGAGCCTGGCTACTAAGAGCGTTACTTCTTACAGATTTATACATCGAATAAATAAATGAACACAAGCTTGGGAGAAATGAATTCCAATTTGTAGTTTTACCGCCCAAATCTCGGGAACTTTTGCCTGTTGATGCTTCAAATTTCTTGAGAAAATAGAACTAAACATAACATTTGAATTTCTATAAAATGAACCACTCTTTATTACTCCTTTTTAGCCTTTTACTTTTAAGCTCTTCATGTAAAAATAATACGGAAACCCAAGTAGTAGATGAAACCACAAACGATCAAGAAAATACTATTTCTAAAGATGCGGTTACTCCTGAAAAGGCATCCATTACTTACTCAGATAATGAGACCAAAACCAACAACCAAGAGAGAATTACTGAAAATAATTCTTCATCAAATCTAAACGCATCAAAATCGGTTCATAGCACATCCTCCTCAATGGTAGAAGAAGCTCAAAAATCCTTCGCGATAAACTATGCGAGTGCGTGGAGCAGTCAGGATGCCTCAAAAGTAGCTTCTTTTTATGCTGCAGATGGTTCGCTCGTTGTAAACGGTAAGGAACCTGCAATTGGTACAAGAGCCATTACAAAAGTAGCTCAGGGATTTATGACTACTTTTCCTGATATGGTAGTGACCATGGATAACCTAGAGAACATTGACGACCAATTAAAGTTTCATTGGACACTTTCCGGAACCAATGCAGGAAAGCAAGGCAAGGGAAATTTTGTGAAAATCAAAGGTTATGAAATTTGGACCTTAAACAAAGAGGGGAAAATTCAACTATCCGATGGGCATTTTGATGCGAAAGAATACCAAAGACAACTCCTGGGTAAGAAGTAAGACACTTTTTAACCTCTTTTGTGCTTAGCCTTAATTTTAAATAATTTCTGAATTGATTTTACCTCTACTTCACAACAAAGTCGGTAATACCATCCCATTGTTTTGGAGGGGGCGTTTTTAAAAATTCCTGACAAAGGTTTTTTAAACGAATCACAGATAGATCTTCATTAAAGGGGGCTTCAATTGTATTTAGAACATCCAATGCTGAAGTAAAATTACTTTCACGATACGTATAAAGTGCCTTTTCATAAAGATCACGAAATTCTAATTTATCCTTTTCTACATTATCTTTAAAACCTAAAGGTTCATAAAGTTCGACAGGAACAAGCTTTCCTTTAGCCTTCACACCATCTACATGCCTCCATTCAAAAGTATTCCCTGCTTGTATTCTGGTTTCTTTCGCAACCATAAGTCGCGTACCATAGAAACGATTTAGCCCTTCTATTCGGCTTGCAAGATTCGCAGTATCCCCAATGGCTGTGTAGGCAATACGTGATTTTGACCCCGTGTTCCCTATCATTACTTCACCACTCGCAACACCAAATCTTGTGGGAAGTGGAGGGTGTCCCTTTTGGACATTTTCTGCACTTATCTTCTCTAGTTTTTCGTAACACTCAAGAATTCCTGCTACCACATGCTCCGCATGTTTCTCGTCGGGAGTAGGTGCTCCCCAATAAGCCACTACCCCATCACCGAGTAATTGATTCACCTCTCCTCCATTTTTTTGGATGGTCTTAAAAAGTGTTTCAAAATAATCAGATAACAATTCAGACACTCCTTCTGCCGTACGACTTTCAGCAATGGTAGTAAAACCTTCTATGTCGGTGAATAAAATTGAAATCTCACGACGTTCTCCGCTAATCTTAGCAGCGACCCCTCTCGCTATAAGATCCTTAACAACACCTATAGGCATGTATCTTGAAAATGAATCAATCGCTAGACGTGTCCTCTCATGTTCATCAATCAGTTCTCGAATTTCCGAAAGTCTTGTATCTACGGCTTCTGTAGGAGATAAATCGAGGTTACGCAATCGTCTACTTGCTTCGGCCAAGGCTTCAAGTGGCTTCGCATAATCGTTGGCCAATCGAATGGCAATAATGGTCGAAAGAATAATCACAATGAGTGTTACAAGCGCTATGCGTCGAGCGGCATCTCCAAGACCAGAAAGGAAGTCGGATTGTGGAGCAATCGCGCCTACGATAAAGGTGTTTTGACCTACGTCTGAATGTGAGAAATTCGCCCACCAAGTTTCACCATCTAGCTCATAGGAAAGACTTTTTTCAGGTTTGCCAAGTGCCCTCCACTGCGTCACGGCAGCATCTAAGGCTTTATTTCCCGAATTTCCGGCAACCGGCAATTCAGGAGCGGTATCCGCAACAGTTTCGGTTCCGACCGCAGGCAACAGTCGTGCACGAATGGTTTCGTCATCCAATTCGTCACCGTTATGAGGAAGTCCCAAAACACGGGGCGACTCTCCGGCAGAAAGTACAAATGCAGTTCCTCGTTTGCTTATTTCGGTATTGGATGTGAGGCGTGATAAATCCAATAAAAGTAGATCGATCCCAAGCACGGTAGTCTCCCCGTGATCATTCACCCAATAAGAAACTCCTGTAATACCCGGATCCTTAGTAGTAAAGAAAACTGCCGGCGGTGTCCAAACGATGGAATCCTGGCCAGGTGCTTGCATTGCAACTTTATAATAGAGTCTGTTTTTTGTATCGTATTCGAAATCTTGCAGTCCTTCAGACGTAACCCCTTCCCGCTCATTCCATTTTCGAATGTAGGCTTGGTTGAGCCATTTGGTGGGATCTACCAATCGAATCATCCAAGAATCTGAATTCAATGCATCTTGCAAAAACAAGACCTCCGCACCGGAATCGTTGGCAAGTAAAATAGACGACACTCGCGGACTTTCTTTTATTACAGGCCGCAACAGCGATCCTAATTGATCTAAATTATCTAGAGCAACGTCGTTTTCCTTAATCCAGCTGGCCAAAATTCTCAACGTACTTTCTGCTTCTTTAAAGTATACTCCAACTTCCCTCGCCACTTTTAGCCCAGCCTCATCAATCATTTTATGGGTTAGGTCTTTCGAAGTTCTAAAAGCACCAATAATGGTAGAAACTAGAATCGTACTTGAGGTAAGAAAGATCAATAATGTCAATCCCAACAATAAACTTTTCCTGATGCTAAAATGTCGTTTCATAGGGCAAGAATTGCACCCAATATATAATTTTATTACTACATCCAGGAAATGATTTTTGGATTAAAATTAAATCCTAAAATCCTTATAGGGCGTTCATTCCAAAGTATGCTTAATTCACAATCCTTTTCTAAGACTTATTTGACAATTATTTCCGTGATATAAAATTACTATCTTTAAACAATTGCTTGAGAATGAAAATACTGAATGGATTTTTTATTTTGCTGTTACTGCTCTCCTGCGTGAAGGACGATTCTTCTTCAAACAACGCCGATGGCAATATATCCATTGTTGGAACTTGGCGTCTCATTGCCTGGTACGATGATATTCCCAGAGATTTGAATGACGATGGAAACTATTCCCGCGATTTGCTAAACCAATGGAATGGATGCAAAAAGCACAGTGCCATGGTTTTAAATGAAAATCGAACCGGTGAAATTATTTATGTAGGAACGAATAACAATCCCAATTGCCCTCCCGGGCTTCAAACGAATGATTTTTTCGCAACAGGAACTTGGACCGTCGATGAACCTCCGGTAATATTTACCCTTATTGGTGACGACTACGAAGACCCTTATGAAATTGTTGAACTTTCGGATACCACACTAATTTTAGCAGGTTCGGCTTTCATCACGTGTTGCGACCCTGATATTTCTTATTATACCGGTGGATATTTGGAATTTGTAAGAGAGTAAGCTAAGCTCCAATAAGTCGTTTGGAGATTTGTTTAATTAGTTGAGATCGTTCATTTTGTTTTCCTACATTAGATAAGCAACCAAAAACTATGATAAAATTCTTCAGAAAAATGCGACTTGAACTTATGACTGCTAATAAAACCAGGCGGTATTTAAAATATGCACTAGGTGAAATTATACTGGTGGTTATTGGAATATTGATCGCACTGCAAATCAATAATTGGAATGAGGGTCGGAAACAAATTCAAAAATCTAGAAATTACCTGTCAGAAATTGTAAAAGATTTGCAATCGGATTCCTTGTTATACTCTAAGACTATTAATAAACTAAATAAAGATATCATCGTTGACACATGGGCCATTAACGAATTGGATTTTAAAGCCGACCAACTTGATAGCATCTGGCTCAGTTTTGGCGGTTTTTATCATGACCAGAACATGAATGTACGAACCTATCAAAAAATTCAAAATGCGGGCGATACAAAATTAATTGGATTTGAGTCGGTTGCCGATCCCATTAGTCATTATTACAATGAAATTTACAATTATATTGATTCCTTTACCAAATGGGACCTGCGAGAAGTTTCGGAACGCCAGGTATATATGAAAGACCTCGAAGAAGTCATTGAAATCAGTAATTTTCAACTCCAGATTCTTGGTAAAGGAAGCATCACAGAAGATTTTCCTGTAAAACAAAACAACGATGAGCTGATTAAAAGAACCCTCAATTTTGCTAATTCCATTCGTGGACGAAACCATGTAAAGCATAATTTAGCGCGACATTTAAGGCTTCGACAAACTTTTCAGAGGGCAAATGATGAAGCCATGGAATTATTGTCAAAAATAAGATTGGAATTGGATAGGCACTAATTGGGTTGAAAACCTAAAATTGAATTAAGAATATTTAAATAATCCTTAAATTAGAAGGGTTCATTTATTGATTTACGAAACTTATTACCATGAAATGGAAAGGAAATAGACAGAGTTCCAACGTTGAAGACCGTCGCGGAGCAAGTGCACCCAGAAGAAGTATGGGTAGTTTTAACCCAGCATTAATTTCTGTGTTATTTCGATTTCTATTTTCGAAGACCGGCTTGATCATTGCCGGAGTATTTATTGTTATTTCGCTTATCACCGGTCATAATCCATTAACTTTTATCGGACAATTATTGGGTGGAGGTGCGCAAACGGAAGCCTCTACGCCTTATGTGGAAACTCCGGAAAATAAGGAAATGGCCCAATTTAGCGCTACTATCTTGGCAAGCACTGAAGATGTTTGGAATGCTTTAATGGAAAATTATCGTGAGCCCTCTTTGGTACTTTTTACCGACTACGTGGCTTCTGCCTGTGGCGGCGCTTCTAGTGCAACGGGACCTTTTTATTGTCCGGGCGATCAAAAACTCTATCTTGATCTAAGCTTTTTCCATGAAATGGAACAGCGATTGAATGCTCCTGGAGATTTTGCACAAGCCTATGTAATTGCCCATGAAGTGGGACATCACGTTCAAAATTTAATGGGAATTACCGCCAAGCTAGACCGTTTACGTGGCCAGGTTAGCAAAACAGAATACAATCAATATTCTGTGCGTTTGGAATTACAAGCCGACTTTTTAGCCGGGGTATGGGCGCATCATTCGGAGCGAATTAATAAAATGATGGAAACTGGCGACCTGCAAGAAGCTTTAAATGCTGCTTTTGCGATTGGTGATGACCGATTGCAAAAACAATCAACTGGTCGTGTAGTACCAGATTCCTTTACCCATGGAACATCGGAGCAACGCATGCGGTGGTTCAAAAAAGGCTTCGATTCCGGTGACCTCGCAGAAGGCGATACCTTTAACGCTAATCCACTTTAGTGATTGGAACTGCATCAAATGGTTCTACCATCGCAACAAATAGTACACAAGGACCGCTATTTAGACATTTCGCCTTGTGTGGCTTGCTTGCAGGTCCATAAGCATAAGATCCGGCTTTTAACACGGTTGGCTTCTCCCCTTCATAAGTTACTTCAAGTTCTCCTGAGATTAATATCATTCGCTCGGGTGATTTATGTGTATGTTTAACTACCTCGGTATTTGGTTCAACCTTAAAAAAGAAATCCAAATTAGGACTTTTAAGATCTCCATGTAAAACAGTAAAGGAACAGCCTGGAAAAAAAGGAGGTGCCGGATTCCATGTCAAGTCGTCGTCATTCATAGTAACTGAATACGACATTTCTGTCATTGCACTCTCGTTAGATTGAGCATAAATTGCGCCGGTAATAAGCAGAACGATTAATAATATTTTTGCTTTCATTATTCTAATTGATTGGTTAATAATGCATTAAGGTACGTAATAATTTAACCGAACGACTAAATAATATCGAAGTAGTGTAAATTAATTGTAAAAATGAATGGATCATATTTATCCTCTCCTTTAAATAGGCCGTTTTGGCAATGATGAAAAATTCGGTACTTTGTATACTTTAACACAGAAATATCTGTTTTAAAGGTGACACGAGTAACATTTAGGTATATGAAACAGAACAAACGCCTTTTAATCATCCTAAGCACGGTAGTATTTGTGTTATTAATTCCGTTCGTTGCAATGCAATTCACCGATGAAGTAAATTGGACCATTTTCGATTTTATGGTTGCGGGGGTGCTCCTCTTTGGGACCGGACTTTTTTTCGAATGGATCTTACGAAAGGTTAAGAACCGGCGAAATGTGGTGCTCTTCAGTGTCCTGCTCTTTTTAGTTTTACTAGTGGTCTGGATCGATCTGGCCGTTGGAATCTTTGGGACTCCTATAAGTGGACATTAAAATTATTTATAACTCAAATTTAACCTTAAATGAAGCATTTTATAGACACTATTGAAGCTTCATTTACGCAACATCGAAACTCGGCAATTGCGCTTCAGCAAAAAGCCTATATGCGAAATCAATTTGAGTACTTTGGACTCAAAACTCCCCTTCGGAAAGAACTTCAAAAAGATTTTTTAAAAAAGGGAGACTTGCCACAAAAACGCGAGCTTGAACCCATCGTAAAAGAACTTTGGAATAAACCGCAACGAGAATTTCAGTACCTGGCGCAAGAACTTTCCTTTAAATACATCAAATCCCTTGAAGAAGATGATATTGCGCTTTTTGAATTTATGGTCGTCACGAAATCCTGGTGGGACACCGTCGATTTTATTGCCGTTAAATTGATGGGGGCCTATTTTAAAAAGTTCCCTGAACAAATTCCTAACTATCTTCAAAAATGGTTAACCTCTAAAAACATTTGGTTGCAACGCTCTGCCCTCCTATTTCAATTAAAATATAAGGATTCCATCAATTCGAAATTGTTAGGCGATACCATCAACACCTTGTTAGGTTCACAAGAGTTCTTTATTAACAAAGCCATCGGTTGGGTCTTAAGAGAATACAGCAAGATAAATCCGGAATGGGTCCTTACTTTTGTCGCAGAAACAAAGTTAAATGCTCTAAGCAAAAAGGAAGCTTTGCGTCTTATTCAAAAATCTAGTTAATGGACATACATACCGAGTTCCACTTGGTTCCTGAACATATCACTCCAAACCGACTTCAAGAATACGGAGTTGGTATTTTTATGGCCTGTCCGACCAAATCAGCGCTAAAGAAAACCTTAAAAAAACAATACATTACCGTAAATGGGATCATTGCGAGTACAGCAACCATGATTCAAGGGGGTGAATCCATCGAATTATGTATCCCTAAGGACGTTTCAGAAAAAAGAAAGCTCGTTTTTCCTTTAAAGGTTTTATATGAAGATGAGCATCTGGCATTGATCCACAAACCAGCCGGAATTTTAGTAAGTGGCAATAGTTTCAAAACCATCGCCAACGCCCTTTCTCAGAATCTTCAAAGAAGTACTCTTGAAGATGCAACAACGCCACAGCCCATTCACCGATTGGATTATGCCACTACAGGAATTATTTTAGTTGGGAAAACCGGAAGGAGCATTCGAGCCCTTTATAAGATGTTCGAACATAAAGAAATCGATAAATTGTATTTTGCCATCACCATTGGCACCATGGAGCCCCAAGGCTTTATTTCGCACGAAATTGAAGGCAAAGATTCCCGTTCTAAGTACAAAGTCGTGGATACTGTTCCCTCCCCTCGGTTTGGATGCCTCAATTTGGTACAATTAATTCCGGAAACAGGAAGAACACACCAATTACGCAGGCATATGTTGCACATTGGCAAACCAATTCTTGGTGATAAGGACTACGCAATAGAATCTTTAATCTTAAATGGAAAAGGATTGTATTTACATGCTTATTCCTTAAAGTTTGTACATCCTATTTCTAAGGAAACACTTATTATAAAAGACCCACTCCCTGAAAAATTTGCCAAAATATTTCCTGAATCAAACCACATTAATCTGTAGGTAGATTCTGAGGTTATTCATGGAGTTTAGCTATCTTTAAACAATTAGAGGGGCCTCCATCCCATTTATAATTCTAGTTTTAATATGATTAGCTTTTTCAAACGCATCCGAAGAACATTTATGGAACAAGGGAAGACTACAAAATATCTGAAATATGCGCTCGGGGAGATTGCATTGGTGATGATTGGTATCTTATTGGCTTTACAGGTAAATAATTGGAACGAATCGCGCAGACAAGCCCGTGTTGAAAAGGAATTCATTGAAGGGGTGAAAAATGATTTGAGACAGGACAAAGAGTATATTAACCTAGTGACGGAAATGGCCTTAAAAAAGCGAGAGGCAGCAGATCGATTTAATGAAGATATTTACGATTTATACGCAAACGATCGGCCTGCACTCGATTCAGTGCTAAATGTCTATATGCATTTTCAACGAACATTTTACCCAATCTATGGATCCTTCGAATCGGCCATATCCGGAAATGAATTCAGCCAATTCAAGAATAAGAAGTTCACCTCTGCAGTTACAAAATTATATAACTCCATCTATGCACGATTAGAGGATAATTCTCAAGATGTCGACGCTAGATGGCACTGGTTTACAAAAAAATACAGTAGGATACGACGTATTAAAACATTTCCTGATGCTAATCCTGACAGCCTTGAGGAATTTTTAGATGATGTAAATTACCACATTATTGGTTTGGACCATTATCGCCGTGTGTTGACCGGTGCTTTGAAAGAAATTGATGTGATTTTAACGATGGATACATCGACTAAAGCAAAATCTTAGGCTTTTTTTGAATCTAACATTTCCAAATAGAGTTGCTCCACCTTTGTTCTGGCCCATGGAGTACGTCGTAAAAATTTTAAGCTAGACTTTACGGAAGGGTCATGTGTAAAACACCGAATATTTACCTGATAGCCCAAATATTCCCAACCATATCGTGCAACCAGTTCGTTGATAATCTGTTCTAAGGTAATCCCGTGAAGTGGGTTGTTCGCTTGCGTGCTCATTAATTTCTACTATCGTTCCCTCTGTTTCGATTACGATTTCGGTTTCTATTCCTTTTTGGTTTGGATGCCGAAGTTCGTTGTCCGGAATTTGATTTAGGCTTTGTATTTCCTTCAGACTTATTGCTTCTATTGCCACGACCTCCTTGTCCTTGCTTAATAGGTTCTGTAGAAGCATTAGGATCGGGTTCAAATCCTTCGACTATTTCTACAGGAATTTTTAAGTCGACCAACTTTTCGATATCCTTTAAATACGAAGTTTCATCCGCACTTACTAGTGAAATAGCTTCACCACTGGCTCCTGCTCTCCCTGTTCTACCAATGCGATGAACGTAATCCTCGGCGATATTGGGTAATTCAAAATTAATTACATGAGGTAATAAAGGTATGTCAAGTCCACGAGCTGCAATGTCCGTTGCCACCAACACCCTGATCGAATTATTTTTAAATCCGCTCAAAGCCTTGGTCCGCGCACCTTGAGTTTTATTTCCGTGAATGGCTGCAGCCGAAATCCCCGCCTGGTCCATCTTTTTACAAAGCTTATTGGCCCCGTGTTTAGTTCTAGTAAATACAAGTACCTGTTGCCAGTTTCCTTCAGCAATTAATTTGATGATAAGGCCTGTTTTTAAATCTTTGGCTACGCGATACACTTTTTGTTCGATTGCATCCACGGTGGTATTTTCAGGTGTTGCCTCGACCATGACCGGATGATGAAGGAAGTCGTTAGCCAAATTCTTAATTTCCTTGGAAAAGGTTGCAGAAAATAACAAGTTCTGACGTCTATTTGGCAAAGAGCTAATAATCTTCTTGATATCTCTTAAAAATCCCATGTCAAGCATGCGATCTGCCTCATCTAAGACTAGAATCTCTACTTTAGAAAGTGATAGTAAACCCTGATTTTGCAAATCTAAAAGCCTCCCAGGAGTTGCAATTAATACATCTACGCCATTGCGCAAGGTGGATACCTGAGGTCGTTGATTCACACCGCCAAATATCACCGCCGAACGAATGTCTAAAAATTCGCTGTAGGATTTCACATTATCATAAACTTGAGCCGCCAATTCCCTTGTTGGCGTGAGTACCAAGGCCCTTATAGGTCGTTGACGCAATTGTTTTTCCTGCGCTAAACGTTGTAACATAGGTAATGTAAATCCGGCGGTTTTTCCGGTCCCTGTCTGCGCTGAAGCCAAGACATCCTTTCCCTCCAAAATTCTGGGAATGGCTTTTTGTTGAATGGGTGAAGGAGTTGTATAGCCTTGTTTCGCGATGGCTTTTAATAAGGCTTCTGAAAGACCTAAGGAATTGAATGACATATAGATTGTTAATAAATGACAATCGTTTAATGGTGCCATTTCATTGAAGGTGCAAAGGTATATCTAATTTAAGGCACTGTAACGCTTTTCATAAACTTTGTTCAATCCTTGTCCAAATATCAATAAGTGTTTGTATTTCAAAGACAAAACTTTTTTATCTTCACAATGAATTTAATTTCTATCACCATGAAAACACCAACCAAAACCATTTCACAAATTCTTTCAATCATTGTATTAATAGCAATTTTCATATCGTCTCAAAGCTGTAAACAACCGGAAAAAGAAACCTCAACAGAAGCCGCCGAAGTTGTTGAAGCCCCTATGACCTCTGAAAAACCTGAATACTTCCTTTTAAGACCTGAAGTTGAAAAAGCCTATGGATATTCCCATGCCGTAAAAATTGGAAACAGTATTAAAGTATCCGGGGCTGTGAGTATGGACGATCAAGGAAACCCAACCGCTGTGGGAGATCTCGAGCAGCAAATGAAGAACTGTTATGCCGACCTGGAAAAAGTGCTCACACATTTTGGCTGTACATTTGACGATGTTGTAGTTGAAAACGTCTTGACAACCAACATGCCCTTATTTTTAGAACTTTCCGGTTTTCGAAACAACGTTTACACCAAGCACTTTCCAACCGGAACCTGGATGGGTGTCAAAGAATTGGCGTTACCGGAATTCCTAATCGAAATAGAATTGGAAGTTCATAAGTCTGAATAG
>JAHEMY010000057.1:12154-15215 GCA_024643425.1 Flavobacteriaceae bacterium
TATATTTAACCAACTAACAACCCATCAACTTATTTAAATAAACCTCCGGTTTCAATTAAAAAGAAACCATCGTGCATTGTCACCAATCCCCATTAAGTTAAAAAAGAATAAAACTGCTTGTAATAAAGGTTCAAGTTGATCTAATAGTATTTGCTTAAAATGAAGAATTTATTCGTATTACTTTTTCTTGGCGTGATTGGCTTGTATTCTGTTCCATTGCTTTCACAAACAGATATCACCGGGTCGATTGTAAACGCATCCAATGAGGGAGTGGTATACGCCTCAGTTTCTCTTTTGGAAACTGATTTATCCTTTGTCAACAGCGCAATAAGTAGTCCTGAAGGTAATTTTAAATTTATTGATGTAACCGCTGGAACCTATCTCCTGAGAGTCGATCATATGGAATACGACACTTACACTTCAGCTCCTATAACGGTTGCGTCGGGTAATCCTGTTGTAATTCCAACCATCACGTTACAATCCTCTATCAACACCCTTGGTGAAGTGGTGGTAACTAAAAAGAAGCCTCTTATTGAAGTGAGAGCAGATAAATTAATTTACAACGTTGCCAGCAGTCCCAGTGCTTCGGGAACGAACGGATTGGATTTATTAAAAAAATCCCCCGGAGTTACTATAGATATCGATAATTCCATATCCATTCTGGGCAAAGGAAATGTTCAAGTATACTTAAACGGCGTTCAGTCTAGACTCTCCGGTAATGATTTAACCACGTTTTTACAGAGTTTGACCTCCGACATTGTTAATTCAATAGAAATAATTTCTAATCCTTCGTCAAAATACGATGCAGAGGGAACCGGTGGAATAATCAACATTCGCTTAAAAAAGAACGTCTCAGTTGGATTTAATGGAAATGCGACTTCCAGCTTTACGAAAGGACTTGAATTTAAATCGAGTAACAATGTGTCATTAAATTTTGGTAGCGAACTCATTAAAACGAATATCGATATCACACAATCCACCGACAATGAACCGGAATTTTTCGACGATAAGAAATATCAGAATGATGCATTGTTGTACCTTCAATCGGAAGAACTGCGGGTGAGAGAAGGCTATAACATTGGTTTTGGTGCCGAATCCCAATTGTCCGATAATCATTTTGTAAGTTTTAGCGCTCGCGGGATTTTAAATGACAATGAGAGTGACTTGGAAAGCACGACCAATATCTACACCCTAGAACCCGAAGAATTATCGGAAATACTATTTTCTGAATCAATTGCAGAGGGAACTTCTAGTAATTACATCGGTAATTTAAACCACTTTTGGAATACTTCAAAAACCTCCACCCTAAGCACCAATATCAGCGCGGGAATTTATGATACCGAACGAAATACTTTTCAGCCAAACACCTATTTTGAACCAGATGGAAGTACTGTAATTACTACTGAAGACAGCTCTTTTGATGCAAACACGCAAATCGATCTATGGTCGGCGAAAATGGATTATGAAAAAGAATGGGAAGGCGTAACGCTTTCTACGGGTGCAAAGTACGCCCATGTGATAACAAAGAACCAATTTGCTTTTTTCAATTTTGAAAATAATGAGCCCATCTTCGATCCTACAAAAAGTAACGACTTTAACTATACTGAAAACGTGGCTGCTTTTTACGCATCCATCAATTTTAAAATAGGAAATTCAGTCGTTTTTAATGGCGGGCTAAGAGTTGAAAATACCGATTCAAGAGGTCAGTTATTAAGTGAAGTCGACATAGAGAATAAAGATGTAAAGCGCAATTATACCGATTATTTTCCGAATGTTGGCATGTCGTTCGATCATGGTGAAGACCATACTTGGAGCATCAATATTGGTAGACGTATTACACGACCCAACTACCAGGATCTCAATCCATTCGAAAGTCCAACCAGTCAGCTAGTGGTTTGGAAAGGGAACCCTTTCCTCAAGCCTAACTACATCATGAATTACCAGGCATCCTATACCTTTCAGCAAAAACTAATTGTCACGGCAAGTTATAGTAAAACAACCGACTTCTTTGCTCGAATTGTTGAGATTGTGGAAGGTAATAACACCCAAATTATCCCTCGAAATATGGAAAAATCCATCAATTATGGAATTTCGGCGAGCTTTCCCATAGAGGTAACAAAATTTTGGGAATTAGTAGCCTATGGGGATGTTAACCGACAAACTTTTGAGGGAGATGTAGAAGGAACCATCATTGATTTAGATCGCATATTGTGGAATTATCAAATTCAAAATAACTTAAAATTGCCCTACGATATCCTTATGGATGTTTCGTATCGACAACGCAGTGAATGGATCTGGAGAGGTTCTGTGTATATAGAAGGAACACAATCCTTAAATTTTGGAATTCGCAAAGACTTCATGGACGACCGCATTCAAATTAGGTTAACAGGCGTCGACATTTTGCGCACCAATAGTGATTATCCCTACAATTCAAATTACGGAGGAATTGATTTACAAGGTACTTACACAGATGATGGACGGCGCTTCGGAATTGGTGTTACTTTTAAATTTGGAGATCCAAAAGCAAAGGCAAAGAAAACAACTAAAAGTGCTTTAGACGAAGAGTTGAATCGAATTTAATTTTTGTACTTTTAAATCAACAGCAAACTAACTTAATTTCATTCCGCATTATTCATGCAAATAATTTCATCAAAAAAAATATATGATGCCGTTATCGTTGGCTCGGGAGCCGGTGGTGGTATGGCAACTAAAGTGTTGGCCGATGCCGGACTTAAAGTAGCAGTAATCGAAGCAGGGCCTTATTTTGACCCAGCCAATCCTTCACAACGCACTCAACTTAAATGGCCTTACGAATCTCCAAGGCGAGGCGCCGGAACACAGCGCGATTTTGGAGAATTTGATATGGCTTATGGTGGATGGAACATCGACGGAGAACCCTATACTCAAATTGGAGATACCCAATTCGATTGGTTTCGATCAAGAATGCTTGGAGGGCGAACCAATCACTGGGGACGCATCTCTTTGCGCTTTGGCCCAAGAGATTTTAAAGGGAAAGACCGCGACGGCTTAGGCGAGAATTGGCCTATTGGTTATGAAGACA
>JAHEMY010000165.1 GCA_024643425.1 Flavobacteriaceae bacterium
AAAGTGAGCAGGGAAGTATCAATAGACAATTGATCAAAGAATAATTTACAGTTTTTATAAGACATGAAAAGCCTCCTGTTAAAGGGGGCTTTTTTTATTAATTCCATGGAGTTAATTCAAATAAAAACGCAATTTAGATCCTCTTTTTCTCTATATTATTGACTACCTTTCTTATAGATTTAAATTTATTCTGATGAGACATTTTACCCTTTTTTTATTGCTTTTCACGGTGTCCATACTAAATGCCCAATGGACTACAGATACGGATGTAAACACGCTTGTAGCCGATAGCGAAGGAGGCGATATGAAAGCCATCGGAGCCTCCGATGGCAAGACCTATGTAGTTTTTTGGAAATCGGTAGCACCGCCCACTAACTACGAATTGCGAATGCAGGTATTGGATGTGGATGGCACACAATTACTGGGTAGTGATGGAGCATTGGTAAGTAATACCATCCCTATGAGTACCTTTACTGTGATATGGAATATCACAGTGGATGCTGACAATAATTTATTCATCGGGGCTACCGGAACGGGTGGAGGCGATCCTGCCTATGTCTTTAAGATGGATCGTGCAGGGGCTCAAATATGGGGCAGTAGCGGTATCAATGTCGGCAGTGGTAATATCGTTACGATTCTTCCTTTAGCCTCCGGAGAAACGATCGTAAGTTGGTATCCCGGAGGAGAAAGTTTGATGCAGAAATACAGCGCTTCGGGTAGTCCCGTGTGGCCCTCGCCGCAACCTGTGCAAAATGGAGGAAGTGAGACCATTCCTGCGGATATGTTCGAAATGTCCGGCGGTGGTTATATCATGGTTTTCCATAAACCGTTGGCGGGGATTAATTCGAACTTATTTGCACAACGATTCGATGGCGATGGAAACCCTGTATGGGGAAGTACAACCCAAGTTTCTAATCAGGCGACTGCATTCAATCGGTCCTATGGAGGGTTGCAAGAAGGGGATACGGTGTATTACGGTTATTATTCATCCTCAGGGGTTCGTTTTGATTCCTTTTTACAACGGATCAATCCGGATGGTAGTTTACCATGGGGCATCAATGGCTCGGATTTCGACACCAACCAAACCGATTATGAAATGGATACCCGTATCGCTTTTGAAAGCGGAACGCAAAATATTTGGGCCGTTTGCAGTTATACCAACAGCAGTCAAAGCGATCATGGTGAGAAAGTTCAAAAATTTAATAAGGACAGCGGTGCTCGATTATTTACCGACACGGCTAAAGAAGTCTATCCTATTGGTTCGGAGAATGTGCATGCAGGGTCTTTACAGCTAAAAGAAGGAACGCCTTTATTTTTAATGAAAAGCGGTTTTGACAATGGCGTGAGCCCAACTACCTTACATGGGGTCTATTTAGACGATAACGGCGATTTTGCCTGGCCGGAAGAATCGCGGCCGATGGCAACTTTCGCTGCTAATAAAAGTCGTATCCATTTCACGCGACAAATAAATGGCCAAAGTGTAGCGGTATTCATTGAGCAGAAGAGTGGATTTCCTAAGATCTATGCACAGAATCTGTCCGACGTGATATTAAGTAATAATGACTTATCTAAATTGTTACTAAGGATCACGAACCCCGTGCATGAGGAATTACAACTGCAATGTAATAACCCTATCGTAAAATTAAATATATATAACATTTTAGGGCAAGAGGTATTTTCCTATGATCCGGACGGGCTTGTGGAGTTTACTGTTTCAACCCAAAACTGGATTTCCGGATTGTATATTGTTCAAGTAGCCGGAGCTAACGGAAAAACGGAAACCGTAAAGATGTTGAAGGAATAGGTTAAATCCTGTTAAGTGATGATCCTTCCGTCATCCATGGTAATGATTCGCTCTGTTCCCTCTGCGAGAATTAGATCGTGGGTCACTATGAGTAACGTTTTCTTATATACTTCTGTAAGCTCTTTAAAGGTCTCATAAACGATATCGGAGTTCTTGTTATCTAAATTTCCGGTAGGTTCATCACACATAATAATAAGTGGATCATTGATCATCGACCTGGCTATGGCTACCCGTTGTTTTTCACCTCCTGATAATTTATAGGCCATTTTATGAGCCAGTTTTTCGATCCCTAAGGTTTTTAATAGTTTCAGAGCATTGTTCTCCAGTTCCTCCTCCTCAAATTTATCCAATTTGAATCCGGGAAGCATCACATTCTTTAAGACGGTGAATTCATTGAGTAAATAATGGAACTGAAATACAAATCCTATCTTTTCATTTCGGATGGAAGCCAGTTGCTTTTCTGATTTTCCCCGCATATTCTCGCTATCTATAAAGAGTTCTCCGGTATAGTCCGTATCCATGGTAGAAAGAATATAAAGCAAGGTTGATTTTCCACATCCTGACTTCCCAATAATAGACACAAAATCGCCTGAGTTAATACTAAATGAAATATCCTTTAAAACATCTATTTTAATCGGATCGTGGAATGATTTACAGATGGAACGTGCCTCCAGTATGATCTTACTTTCCATTTACTTTCCTCTTATGATCACAACAGGATCGATTTTACTTGCTTTTCTGGCAGGAAACCAACCTGCAAAATAG
Source organism: Flavobacteriaceae bacterium (assembly GCA_024643425.1). Taxonomy (GTDB): domain Bacteria; phylum Bacteroidota; class Bacteroidia; order Flavobacteriales; family Flavobacteriaceae; genus JAHEMY01. The sequence continues at coordinate 2,570 of JAHEMY010000165.1, forward strand.
GTGGTGGCTAAGGCAAAAGAAACCGCAATCGCATAATATTGTAAACCGTAATCGATAGGGTAAGTGGTTACGGTAGGCAGTGATGTGGGGTTGAAGGGAATGGCATCTATTATTTTTGAAAGTAGAAAACCAAAAAGAACTCCTCCGGCGGCACCGGATAATCCAATGGTCATTGAGATGGCAATGAATATTTTTTTTACATCCGTCCCCGCAAACCCTGTAGCCTTTAAAATGGCAATAGTGTCCATTTTTTCATAGATCAGCATATTCAGAATATTATAGATCCCAAAACCGGCTACAATTAACAAGGTAATGCCTACAGCATATGAAATAACGGACCGCACACTGCTGCCCGTTTCAAACTGCGCATTGGCAGTTTGAATATCTTCGGCATTGGTTCTAAAAAGTTTTTCATATTCCCTGGCGATCACGGGCGCCTGAGTCATATCGTTTAATTTTATTTGAATATCACTGATGTAATTGCCGTTCTTGCCAAGTAATTTTTGGGTGGTTGATAAGCTGGCATAGCTTTGAACCTTGTCCAATTCGGCAATACCCGACTGAAAAATACCAACCACTTTTAACGGGAACTGTTCCCTTTCGGTTGTCGTGATGGTGATAATATCGCCTACTTTGGCGATCATCTTTTCAGCAGCGCCTTTTCCCAAGATAATACTGTTTGACACCATCTTTAGCTCGTAATAATTTCCTTCTGTTATATAATCCTTAAAAAAGAAAAGTTTCGCCTCTTGCTCCACGTCCACCCCGTTTATCGTGCCATTCAGATCAATATTCCCTAAGTTGTAGAAAACCTGTGCCGTGACTTTTGGAGCCGTACCCAATACTCGCCGGTCTTTGTTCAATTGAAGGATGATCTGTTCCGCATCGTAGATTTCTTTTTTCGCATTGGCTGGTTTGATGGAACGGATAAAGTGATAATAATTCTGGTAAGGTTCATATAGATCTATGGGTTGAAATTGGGAAGGCCGAATATCATTGTATAACCGTATGTGGGGGGTGCGATTGGTCACTAGACCATCCAGCATCTTATTTAGACCTTCCATAAACCCGAGTAATGTTATGAACAAAGAAATACCGAATGTCACACCAATGGCGGCGATCAAAGTCTGCCTCCATCGTGCCATCAAAAGTGCCCCGGCAATTTCTGTGATGTGTTTTATTTTCATTTATCCGGTAATACGATCTTCGTTCCTTCTTTAATTCCGGCTTTGATTTCCACCAGATTGTAATCCATTAAACCGGTTTCTACCTTTTGTAATTTTCCATTCTCCAGCTGTACCATTGTATCGTTCACTAAATAATTTCTGGGAATGGTCAGTACATCTTGTTTGGTATGGATGACAATGTTTGCCTCAACAGTAAGATTAGGGAAGAGTTCGGCAGGTTCATTTGTGAAAACGGCTTCTG
>JAHEMY010000166.1 GCA_024643425.1 Flavobacteriaceae bacterium
ACCCACTCCTGTTTCGGCTTTAATTCACGCGGCAACCATGGTGGTCGCCGGGGTATTCTTAGTCGCGCGATTGTTCCCCATGTATTATTTTGTGGAAGATGGGTTTGCTTTGAATATAGTGGCATATGTAGGGGCTTTCTCTGCATTATTCGCTGCGATAATTGCCGTGACGCAAACCGATATTAAAAGAGTCTTGGCGTATTCTACCATGTCTCAATTGGGTTATATGATGCTCGCTCTTGGAGTCTCCGGGTACCATGGTCATGAGGGAGTAGGGTATATGGCTTCTATGTTCCACCTCTTTACCCATGCCATGTTTAAAGCCTTATTATTCCTAGGAGCCGGATCTGTAATTCATGCCGTTCATAGTAATTTCTTAAAAGACATGGGCGGACTTCGAAAGTACATGCCTATTACTAATTTTACCTTTTTAATTGCTGCCTTAGCGATCGCCGGAGTGCCGCCCTTTGCAGGATTCTGGAGTAAGGATGAGATTTTAGTCGCCGCTTTTGAGCACCATACCTTCCTTTATATTATTGCTGTTTTTGTAGCGGGCCTCACTGCTTTTTACATCTTTAAGATCTACTTTGGAATTTTTTGGGGGCAGGAACAAAAGTATGAGCATACTCCAAAGGAATCGCCAAAATCCATGACCTTTCCATTAATAGTATTGGCAGTTTTAAGCGCCACAGTAGGCTTTGTTCCTTTTAGCTCATTGATTACTGCCGACCATAGTGGTTTTTCTGCCCATTTCAATTATACCTTGGCATCAACAGCCACACTTACCGCCTTCATTGGAATATTTTTAGCATGGAAATTTTATAAAACAGCAAATAATTTACCAAATACCTATGCGGAACGATTTGGCGTTTTTTATCAATGGGCGCTGCATAAATTTTACATCGATGAGGTATATCTGTTTGTCACTAAAAAGATATTGTTCAAACAAGTTTCTGAACGTTTGGCCAAATTCGACAAAAAGTATGTGGATGGTACCATGGTAGGTATCGGGAATAAAACTGTTCAAACCTCGGAGCGCATTAAAGGATTACAGTCCGGTAAAGTGCAGGACTACGCCTTTGCTTTTATTTTTGGCGCCGTGGTATTGGCCATGGTGTTTATTTATTTATGGACCCAATAATTGATTGATATGGATATGCTCACCTTATTTTTAGTGGTTCCCTTCATCACCGTATTGGCTTTGATTTTTAGTAAAAATCTCAAGCAAGCACGAACCATAGCAATGATGGGTAGTTTCATCCAATTGGGAATGGCCATCAATCTAATTTTTGCTTACATCAAAGAACGGGCAACCCATACCGATATCATGTTGTTTAGAGAGGATGTAGTTTGGTTCGAGCCCTTCAATATTCACTACAGTATTGGGGTAGACGGAATTTCGGTGGCCTTACTTACCTTAACAGCGATTGTGGTTCTCGCGGGAGTATTCATTTCCTGGAAAATAAAAGATTTACCCAAGGAGTTTTTCATTTCACTTTTAGTCCTTTCCGTAGGGGTTTATGGATTTTTCATTTCACTCGACCTCTTCACCATGTTCGTGTTCTTCGAGATCGCTGTTATTCCGATGTACTTATTAATCGGAATCTGGGGGTCCGGACCCAAGGAGTATTCTGCCATGAAATTAACCTTGATGCTTATGGGGGCATCTGCAGTATTGCTGGTTGGGGTTTTAGGGATTTATTTTCATTCCAATGCCGATGGAGGCCCATTAACGTTTAACATATTAGAAATAGCACAAGTAAATATTCCTGTTGAGGTTCAAAAACTGTTTTTCCCACTTGTATTTATAGGCTTTGCCGTGATTGGGGCTTTATTTCCTTTTCATACATGGTCGCCCGATGGTCATGCTTCGGCTCCTACAGCGGTATCGATGTTGCATGCAGGTGTCTTGATGAAATTAGGAGGCTACGGAGTTTTTCGAGTAGCCATGTACCTGCTGCCTGAAGGGGCCTTACATTGGTCTTGGTTCTTTATTATCCTCTCTGCTATGGGAGTGATCTACGGAGCATTTGCGGCTATCAAACAAACCGATCTAAAGTACATCAATGCCTATTCTTCTGTAAGTCATTTAGGATTGGTATTATTCGCACTGCTCATGATGAATGCAACCGCATGGAACGGGGCAATTTTACAATCCTTATCACACGGTTTTATGACAGCCTTGTTTTTTGCCCTCATTGGAATGATCTACGAACGAACACATACACGAAATATCATGCAATTAGGAGGGCTTCTTAAAGTGATTCCATTTATTTCTGTGATCTATGTGATTGCAGGATTGGCCTCTTTGGGTCTTCCCGGATTTAGCGGATTTGTAGCTGAAATGAACATTTTTGTTGGAGCATTTTCCCATGAGGACACCTTATATCGAGTAACAACCATCGTCTCTGTTGCTGCAATTGTGGTAACCGCTGTTTATATTTTAAGAGTGGTCGCCATCATGTTGTTGGGGCCCGTAAAGAACGATGCATACCTAAGTTTGGAAAAAGTGACCTGGTATGAGAAAACGGGGATTTTCTTATTGCTTATCCCCATTGTTGCCATAGGAATCGCCCCACTATGGTTAAGCAACTTAATCATGGAAAGCTTACAGCCATTTTTGCATGGTTTGATGTAATTTAAAAAGGAACTACGATGAGTTATAACGACTTTATATCAATGAGACAAGAGGTGCTGCTACTGGGAATCATCCTTGTATTGCTCATTGCCGAAGTAGCCATCCCTCGGAATAGGAAGAGTAGCATGGTTCATTTGGCTATATTCCTATTTGGGATTCATACCGTCGTGGGATTCTTCCAAATAGAAGCTAATTCTTTATTTGGTGGCATGTTCCGAACCAACACTTTACTCCATTTTTTAAAGAATGTATTGAACCTGGGCGTCTTTATCATTTTACTTCAATCGGCCCAATGGATTCAACGAAGTCTAATCAATGAAAATAGAGGGGTGGAATACCTGGTTTTGTTGTTTGCTTCCGTTTTGGGAATCTATTTCCTCCTTTCGGCAGGGGACTTCCTTATGTTCTACATCGGACTTGAATTATCCACGCTTCCCGTTGCTGCGATGGCGGCCTATGAAGTATCCAAACGTATTTCCAGCGAGGCAGGGATTAAAATGATCTTATCGGCTGCTTTGGCTTCCGGGGTGCTCCTTTTCGGAATCTCGTTACTGTATGCTACCTCTGGCAGTATTTTTTTCGAACAGCTGCAACAAACCTTAGTTTCCAACAACCTAACGATTCTTGGATTTATCTTGTTCTTTGTGGGCTTGTCCTTTAAAATATCATTGGTGCCCTTCCATTTTTGGACTGCCGATGTTTATGAAGGTGCCCCCATTGGAGTGGCGTCCTATTTATCGGTTATCTCAAAAGGAGCAGCGGTTTTTATTCTAATGATTTTGTTGTTCACGGTATTAAAGCCGTTAATGCATGTTTGGGAATCCATGCTGTTTGTCATGGCTATTGCCACCATGTTTGTGGGGAATTTATTTGCTTTACGACAACAAAACATGAAGCGATTTCTGGCCTTTTCGTCTGTCGCTCAAGCAGGATTCATTCTTTTTGGCCTATTAACCGGAACTCAATTAGGGACAGCAACGGTGATTTATTTTGTACTGATCTATATTTTCTCAAACCTGGCGGCCTTTGGTGTTGTTCAAGCGATATCGGTTTACGCAGGTAAAGAACAAATGAGCGATTACGAAGGTCTTTACCGAAGCAACCCTAATTTAAGTTTGGTGATGATGTTGGCCTTGTTTTCCTTAGCGGGAATTCCTCCCGTGGCAGGATTTTTTGGAAAGTTCTTCCTATTTACCGCAGCTGCTAGTGAAGGCTATTACTGGCTGGTATTTATCGGGGTGGTGAATGTGACCATCTCGCTCTATTATTATCTGTTGGTGGTACGAGCCATGTTTTT
>JAHEMY010000167.1 GCA_024643425.1 Flavobacteriaceae bacterium
GCAATGAGGTCTAACAATGCTTCTAATCCTTCCACCAATTTTACGTTACCATTCAAGGCAAAGGATATTTTATTGATGTCTTCATTGAGGTCCGTAACCAAGGAGTTTAGGTATTCTTTTTCTACAATTCGATCCTTTCTTCCATCGTTCCAATTATTTATTTGCAAGGCTATCAGAATTCCAATCACCACCAAAATAATTTCACCAATAGCATATTGAAAATACTTTCCCGTTCTTCCTTGCGAGAGGAACTTTTTACGAATACTGCGGAAGAATTTAATCATGCTTTTTATGAAGTAGTCGTTCTTGAAGATGTTTCAAATCTAAATTTTCCATTATGCAGGAAACCTTGACTTTAAAAATTTTATTTGTCCGTTATGGTTCGACATATGTTCGCAAGCATGAAACCACCGCCAAAAACGATTCATGGGGTCTTTTTGACCTTCACTTAAGGGGTCTAATGCCAACAGCCATGCATCGTCCTTTTCCTTTAGATTTGACAAAGAATAGGCGCGGACTTCATCCATAATGTTCAAGTAATAATCGATGTTATGGCCTTTAATGGTCTTGCTAATTTCTTTTCCCAAACTTCTGGGAGCTTCCCAAAATTTCCATTCCTCTTCATTAAAGGGACGTTCTTCTATGGTTTCAATTTGATGAAATTTTTCGCTGGATGTAATATGAAGAATCAATGCTCCGATGGTATTGGCGTGGTCGTCAAATTGAAAATCCAATTGTTCCATCGTAAAGTTTTTAATGTTATTCTTTACCTGAAAGGTCATATTCTCAAGCATAGAAACCAAGGTTCCAATAAGTGGGGTGTATCCTTTTCTTGGGCCAATCATATAGATGCCTTCTTCAACAGAGTTTGGTTCGAGGACTGGTTTTACACTGAAACTGGTAAGTGCTAAAGCGGAAGTTGCCAATAGGCTTTTTTCCAAAAAGGATCTTCTGCTTGAATTTCTATTTTGCTGCATAGCATGGATGGTGTTAGTTTCAACTAAAAGTACTGAAAAAATTAACTTCTGCAGTTTTCTTGAAATTGAGAAAAATCACTTCGATACAAAAAGACGAATACTACTGAAGCCTTTGGTTAAAATTTTACCCGCCGATTCGAATCATGCTGCGGTTTTCTGAATGTTCTTCAGGATTCTCAAATTGCTCCGGAGTGCTTAGTCCTCCTCGAACAGCATATTTACCCAGCACCGCTTTTTGAATAATGGGTCGAAGATCTTCACCAGCTCGAAATGGTGTAAGCAAATCACTTTCAGTATTAGAAAACAAACAATTCTTCAATTGTCCGTTAGCCGTTAACCGAATACGATTACAGCTATCACAAAAAGGATTGGTCACCGTACTGATAATCCCAAAAGTGCCTTTATAACCGGCTATTTGGTAGTTCTTGGCGGTATCGTTCGGAGCATCCTGCAAGCGAATAAGTTCTGAAGCACTGTAATGTTGGTGTAATTCATCCAGAATTTCCTGTAATGAAACTGTTTTTTCTCGATTCCATTGGTTGCCTTCAAAGGGCATAAATTCGATAAATCGAAAACTTACGGCGTGGTCTTCGGTAAATTTGATGAAGTCGATAATTTCATCGTCGTTTACACCTTTCATCAATACCGCATTAATTTTCACTTTAAACCCTTCTTTGATCAACAGTAAGATGTTGTCATAGACCCTATCGAAATAATTTCGAAAGGTTATTTTTTTGAATTTATCAGCATCCAGGGTGTCCAAGCTAAGGTTGATGGTTTTTACCCCATGCTTTTTTAAGGCTTCGATGTGCTGGTCGATGGTGACGCCATTCGTAGTAATGGATAGGGTCACCGGCAAGCTGGCCAACTGTTCTAAGATTTGAGGAAAGTCTTTGCGCACCAAGGGTTCACCTCCGGTAAGGCGAATCTTTGTCACCCCTTCCTCCACAAAGAGTTTCGCAATTTGAAACAATTCATCGGCAGTCATTAAGTGTGCTTTTGGAAGCAAAGGAACGCCATCCACGGGCATGCAATAGGAGCAGCGTAAGTTGCAGCGTTCGGTAAGTGAAATACGCAGATAGGTGTGCTTTCTACCAAAAGAATCGGACAATATGTTTTTTGAGTGAGCCATTAATGCGTTCCTCCTTTAATGATGTCGAATACGTGAAGTGCCGCCGGGAAGATGGCTTGCATCGATTCGGTGGCGCCTCGGGTAGAGCCGGGTAATGCCAAAATAAGGCTATCGCCCATCAAACCTGCTACACTGCGCGAAAGCATGGCATAGGCAGTCCGATTTTGCCCAAACGATCGTATCGCTTCTTCAATCCCGGGAATGGGTTGGTCGATTAAGGAACTTAAGGCTTCCGGGGTGCAATCACGGGGCGATAAACCGGTTCCTCCTGTGAAAATAATTAAGGAAATTCCTGCCGCCGCATGTGCTTTCACTTTATTTTGAATTTCTTCCACTTCATCGGGGATTACTGAATAATCGTGAATCGGAACCTTCCATTGGTTGAGGTTTTCGATGATGGCTTTTCCTGCCTTGTCTTCTTTTTTACCTGCTGAAATTGAATCGGAACAAACCACCACCGCAGCTTTAATATGAGGATACTCCTTTTTCTGGTCGGATTTCCCTCCGGTTTTACTCAATAATTTAATATTCTGAATTTCAATGCCCTTGTCAATAGGTTTGAGCATGTCGTAAACATTTAAAGCTACCACACTGGCACCGTGCATGGCTTCTACTTCCACACCGGTTTTGTAAATGGTCTTGATGGTGCACAAGATCTGAATTTCGAGTCCGTTGATGTCGTACTGTATATCGGCATATTCAATGGGTAAAGGATGGCAATCCGGAAGTAGGTCGGGTGTTTTTTTAACACCAAGCAGGCCTGCGGCACGGCTAATTTCAAATACATTGCCCTTTGGAACTTTGTGGTTTCGAATGGCATCAATGGTTTCTTGTTTGCTTACCGCTACGATGGCCTGTGCCGTGGCAACCCGAAGTGTATTTACTTTATGTGTGATGTCTACCATGATCTTAGTTATTTACTTTCCATTGGTGTGATTCGTCTTCGAACAGTTCTTTTCCAAAAATGGGGACTTTAGCTTTGATTTCGTTTACTAAAAGCGGCAAAGCTTCAAATACATCGCTGCGATGGCCTCCCGAAACAAAGACAAAAATGCAGAGCTCTCCGGCCTTCACCTTTCCAATGCTATGGTGTATGTGCATGCAATGGAGGTTGTATTTTTCAAAAAAGGCTTCCCGTATTTCATGGCAAACCGCATTGGCCATTTCTTCTTGTGCTGAAAACTCGATGGCCGCCACTTTTTTACCGTCTATTTCATCGGCTCTCACTTGGCCCAAAAAGATATCATGAGCGCCAATGCCGGTCTTGGATTGGTGGTTGGCAATGGATTTTGCGATTGTTTCGGGTAAGATGGGTCCTTGAGTGAATATATTTTTCATGTTGTTTGTTTTAACCAATGTTCAATTTCTTGAGCGCCTTCTTTTAGACTTGTACAATTTTCAATTCCATTTCGTTCTAAAAAAGCAACGGCTTGCGCGCTTCGCATGCCCGACTGACAAAAAACAACTTTCTTCCGGTCATTCTTCAATAGTTCCAAATGGTCTGGTAATTGATTCATAGGAATGCGCAGTAAATTTGGGATTTTCAATTGCGGACTTTCAGTGAGCTCTCTTACATCGATCCAATGGATTTCTTTATCCAAAGAAAGTTCATTGAGGGAGATCGTTGCTGAAAGAGCGCAATCCCCGGTGTTCACAGGAATTAAACGATTGTTATTTTTTATAGTTTCAATTTCCTTTTCATTTTTGCTGAAGGAAATTAGTCGCTGTTCATTGGTGAGGGCATTATAA
>JAHEMY010000058.1 GCA_024643425.1 Flavobacteriaceae bacterium
GATTTTCCAGTTGCTCATAAAACTCCGAACGCACATCAATTTTTAATGGAGTCAAAGAAACCCCATCATCAAAAAATTCAATGACCTCTGAAATATTTTCAACACCAAAAACATTAAGCCCTTCTACAATGGCCGCTTCTTTTGCATTTTGATATGGCAATATAAAGCCTTTGTATCCCTCTTTTAGCGCACTCACCGCAATGGGCAAAGCACCTCGAATAGGCTGTAGTGAGCCATCGAGGGATAATTCACCCATGATAATATAGTCGGAAAGAGGAAACTTTTCTTCTATCTGACCGGTAGCCACTAAAATACCAAGAGCTAACGTTAAGTCGTAAGCAGACCCTTCTTTACGCAAATCGGCCGGCGCCATGTTTAAGGTGATTTTTTTACCGGGAATTTTATAACCGTTGTTCAATAAGGCAGCGGCAATGCGGTAGTTACTTTCTCTAATGGCGTTATCCGGAAGTCCTACAAGGTGATATCCCACCCCTTTATCGCAATTGACCTCTACGGTTATGGTGGTTGCATCAACGCCGGACACAGCACTCCCAAACACTTTTGTAAGCATGTATATTTTTTTAAAAAATGAGGGGGAGTTATTGTTTGAAAATACTAAAATTTATTCGAATAGAAGTAGAGAAATCAATTCATTTTTTATGGCAAAAATCACAAGCCCTGCCATATTCTTCACTCCAGTCTTCTCAAGTAAATTTTTACGATGGACTTCCACCGTTCTTTTACTAATAAACAACTTTTCTGCTATTTCCTGAGAGGTCTTTTGAAGGCATATTTCTTCCAAAATTTCTCGTTCACGATCGGTGATAAAATCTCTATCGAAAACAGTTTTACCGTTTCCTTTTCGTTTGTTTTTGGACGATTTCAATGCCTCAAGCACCTGATTATCATAATAGAATCCATTAAAATATACCTGCTTAATGGTTTGCAGTACCAGTTCGGTGTGAGAGTTTTTTACCAAATAAGCGCTTGCCCCTACGTCGATCATATTGCGAATAAAAGGTTTCGTGTTGTAGGTAGTTAGTGCAATGATATTAATGCTCGGGAAGTTTTGATTGATTTGTTTTGTTGCCTCCACACCGTTTAATTCCGGCATTTTAATATCCATTATTATGATATCAGGTGAAGCTATTGTGGTTTCCAGATAATGTATGAGTTCTTTTCCGTTTGAAGCCTGAAAAACTATTTCAATATCCTCATCCTTCGATAAAATATGGGACATCCCAACTCGAAAAAGCTCTTCGTCGTCGGCAAGTACAATTTTAATCTTCATAGGTATTTTTACATTTAAGGATTACAGAGATTCCTTTGCCAAGCGCAGCATTTACTACACATTCAGCACCAATAAAATCTGCTCGATTTTGTATACCACTCATTCCCAGGCCTTTGGATTTCATTGCCCGAGAAACTTCAAATCCTTTTCCATTATCGCGGTAAATTAAAGATACTGCGTTTTCCTCAGGTTCTAAAATAAGCTCAATTTTTGATGCTTCAGAATGTTTTATCGAATTGTTAAAAAGCTCTTGAAGGATTCTAAATAAATGCAGCTCATCGGCAGGCTTCAAAAAGGACTTAGGATAGTCGATTTGATAGGTCATTTCAAATTGTTCAGTAGCTTCAATTTCTTCACATAATTCTTCCAAAGCTGCCTGGAATCCGAACTTTTCGAGTGTTGGAGGCAATAGATCGTGTGCAATTCTTCGTGAGTTTTCAAGCACCGTTGTAGTAACCTTTCGAATGCTTTCACCGATTCTGTTTACTTCGGAAGCTTCTAAATTATTGCCCGATAACATATTGGCGTTTAAAGAAACTACGTTCAATTTTGAACTAATGGCATCATGAAGGTCTTGCGCAATACGTTTACGCTCCTCCTCTTGCGTTAAAATGGTAGATTGAAGGAGTTCTTTTTGGTATTCAATTTCGAGATTTGCCTTTTCCAATTGCGTTTTGATAATTTTCTTTCGAGAGAAATAAAAAAACAATACTATGGCTAAAGCCATAAACAGCAGAAGACCCACTGCAAAAAAAATGATCTCTAAGAATTCCGTACCTGTATTGAATGAATCTTCCACCATTCAACGAATATAAGAATTTGAAATGCGAAATAAAGAACAGAATTAATGTTCATAATCAATTCCATAACTTCCTGAGAAATTTCTGGATTGAATACCATATTCCCGGAATAAAAAATAATTGAAGTAGATGTAAAATATAAAACTATTCCAACGCTTATAAGCTGAAAAATAGACCGCTCCCCCATTGACTTATATAAGTACAATAGTGCCAAAGCTACTAAGATGATGTGTGTAAAAAATATACCAAACTTATTATATACCGGAAATAAGTCCGGATGTAAGACATATTGTATGGCAATCACTACCAAGGATACTCCCATTAAAAAATAGATCCATTTCTTTTGCAGCAATTCATAAAAAAACAGAGTAAGCAAAATAAATTGCCCGATAAAATAAAAATGGGATAAGAATATATTTTCCATTCCCCATACTGTAGTCACGTGAATTTGAGCATACTGCAATAACCCAATAAACATTAGGTAAAAAGTAAATAGACGATAGGCTCTACCATTAATCGTAAAGCCTTTTAAATACAAAAAGGGAAGGAACATAGAAAAATAAACTACTATGTTGCTTAATATTCTTAAATAAGGTTCCATTAGTTCAACGGACTCGTTGGATCACAAAAAGGTGGACAAGGCTTCGTAAAATCGTAAATATTATGCGCAGCTGAAGTTTCAGAGGCACCTGGTAATAAATCTTTATAAACCCCTGAACGATCTTCTTCAGTTCCTACCAAAATTAATTTCTCTTCTTTAGAATTTGGGTCTTTTCCAACATATACTCGAACGCAGATGTCAGGATTTGTTGGGTTCCCCATTTCGGCTAACAGACTATTAATGGCTTGCACTGAGACTAAAAATGCTCGAGATGATTTTGGATTGTTGTCACGAAATTCTTGGGTCCAGGAAATGGCGGTTGCTAAATCAATTTTTTTGTCGGCTTGACTCATAAGTAGTGTTTATAGTGGATTATTTTTAACTCCTTAAAATAAAAAACCTTCAATATTATTGAAGGTTATAAAAATCTTGGTCTGTTAAAATTAACTAATTTTTTTTATTAATTCCTTAGTTGCGCTATTTGAAATTGAGGATAATTCGTTTTTCTCAATGGCAGCAAGAGTTCCCTTGGCTAATTTTTTTCCTAATTCTACACCCCATTGGTCGTAACTAAAAATATTCCAAACCACCCCTTGAACAAATAATTTATGTTCATAGAGGGCAATTAAACTGCCCAGAGATTCAGGAGTAAGTGAGTTAATTAATAGTGTATTCGTAGGTTTATTTCCTTCAAATGCTTTAAAATTTGAATCTACATCGGTTCCCAAGGTGCCTTGAAGTAAAGCCTCGGTTTGCGCAAAACAATTTGCCAATAATTTATTTTGATGGTCGATATTTCCATACAACGACTTTTTAAATGCAATAAAGTCGGTTGGAATCAATTTAGTTCCTTGATGAATTAATTGAAAAAATGCATGCTGGGCGTTGGTTCCCGTACTCCCCCATACAATGGTTCCTGTTTGATAATCGATTGGGTTTCCATTGCGATCCACACTTTTTCCATTGGATTCCATAATCCCTTGCTGAAGATATGGAACGAACTTACTTAAATACTGACTGTAAGGTACGATGCATTCGCTTTCCGACTCGTAAAAATTATTATACCAAACAGATAGCATGGCAAGAACCACCGGAATGTTTTCGGAAAAATCGGTGCGTAAGAAATGTTCATCCATTTCATGTGCTCCTTTTAACAGCGATTCGAAGTTTGAATAGCCAACAGAAAGCGCAATGGTTAAACCTACGGCACTCCAGAGAGAAAAACGCCCTCCTACCCAATCCCACATAGGAAATATATTATTGGGCTCCATCCCGAATTCAGCAACTGCTTCTAAATTGGTTGAAACAGCAACAAAATGTTTCGCAATTGCATCTTCATGAGCCTCTTGTAAAAACCACTTTCGTATGGTTTGTGCATTTGTTAGGGTTTCTTGCGTCGTAAACGTTTTTGAAACGATAACGAACAAGGTCGTTTCGCGAGGTAAGCCTTTCAAAGATTCCATTACATGATCCCCATCCACATTACTAATGAAACGGACGTCAAGGTGATTTTTATAGAATTTGAGCGCTTCACAAACCATATCAGGCCCTAAATCACTGCCACCAATGCCCACGTTCACTATATGTGTAATTGGTTTTCCTGAATACCCTTTCCAACTTCCATTGATAATTTTTGAAGAAAAAGCCTTCATTTTATCAAGAGTTTCACTTACTTCTAGGGGCATTTTTTTAAAATTTCTCAGGGCCGTATGACCCACGGCACGTTGTTCCGTTTCGTTAATTTTATCCCCTCGAAATTGCGCTTCAATGGCTTCTTTCAATTGAACTTCATTGGCTAAATCAAAAAGAAGCGAAAGTGTTTTTTTGGTGATTCGATTTTTGGAGTAATCCAAATAAAAGTCCTTCCATGCAATTGAAAAACTTGCCCCTCGAGCTGAATCTTCCGCAAAAAGCTGCTGCATTCCAATATCTTTAGCTTCTTGGAAATGAGACTCTAATTGATGCCAAGCGTTCGTTTGTGTTGGATTTACTTTTGGAAAATTCATCGTTATCCTTTCACTTTTAAGCGGTGTTCTCTGTAATAGTCTATTAAACCATCGATGGGTCTTCTTATTATTTTCCCTAATTCCAAATGATAAGGCTTCATTGCGTTTCGTATCATTTCTTCTGAAAAATGGGCAATGGAACCAATAAAGTGCACAGGAACGGTTTGCGCTTCGCGGTAGCAAAGCACTCGGTGTTCAATGAAACGCCTCATTCCTTCACTGATAAGGTGCCAAAAATAACCGTTTACTTCTTCAGCCGTAAAAATAAACTCCGCGAAAGAAGCTAAATAGGTGTTGGGATTAGGTTTTTGATAAACATTTAATTTAATGGTATCGGGATCCAAATCGAAGCGCTTTTCAAATTGCCTCATCAGTGGTTCTGGCATTTTACCATAATAATAATCGCGAATTAATCGCTTTCCGAAGTAATTCCCACTAGCCTCATCCATAAGTACATATCCCAATGACGGGACATGAGAATGAATCTTTTCCCCATCAAAATAACAGCTATTGGAGCCTGTTCCTAAAATGCAAATAATTCCCGGTTCTGTTGTAGCGGCATATACCGCTGCTAATAGATCCTCGTTAACCGTAACTTTCGCTTTGGTAAATAAATTTTGAAGGACTTTGGTTAAAATTTCATTAGGAGTTTTTGTACCCGCTCCGGCACCATAGAAATCGACAATTTCGGCAATTTCTAAAATCGATACCAAATCTGAATTTTCTCGAATTCTCGCATAGAGTTCTTCTTGGGGAACAACGGCAGGATTGAGTCCTCTCGTTCGAGTTCTTAACAATATTTCCCCATCATGGCCTAAAAGAATCCAATCACACTTTGTAGAACCACCATCAGCAATTAACGTCATACCCTTATAAACTAGCTACGTGAGAGGCTAAATCGATTAATTTTGAAGAATAGCCATATTCATTATCATACCAAGCCACCAGCTTAAAGAAATTATCATTTAAAGCAATTCCGGCATCAGCGTCAAAGCTACAAGTATGTGGGTCGGATACAAAATCTTGAGACACCACCAAATCTTCTGTATATGCAATCACTCCTTTATAGGCTCCTTCAGAAGCATCCTTAAATAGTTTTTTCACTTCTTCATAACTCGCCGACTTTTCGGTTCGAACGGTTAAATCTACCACAGAAACATCGGCCGTAGGCACACGAAATGCCATACCTGTTAGTTTACCGTTCAAGGCAGGAATTACCTTTGTAACCGCCACTGCCGCACCCGTCGATGCGGGAATAATATTTGTAAGGGCACTTCTTCCTCCTCTAAAATCTTTACGAGAAGGTCCATCCACGGTTAATTGAGTGGCAGTTGTTGCATGAACGGTCGTCATTAATCCTTCAACAATACCAAGGTTATCGTGAATTACTTTTGCTAACGGGGCTAAACAATTTGTAGTACATGACGCATTCGATACTACGGTATCTTCAGGTTTTGCATCCATGTGGTTCACACCCATTACAAACATTGGCGCATCTTTTGACGGAGCAGAAATTACTACCTTTCTTGCTCCTGCTTTAATATGTGCAGCAGCAGTATCCTTGGTGGTAAATATTCCGGTGCAATCGATCACAATCTCCGCACCTACTGCGTCCCATTTTAAATCTTCAGGATTTCGTTCAGCGGTCACGCGTACCGTTTTCCCATCGACTACCAAATGTCCGTCTTTAACTTCAACGGTACCTGGATATTTTCCGTGAACAGAGTCGTATTTTAAAAGGTAGGCCAAATGATCCACATCCAGTAAATCGTTGATGGCTACTACTTCTACATTATTTTTTTGTGCGGCAATCCGAAAGGCAATTCTTCCTATTCGTCCAAAGCCGTTAATTCCAATTTTTGTCATAATTTTTTGTATTTATAAAGACGTTATGTCTGCTACTCGTATTAAATCTAAATCTATTTTGTTGTCTCCTTTTATAGCTTCTGAAAAGGGAACACGTACTATTTTATTATTTGCAATACCGATCATGATATCACGGTATCCTTCAATAAGTGCATCAACTGCTCCAACGCCTAAACGGCTTGCAAGCACTCGGTCGTAACAACTCGGTGAGCCTCCTCGCTGGATATGTCCAAGCACCGTTACTTTAACTTCGTATCCGTCCATGTTCTCACTAATATAATCGGCTAATCCAAAAATATTCTTCCCAATTTGATCTCCCTCTGAGACAACTACAATACTGGACGATTTGCCCGATTTTTTACTGCGCTTCAAAGAGGCAATCAATCGCTCTTTCCCTAAATCCTGCTCCGGAATCAATATTTCTTCCGCTCCGGCTCCAATACCTGCATTTAGGGCTATATCTCCTGCATCGCGGCCCATTACTTCCACCAAGAACAAACGGTTGTGCGAATTGGCCGTATCTCGAATTTTATCAATGGCTTCCACCACCGTATTCAAAGCGGTGTCATAACCAATAGTATAATCGGTTCCGTTAATATCGTTATCGATTGTTCCAGGAATCCCAACAATGGGATAATCAAATTCTCCATTAAAGACGCTAGCACCGGTAAAAGTACCATCACCACCAATCACCACTAAGGCATCAATTTCAGCCTTTTGTAAATTATCAAAAGCCTTTTTTCTTCCTTCTTTGGTTCTAAATTCAGTGGATCGTGCCGATTTAAGCAAAGTCCCCCCTCTATTAATAATATTTTTTACAGACCGCGGGCCCATTTCTTTAAAATCACCTTCAATAAGACCTTGAAGACCTCGAAATACTCCTACGCATTCAAGGTTGTGGTAGGCGCAAGATCGCACTACCGCTCTTATGGCGGCATTCATTCCGGGAGCATCTCCTCCACTGGTAAGTACCGCTATTCGTTTAATTTCTCTATTCATTAAGGTAAAATTAGCCTTTAAATTTTACATAACAAACAGTAAAACAATCGATAACGTTTTCGATTTTAAAAATTCTCAGTTCGGGTGTTAAATTGGAGGGAATAATTTAGGTATTTTCGATATTCTTCGAAAATTTAGGCTATTTCGCAATTAACTGATGAACAATCCTTAAACCTAGTTTACTTGTTCAAGGAGGACTATATCAAATGGTGAATCCAACGAAACCATTCCGTCCTTCACAATTCCGGAAGTATTAGAGTAAGCGTCTTTTAAGGTAGTTCCATCAGAAAAAACCGATCCAACTACTATGCTTTTTGAGCCTTTCGGAACACCTATGGCCATTACCACTTGATCCTTATAGTTCTTGTCATTTAATACTCTTGAAAAAGTAAAGGGCTCCTCCGTTAAAATTTGGTGTTTTCCCGCTCCAATCGAAAAGTGATTTGCGCGAAAGGTTCCAATTTTTTGCCAATGGGTTAGGATCCTTTGGGTAAGGGTGTCGGTTTTTAGCGATTCCCAGTTCATAACGGAACGTAGTGTAGCATCGCCTTGAGCACCCGTAATATTGAGTTTTCGTGCAGTCTCATCACCATAATAAATTTGCGCGCCTCCCGGAGCAAGTAATAAGCGCAATGCCGACTCATAGGGTTTACTTCTTATGGTATCATAAGAGTTTACATCGTCATGGGAATTTAGATAACTTAACGTGCCAAACACTTCCGGTTCATTTTGAATGATTGAATCGTAGCGTCGAAAAACACTTTCAAGGGTCTTGTCTTTGGTTGTTTTTAAATCAAAATTAATGAGCGCATTGAAACTGTTATTAAAATAATTCACATGCTCGCTCCCCACATCAAAATAGATTCCGGTATCAATAGAATATCCATAGCATTCACCAACCATGTAAAAATGGTTGTCGTCCAGAACTTCATCGGGATGATTCATCTTCCAGTTTGCGAACGATTGATCACAAACTTTTCTAAACTCTTCCCAAACATTAATTTCTGTATTTCTAGCCGTATCTACACGATAGCCATCAATCCCGTATTCTTCAATATAATCGGAAAGCCACTTCATGATATAAAATCGAGGGGCTTTAGGAAATCCTGTTTTGACAAAGAATGCATCCAATTCAGCCATCTCTGCCTCATACCTACCCTCCTTTTTCCATTTTTCAACGAGTGAAGGGGGCAACGAAACGTCGTTGTTGTTTTCCGTACGCATATCGGGTAAGTTGTCTACCAAAGTACAATAGACAATAGACTCATACGTTTCGTAAGTACAGGTAGGATCTTGGCGTACCCATTCCTCCGGCCAGGCAGGATCCGAATCGGTGACCGGACCTGTATGGTTAATCACGGCATCCAATAATACTCGAATACCACGATCGTGAGCAGCCGAAACCAATTCACTCAAGTCTTCTTTAGTTCCAAAGTTCGGGTCAAGTGCTGTCCAATCTTTCATCCAGTACCCATGAAAGGGATAGGTAAAACCAGTTCCTTCGTCCACACCTTCATGAATTTGCTCCATGATTGGGGTCATCCATATGGCATTCACTCCCAAGTCGTTGAAATACCCTTCCTTAATTTTTTGCGTAACACCCTTTAAATCACCCCCCTGAAACCCTCTTAAAACACCGGTCTCTTTTGTTCTATCGAAATTTACATCGTTGCTCGGATCGCCATTATTAAATCGATCGGTAAGCAGAAAATAAACGGTAGCACCTTTCCAATTAAAATAAGGAGTCTCTGAAGCAGCAATCTCCGCTTGATTCACTTTTTCTCCACTTTTATCTTTACATCCTACATTCAAAAAAGCAAGAATGAAGGCAAACCAAATGGCAACCGTATTTATTTTCATTAGTTACGTTATTTTACATTTACGGTTTTCCCATTCACTACAATCGCTACCGGTGCTCCAGCTTCCAAAGAAAATTCATTGCCTGCTTCCGCAAAACGAACTTTCAAGATACTTCCTCTAAAATTTATTTTAAAGCCGTAACTCTCCCATTGTTTTGGAATTCTAGGCTCAAAATATAATTGGTTCTCCCTCACACGCATCCCCGCAAAGCCTTCCACGATACTCATCCAAGTACCCGCCATACTTGTAATATGACAGCCTTCTTCTACTTCTTTATTGTAATCGTCCAGATCCAATCTGGATGTTCTTAGGTAGAAAGCATAGGCTTGGTCCATTCTTCCCAACTTTGCCGCTTGTATGCTATGCACGCAAGGCGACAAGGAAGATTCATGTACTGTGAAAGGTTCATAGAAATCGAAATGCTTCTCCAATTGTTCCACCGAAAAATCGTTTTCAAAGAAATAAAATCCTTGCAATGTATCGGCTTGTTTGATGTATGGCGATCGAAGAATACGATCCCATGACCAATTCTGATTGATGGGTCTTTGTGCTTTTGATAACTCGGACACCGGAATTAATTCTTTATCAAGAAATCCGTCTTGCTGAAGATACACACCATGCTCTTCTGAATAAGGAAAATACATTTTCCCGCCAATGGAAAGCCATTGATCGGTTTCCTCTGAAGTGATGCTTGTCTTTTCTTTAATTCGTTTAAAATCTGCGCCATGTTCCTCAGAAACCCTTTTTACCATGGCCGAGGTATATTCTAAGCACCATTTTGCAAAATAATTGGTATACCAATTATTATTCACATTGTTCTCATATTCATTCGGCCCTGTAACCCCTAAGATTACGTATTTGTCTTTCTGCTTGCTGAAGGTGGCGCGTTGTGCCCAAAAACGAGCAATTCCGATAAGCACTTCAAGTCCTTTTTCAGGAATGTACGAGGCATCCCCTGTATAACGCTCATAATTATAGATCGCAAAGGCAATCGCACCGTTGCGATGAATCTCTTCAAAGGTAATTTCCCATTCGTTATGGCATTCTTCTCCATTCATGGTCACCATAGGATACAATGCTGCACCGTTTGTAAACCCTAATTTTTTAGCGTTCTCAATGGCCTTTTGCAGATGATTGTAACGATACGTCAATAGGTTTCGAGCTACTTCTTGGTCTTTGGTCGCCATATAAAAAGGAATGCAGTAGGCCTCGGTGTCCCAATAAGTACTTCCACCATATTTCTCACCAGTGAATCCTTTTGGGCCAATATTGAGTCGGGCGTCTTTTCCTGAATAGGTTTGATTTAACTGAAAAATATTAAATCGAATGCCTTGCTGCGCTTTCACATCTCCTTTAATGGAAATATCGGCCATCTCCCAAACTGAGGCCCAAGCGGCTGCCTGACTCTCTTTAAGTTTCTCAAAGCCCAAGGATATTCCTTCACTTAAGTTCTTTTTCGCCGCTGAAATCAATGCTTCCGGCTTGTGGTTTAATGAAACCGTATACCCTGCATATTTTTGGAGCGTCACTGTTTGTCCTTTTTCCAATCGAATCTTATAATTCAATCGGATGGATTGTTCTCCTTTCGAAGCTTTATATGCCATAGACCGCTCAATCCCGTCTACAAATATTTTAGATTGCATGTAAGTACATACATCAAAATGTGTCTTCATGGTACGAGAGCGAATGAAGGCTTGGTGGTTATCTTCAGAAACACTTAGCGTTTCCCAAAACTTATCGTCCCAATTTGAATCTTCATTGGTAATCCCACCATCCAAATAAGGTTTCAACAAAACATCTGCATCCTTATTGAGCAAGGTAACTTGATAATTTATAATTCCTAACTCATCCAAATCCATGTGAAGAATACGTGTACTTTCAATAGCCAAACGCACTCCATTGTTCATGGTTGCTTCAAAGGAGCGTTTGTACCACCCCTCTTTCATGTTCAATTCTCTCCTAAACTTTTTAATTTCGGTACAGCGATTAAGGTCGAAGGCCTCACCATCAATATCCATGTTAATTCCAATCCAATTTGGCGCATTAATTACTTTTGCGAAATATTCTGGATAGCCATTTTTCCACCAACCCACTCGTGTTTTGTCCGGATAATATACCCCTCCTATATAGCTTCCTTGAAAGGTTGGGCCCGTATAAGTTTCTTCAAAATTTGCTCGTTGCCCCATGGCTCCATTTGCAATACTGAATAAGCTCTCTGAAGATTTGACCATTTCTTTGTCAAATCCTTCTTCTATAATGCTCCATTCGTTAGGCTGTATATAATCTTGATTCATATTCTTGAGATTAATTGATGTAAAAATTCATTTGATATTTTGGTAAAATCGGAGAACACAAATTGAGCCTCCTTTAAAATGTTTGCATCTCCAATTCCGATGCTTATCATATTAGCAATATTCGCTGCCTCAATTCCTGCCAAGGAATCTTCGAAAACAATACATGATTCCGGCGGTAAGTGCAATCCTTCGGCGGCAATTAAAAATACTTCCGGGTCGGGCTTCGCCTTACTTACATTGGTTCCGTCCACTACGCAGTCAAATCGATTCAACAAATTTACTCGATCCAAGATGGTGCGTGCATTCTTGCTTGCCGAGCCCAGAGCCATGGGTTGTTTCATATCACTTAAGTAATCCAGTACTCTGGGAACATCCGGTAATACCTCGTCTTTGGTCATTTTATTTACAAAGCTCAGATAATCGTCGTTTTTTGCCGTTAGCAAAGCGTTAAATTCTTCCGATGAAATTTCCTTGTTTCCCCACTCTAAAATTAACTCTAAGGAGCGAATCCGACTTACTCCTTTAAGATGTTCGTTATCGGCTTCTGTAAATGATATACCAATACCTTCTGCTAATTTCTTCCATGCAAAATAGTGATATTTCGCCGTATCTACAATAACCCCATCCAGGTCGAAGATAAATCCTTTTCTAGCCATATTTTTAATAAAAATAAGGAACTATTTAAGCTGAAAACAAAATTTAATCCTTTTCAATTTTGGTTAATGGGCTTCAAAAGTTCAGTGTTTACACAAATATAACTTTTATGTAATTGAACTTGCAGTAACGCATTAAATTTAGTGGAGAATTAGAAAATCTTCGCATAGCCTTTCATTGCAATCTACTTACGCTATGCTTGTTAAGAAGATACTTGAATACGCATTCAACTTTTTCATTATTAGCGGAATATGAACAAAAGGTTAACTCTTCAAATTACGTGTATTTACGTATAGAAAAAAATCCGCAAGAGCGGTATCTTTGATAGGAATTAGTGAATTAAGTAATGGTGATATTTTTTGTGGGGATAAAAAATTGATCAATTACTAAATTGAAGTTTACTAAGTTAGGTTTGTTATTGGCGCCGCTTCACAGCGGCGCTATTTTTTGTGGAATCTAACTATTGCACTCGATTTTTCAAACCTTCGTTCAGCCATTCCAGGTATTCATTAGCATCCGGAGTATAACCAACAGGTTTGTTTAATAAATTCATTTCAGAGTCTATCAAAATATAATAGGGCTGAGAGTTATTTTTAAAGTTTACTGTCTGAAACGTTGCCCACTTATCCCCTACGGTTTTAATTTGTTTTACGCCGCCGGTAGGTTTTAAGTAATTGAACTTTTCAACTTCCTCCAATTCTTTTCGATCATCTACATACAGCGATATAAGCACATAATCTTTATTAATTACATCGAAAATTTCAGGTTCACTCCAAACTTGTTCTTCCATTTTACGGCAATTCACACAAGCCCATCCGGTAAAATCGATCATCATAGGTTTTCCACTTGCTTTTGCCGCGGCCAATCCTTGTTCAAAATCCTTATATGCCTCAAGTCCTAACGGAGCACTGGTTCCCTTATCGTATAAGCTGTAGAATAAGGGCGGCGGGAATCCGCTTAATAATTTTAGATTGGCATATTTTGTATTGGTTAATCCGGGTATCAAATACAATAAGAATGCTACGCTTAAAATTCCAACCAATAAATTCCCTTTGGGTAATTTAGCCTTTTTAGGACCATCGTGAGGAAACCGAATCAGTCCAAATAAATACAAGGCAAGTCCTAAAGCACAAAGAATCCAAATACCAATGAATATTTCACGTTTTAACAATCCCCAATGCTCGACTAGATCGGCATTCGATAAGAATTTGAACGCTAAGGCCAATTCGATAAATCCTAAAACAACCTTAACGGTATTCAACCATCCACCACTTCGAGGTAATGAGTTCAACCAGTTTGGGAACAATGCGAATAACGCGAACGGTAAAGCAAGTGCCAATCCAAATCCTCCCATTCCCACGGTAAGCTGCATGGCTCCTCCATCGCTACTTAGCGATCCTCCTAACAAAGATCCCAAAATTGGTCCTGTACAAGAGAAAGAAACGATGGCTAAGGTAAGCGCCATGAAGAAAATTCCGATAAAGCCTCCAATGCTGGATGCTTTACTATCCATCTTGGCACTCCACGATTGTGGTAAAGTTATTTCATAATAACCAAAGAAGGAAAATGCAAAGGCCATAAAGATTACAAAGAACACCACATTCAAAGTAACATTGGTCGATATGCTATTCAAAATTTCAGGATCTAATGAATCCAACAAATGGAACGGCAAACTTAACAGCACATAGATTAAAAAGATGAAAAGCCCATAAAGTATCGCATTTGCCAATCCCTTTTTACGATTTTGGGCGCTCTTGGTGAAGAACGAAACCGTTAGAGGAATCATTGGGAAAACACATGGGGTAAGTAAGGCAATTAACCCTCCTAAAAATCCTAATAAAAATATGGTAAAGAGGCCTTTTTCTTGCTCTGTTTCTTCAGGTGCAAATGTTTCAGCTCCTTTTAAGTTTAACGTCAATGCGGCCGATTTCTCTAAGTCGCTTTCTGTAATATCCGCAGAAGCTGCTTCAGCCTTTCCTGAAACCAAGTCCAACTCAAAACTTTTGGTATCCGGAGGTAAGCACTTTTCATCATCACAAACCGAATAATAGACCTCAGCAAGAATTTCGAGTCCCTCAGGATTTATAACCTCTATCGCCTGAATAAACGTAACTTTTTCTTCAAAGTAGATTACATCCAATTCGAAAACCGGATCATAGACCGGGGCAACTTCCGGTTCTTTTGTTCCGCCTAAAAGCTTAAAAGTTTCATCGGTGTTGTTATAGGTGAAT
>JAHEMY010000168.1 GCA_024643425.1 Flavobacteriaceae bacterium
TACCAGGGGGATATGTCAAGAAATTTCCGGCCGGTGAATATCAGGTGCCCTGTGCCCTGATCATCGGTGTGCGAAAAGAGAGCACCAATAAAAAAACCTCGTTGAACGAGGCGCTTAGGGAGTACGATGTAGCGGTTTAAGTTCCGGGAAATTTCATCAAAAAGACAATTTTATTTATTTTTTCTTGTTATAACTTTGGCCTAAAACAAAATTTTAACGATAATTTCCAGCAAAATGAAATTAAAGAGTCAAAAAATCACAGCTTTGGTAATCGCCTATAATGAAATGGGCTATATTCAACCCTGTATTGATTCTGTTGCATTTGCGGATGAAATCATCGTTGTGGATTCTTTTAGTACAGATGGCACCTACGAATATCTGTTGAGCCATCCAAAAGTAAAAGTGATACAGCACCCTTTTGTCAATTTTACAATGCAAAAAACATATGCCCTATCGCAAGCGAGCAATCCCTGGATTCTTTTCCTGGATGCCGATGAAGTTGTAATCGATGCGTTAAGGGAAGAGATCCAGGCAACCGTTTCCGAAGAAAATCCGCATGCGGCCTATTGGTTCTACAGGAAGTTCATGTTCCAAAAAGAAGCCCTTCGTTTCAGTGGATGGCAAACCGACAAAAACTATCGGCTTTTCCAGAAAGACAAAGCCAAATTTTCCGATAGAAAGATAGTCCATGAAACCCTTGAGGTAGATGGCTCCTCGGGTATACTATCCGAAAAGTTAATCCATTACTGCTATAAGAATTATGAAGACTACCGTGCCAAAATGTTGACCTATGGTAGGCTCAAGGCCAAGGAAGACTTTTATCGGGAGAAAAAATTCAACTACTTTTTTTACTTATTTAAACCAGCTTGGAAATTCTTTAACCATTATTTCCTGAGGTTGGGTATCCTCGATGGAAAAAGAGGCATCACGATATGTTATTTGAACGCCCTCGGTGTTTTTGAACGTTTTAGGGAACTGAAAAGACTGGAGCTAAAAAATGAATTGGCTTATTATTTACTTATGCCATAATGGGTCCATACCACTTTGTTGTTCCTGGTCTCTTTTCTGATTGCCAAATTCTTCTCTATGGATTCCGGAGTTTTATAACCTCTTTTGTGATCCAAATGCACACAAACCGCACTGTATCGTAATTGTTTCGATTTAATTCCGAAATTGAAGAGCCGCTCTCCCAATTCCCTGTCCTGCCCCCCATACTGCATCCGCTCATCAAAACCATTTACATTTAGGATATCCTTTTTCCAGCCAGACGAATTATGGCCGTTCCAACTTGCGTTGGTAGGTGTAAACATGTTTAAGAGCGTAGAAATGAATCCCTTGGTGGTAAGTTTATTATTTTTAAAGGTTTTGGGGATACCCTTATCCTTTAGCCACTGAATATTGAAGCATTTTTGTTTTTCTATATCCTCTTTGGTAATCATTTTGGAAATATTCATGGGCAGCATATAATAACCACCGGATATAAAATATCCCAATTCCTTATTAATATAATGTACCTCCACAAAATCTTCCCTGGGAATACAGTCCCCATCGGTCATGATAATATAATCGCCCTGACAGGCAAGGATCGCCTTGTTCAAGATGCGTGATTTTTGAAAGCCCTCATCTTCATGCCAAACATGCTTAATAGGATAACATACCTGCCCGGCCATGGAATCGATCAGCTCCTTGGTTTTTGGACCCGAGCCGTCGTCGGCGATCACCACTTCAAAATCTTTGAAGGTTTGGCAGTTAAAACCCCATAATACCTTTTGGAGCCAAGCCTCTGAATTGTACGTGCTGACGATGATCGATATTTGTGGATTCTCCTTTGTATTTATAAGCATAAGACAAAAATATAAAAGTCTTCCTGTATCTTTGGCTTTAACATAATTTAATTATGCCCGACAAGAGAGTTGCCATACTTGAATTCACAACCTACCACCAAGAGTGTCTGTATAGCCAAATAAAAATGTTTTCCGAAGCCGGATATAAGGTTACTTTAATTGTCAACCCTAAATTATTATTACAAATTGAAGCTCAAAAAAATAGGCTGGAGCATATCCGGACATATGATCCCAGGGCTGCCTCATTTATTCTCGGTAGAATATTTAATTGGCTGAAATTATTTAATTATCTTAAGGCAACACCGTTCGAAAGAATTATTTTCAATACCGCTAGTTCAAATAAAGAAATCATTGCCTTGGCCCTTTTGATATCGCCCTCTTCCAAGTGCTATGGCATTATTCATAACTTGAAAAAACTCAATCAAAGTTTTTCACAGAAACTTATCAGCACCAAAATCAACAGGTATTTCGTTCTCAATGATTTTTTATTGAATTCGGTGAACCTAAACAATAAGAACATTTATCTTGAATCATTTTATCCCATATTTTTTCCCGAATATGGTTTAAAAGAAAACATTGTTAAAAGTGATAACATTTGGATTAGCATTCCTGGCGAAATCAATTTTGATAGAAGGGATTATGTCACCTTTATCGAGGGAGTGAAAAAAATGAATCCCGAAAATAAAATCAAGTTTATTTTGTTGGGAAAAGCCAATAAAAATAAGCGGGAAACACGTGACTTCTTAAATACCATTGAACAATCGGGTATAATAGACCATTTTCAGATTTTTGATGAATTTTTAGAAGATCCTGATTTCCACACCTATCTCAAACTTTCCGATTATATCATGGCACCGGTATCGTTAGCGGAACAGGGCTATCTCAAATATAAGATTACCGGTGCGTTCAACTTGGCATTTGCTTATCAAAAACCCCTCATTTGTCCATCGTCGTTGAAAATAATAAGTGACTTGAACCAACATGCCCATTTCTACGAAAATTCTGATTCACTTGCACTAATTTTTGATATGGCGGCAAATAGGACCTTACCCCCAAAAAAGGATTATGAAGATGAAAAATGGCGTTTTTCATATCAGCAAAATAAATATTTGAAATTTTTAAAATTACTGCCCGTTGTTGAATAAACCGACTAAAAAATTGGCCCAAAAAAATAGTACTTTGGCTAAATAATAATCAAATGGCAAGGTTCCGGACAAAATATCATCGTTGCAATCGGATCTTTTTGATATCCACTAAGCCTATATGACTTGTTCTCAAGGAAAACAGATCCATAGCCTCGAGAAATTTCCGGAAGAAGCAATCGTAACTTGTGATGACGATTTGATTTACCCAAAGAACTGGATGCATTCGATATACCAGGAGCACTTAAAACCTCTGGAGTCCATTATTGGAAATTGCAAAATTCATTTTACTTATGATAAAAAAAGGAATACGCTTCCTTACAAATCATGGAAATAGCGCCATTATAATTCAATTCAAAAATCGGACATTGCAGCGATAGGCGCGTGGGGTATATTATATCCTCCAAGGAGTGCTTCCGAAAAGATTCAAGATATCCCTTTGTTTATAAATCTCCCACCAAAAAAATGACGATCTTTGGTTTAAGGCAATGTCAATGATTAACGATATTCTTACCATACACGATCAACTTTGGCCTAAAGATCCCATTCCAATAATTGGGTTTCAAAAAATAAGTTTGAAACATATTAACTTGGATAAAGATGATAATCGTAAGGAATGAAGTGACATGTCAGACTATTTTAACCTGAGACCCGTTATTTAAAAATAATCTGAAACCATTAAATTGACAGAGGAAATCAACAAAGCCATCTCGGTATTGGAAAAAGGCGGACTCATACTATACCCCACCGATACCATCTGGGGCATTGGTTGCGATGCCACCAACGAAACGGCCGTAAGCAAAGTATATGCCCTTAAAAAAAGGCAAGACAGCAAAGCCCTGATTTGCCTGGTCG
>JAHEMY010000059.1 GCA_024643425.1 Flavobacteriaceae bacterium
CCACGGCCTCCATCACCGCCATCCGGGCCTCCTTTCGGGATATACTTTTCCCGACGAAGGTGTTTACTCCCTTGCCCTCCTTTTCCGGAAGTGATATGAACCTTTACATAATCAACAAAATTTCCTTCGGTCATAACGTATTTTATAGGCGATCAAATACCTCGCAAAGGCGTTGGGTAATTTCTTCAATACTCCCCACACCATCCACGCCGTGGTAATGATCCTGCTTTTGATAATAACTTTTCAATATATCGGTCTTGCGGTAGTATTCTGCAATACGCTCTCTAATAACGGCCTCATTGGCATCGTCGGCGCGTCCACTTAATTTTCCGCGCTCTAAAAGTCTGCCAACAAGAATTTCATCGGCTACTTCCAAAGCAACCATCCCATTGATCTGGGTACCTTTTTCCTCCATCAAGTCTGATAAAGCCTCCGCCTGTGCTTCGGTTCTTGGAAAGCCGTCAAAGATAAATCCATTGGCTTCAGGACGCTTTTCAACTTCTGCTTTTAGCATGTTTATGGTCACCTCATCGGGAACCAAATGCCCTTTATCCATGTACGATTTTGCTAAATTCCCTAATTCGGTTGCATTTTTAATATTGTAGCGAAATACATCTCCGGTAGAGATATGTACCAATTGATACTTTTCTTTCAAAATTTCTGCTTGCGTTCCTTTTCCTGCTCCTGGAGGGCCAAATAGTACGATGTTTTTCATTGATATTAATTTCTTACTGAATGATATTTTTAAACTTTCTTACTTTGAGCATGCAAAGATACCATTTCATCTGCACATAAAAATATTTTCTAAGGCTTGTTCAGGAAAGACGTTTTCAAGTACTTGAATCTCAATTTTTGTTTGCGTCCAATTCAAAGAAGATTGTACCTTTGCGCTATGGCAAATTATTTTTCTTCCAATTTCACTTTGGGAATTCTAGGTGGCGGCCAATTAGGCAAAATGCTCCTGTACGAAACTCGTAAATTTGACATCCAAACACATGTGCTGGACCCCAGCAAAGAAGCACCTTGCAAGATCTCCTGCGATTACTTTGAACAAGGCGATTTAATGGACTTCGATACTGTTTACTCCTTCGGAAGTAAAGTCGATGTGCTTACGATTGAGATTGAAGGCGTCAATGTTCAAGCATTGGCTCAGCTAGAAGCGGAAGGTAAAAAAGTATATCCCTCCTCAAAAACATTGAAATCCATTCAGGATAAGAGTGTTCAAAAGCAGTTTTACAAAACGCATAGAATTCCAACAGCGCCCTTTTCAATGTTTAAAAATTTGGAAGATTTAAAAACTACCGTGCACAATGGAGCACAAAAGCTGCCTTTTGTTTGGAAGAGCAGCACGGGTGGTTATGACGGTAAAGGAGTAAGTGTAATTAGAAAAATTGAGGATTTAGAAAGCCTTTCAAAAGGAAGTTGTATCGCCGAAGCCTTGATTCCTTTTAAAAATGAACTAGCGGTTATTGTAGCTAGAAATGCATCCGGAGAAGTAAGAACGTATCCTGTGGTCGAAATGGAATTTCATCCGGAAGCCAATCAAGTGGAGTATGTGATTTGCCCGGCGCGAATCCCTGACGCTATTGCCAAAAAAGTGCGTGACGTCGCTCAAAAGGTTTCCGAAGCATTTGAACATGTTGGCTTGCTGGCCGTGGAAATGTTTCAAACGGAAACTGACGAAATTTTGGTGAATGAAGTTGCTCCTCGTCCGCATAACAGTGGTCATTACAGCATCGAGGCGAGTTATACCAACCAGTTCGAGCAACACCTACGTGCCGTTTTAAACCTTCCTTTGGGTAAAACAGATAGCAAGGTTGGCGGAATTATGGTAAATTTGGTTGGAGCTGAAGGACATACGGGCCAAGTATTGTATAAAAATATCGAAGAAATACTGGCCATGGAAGGAGTGACCCCTCATATTTACGGCAAAAAGGAAACTCGTCCCTTCCGTAAAATGGGACATGTTACCATAGTAGATGAAGACATCAATGAAGCTAGAAAAACAGCTGAAATTGTAAAAAATACCATTCAAGTAATTAGCAAATAAGGAACTTATGAGTAAAGTAGGAATCATTATGGGAAGTACGAGTGACTTACCTGTTATGCAGGAAGCCATCGATGTTCTGAACGAATTAAACATCGAAAATGAAGTGGATATCGTTTCGGCCCACCGTACCCCTGAAAAAATGTTCGATTATGGTAAAAATGCCCATCTTCGCGGTATTTCTGTGATTATCGCAGGTGCCGGAGGTGCCGCTCATTTACCGGGAATGATTGCCTCGCTATCTCCCTTGCCCGTTATTGGTGTTCCTGTGAAGTCGAGCAATTCTATCGACGGTTGGGATTCAGTCCTTTCCATATTGCAAATGCCCGGAGGGGTTCCTGTAGCAACAGTAGCTTTAAACGGAGCAAAAAATGCCGGAATCTTAGCGGCACAAATTATTGGTTCAAACAATTCACAAGTGCTGGATCGAATTATCGCCTACAAAGAAGGCTTGAAAGCAAAAGTTATTAAAGGTGCTGAAGAACTAAAAAAATAATGAATAATCCACTGTTAGTGCCTTTTAACGAGGCGCCCTTTTCTCAAATTAAGAACGAACACTTCCTTCCCGCTATTGAATTATTAATTCAGCAGTCAAAGGAAGAAATTGAAGCCATTGCCCATCAAACAGAGGCCCCAACGTTTCAAAATACCATTGAGGCCTTGGATCGAAGTGGAAAATCCTTAGATCGGGTCACAAGCATTTTCTATAATCTCAATAGCGCTGAAACGAATCCGGAATTGCAACAAATTGCGCAAACCGTCTCTCCGTTACTTTCAGAATTTAAAAATGATTTGCTGTTGAATGAAACGCTTTTCGCACGCGTAAGCCAAGTTTTTGAGAGCAAAAATAGTCTAGACCTCGACGCAGAGCAAAGCATGCTCCTAGACAAGCAATACAAGGGGTTTGTAAGGAATGGCGCACACTTGAAGGAGGAAAAAAAGAATAAGCTTCGTGCCATTGACACCGAATTATCAAAGCTTACCTTAACTTTTGGCGAGCATGTTTTGGCCGAAACAAATGCTTACGAATTACATATCACTAGTGCCGATGATCTTGCCGGTCTTACGGAAGATTTTATTGAAGCTAGTGCGGCCACCGCAAAAGAACGCGGTAAGGAAGGATGGATGGTAACTTTAGATTACCCAAGCTATATTCCTTTTATGAAATATGCTGAAAACAGGGAGCTTCGTAAAAAATTATCCTTGGCTTTCGGCGCAAAAGGTTTTCAAGAGAACGATAACAATAATGAAGAAACTGTTCTAAAAATCGTGCAGCTTCGTCATTCCAGAGCCCAACTTTTAGGCTATGAATCGCATGCGCATTTCGTGCTTGAAGAACGCATGGCACAATCCCCGGAGAAAGTGACGAGTTTTCTAAACGACTTACTCTCAAAAGCAAAACCTGCGGCGCAAAAAGAATTTGACGAATTAGCGTCCTTTGCCAAAAAATTGGATGGAATCGATCGCCTGCAAAAATGGGACGGTGCCTATTATGCAGAAAAACTGCGTCAAGAAAAATTTCAATTGGACGACGAACTTTTAAAGCCTTATTTCCAACTGGAAAAAGTAATTGCCGGTATTTTTACGGTTGCACAAAAGCTTTACGGACTCCGGTTTGAACAAACACAAGACATTGAAGTTTACCATCCCGATGTTAAAACCTATCGCGTCGTGGATCAAGAGGGTGTTTTTGTAGCCTTGTTCTATGCAGATTTTCACCCGCGTCCCGGTAAACGAGATGGTGCTTGGATGACAAGCTTCAAACCTCAACAAATTGTGGAAGAAGAGAATGAACGACCTCATGTATCCATCGTCTGTAATTTCACAAAACCTACACCAAGCAAGCCGGCATTGCTCACTTTTAACGAAGTAACCACCCTCTTCCATGAATTTGGACATGCCCTTCATGGCATGTTGGCAAATACCACGTACCCGGGACTATCGGGAACTAATGTGTATTGGGATTTCGTGGAATTACCGAGTCAGGTTCTAGAAAACTGGTGTTACGAAAAAGAAACTTTGGAACTTTTCGCTACCCATTTTGAAACGGGTGCTTTAATTCCCATGGATTTGGTTCAAAAAATCAAAGATTCTTCAACCTTTCATGAAGGAATGCAGACTCTCCGACAAATAAGTTTTGGCTTATTGGATATGGGCTGGCACGGAAAGGATCCTTCTGTGATTTCGAAAGTAAAAGACTTTGAAGACCGTATTTTTTCTGAAACAATTTTGTACCCTGAAACCCCTGAAACCTGCATGAGCACTTCGTTCTCACATATCTTTCAAGGAGGGTATTCAGCAGGGTATTACAGCTATAAATGGGCTGAGGTTTTGGATGCCGATGCGTTTGAATATTTTAAACAGGAAGGTATCTTCAACCAAGAGGTCGCTTCAAAGTTTAAAAATTTCATACTTTCTAGAGGAGGAACAGAAGATCCCATGGATTTATTTGTTCAATTCAGAGGGCGTAAACCCAATCCTGAAGCACTTCTTCGACGTGCAGGACTTATCACGCAGAACTAACCATTTATCTTAAAATCTTTCCTACTTTTGAAAGACTTAGATGCGATTGCTATGTCCTCAAAGCTTTTACAACCAGAATTATGGGTAGATCGTTATTCCGACTATCTATACAACTACACGATTGTGAGGGTGAACGACCATGATTTGGCTCAGGACATTATATCCGACACTTTTTTAGCAGGCTTAAAATCCAAGGACAATTTTAAGGGTGAATCTACCGAGCGGACGTGGCTTATTGCCATTTTGAAACGCAAGATCATCGACTATTATCGCAAATCAAACAGCAAAAAAGGAAAAGCGGAAGTGCGCATTCAGTTCAACGAGGATGAAAATGAAGGTGATTGGTTAGAGGAAAGGGTTATGGACCAATCGGATAAGACCGCTCAGGAAGTTATGGAAAATGAAGAGCTGGGTCTAGCTATTCTTAGTTGTTTGGATTCGATTAATGAAAAACACGCGACAATCTTCAAAATGAAAACGATGGATGAGATTGACACTGAAACTATTTGTAATGAATTTAATATCACTCCGTCTAACCTCTGGGTAATCATCCATCGTGCTCGGACAGCTTTGGCCGAGTGTTTAGAATCTAACTGGTTTAAAAAATGAAAATCAACCTACCTTGCACGGATGCCAATACTATTTGTGATAAAGCACAGTATGAGGAAGCTTCATTTTGGGAGAAAATAAAGCTACACCTTCATCTCTTCCTTTGCCGAGCTTGTCGCAAGTACACCAGCCAGAATCAAAAGCTAACAGAAATTCTGAATAAAGCGCAGGTTAAAACGATTTCACAGGCCGAGAAATTAAAGCTCAAAGAGCGCCTTCAAAGTGAACTAAACAAATAACTTTTCATCAGCAAAAAGAGTACTGCGGAAACAATTGGCACCGATTCTACCCAAAAAGAAGCAAAATAGATCGATTGGTTTTTAGTTGATAATTTCACAAACACGGCAGTCAAAATAAGCATCAAGAAAAGCCACACAATTTCCGGAAAAGCTATTTCTCTTTTCAAAAACTCCAAAAAAAACACTATTAACAGGAGGAGCATCCCTAACTGCTTCGTTTTCTGAATTCCAATCTGCTGTGGAATGGTTCCCAAATCGGCGCTATCAAACACTAAATCCCTTATTTCAAATGGGATGATTAATACAATTACCCAAAGAAAGCGTTGTATAACGGTAATCCATAAACTCCCTTCCGAAGAAGACCCCCAGATCCAGGGCAGCATTACGGTAACCCCTGCCCAAACAAGGGCTACAATAAAAATTTTTAGTCCTGAGAAACTGCGCAGACTTTTACTCTTTAAAAAAGGTATGGCATACAACAGGGTAGGAATTCCTAATCCGATACTCCAAAGTTTTATTTCAAGAGGCATTTGAAAAAAGAAATACACGAAAAGTAAAAAGAAGCAAAAAGAAAAAACTTGAATCACTTTCAAATTACGCGCAAGACTTCGATGATGAAAGCCTGCGAATGGAGCATACTTTACGAAATTATACCCTGTAATTGATCCTGAAAAAATAAACCCCATGAAGGCCCAATCCAAGGCAATTTCAAAACTCCAAAAACTCATTAAAACAAAGCAACACACGGCAAGGGAAACATGGATGCTGCTTTCGATATAAAAATTTAAAATTCCTTTGAAAAAGGCCATGAAACAAAAATAGCCAAAGTGTTAGTAAGAAGGTTAAATGGTTGAAAAATAATGTGCTTTCTCTACGTTAAATACTTACGAAAATTGGTTTTAAATTGTAATTTTGCCAAAATTTTAATCACACTTTGATGAATACTGATTCTTTCGCTTTAAGACATATTGGTCCGAGAAACTCCGACTTACCTGCAATGCTAAAAACCATTGGTGTTGAAAGTATGGAACAATTGATAAATGAAACTATTCCTAACGACATTCGATTAAAACAAGACCTTCAATTAGATGAGGCTCTAAGCGAACAAGAATTCTTGGAACATATCAACGAATTGGCTGAAATGAATCAGGTGTTCAAAACCTATATCGGGTTAGGGTATCACGCTTCAAACACCCCTTCGGTAATCCAGAGAAACATTCTAGAAAATCCGGGATGGTATACGGCTTATACGCCTTATCAAGCTGAAATTGCACAGGGTAGATTAGAAGCTTTATTGAATTACCAAACCATGATCACCGATCTTACCGGAATGGAATTGGCCAACGCTTCGTTGTTGGATGAAGCCACCGCTGCAGCCGAGGCAATGGCATTATTGTTTGCGGTGCGCGATCGTGATCAGAAGAAAAATGACGTAAACAAGTTTTTTGTTTCTGAAGAAGTGCTTCCACAAATTCTTTCTTTGCTATATACGAGAGCTACACCAATAGGAATTGAAATTGTTGTGGGGGATCATGAAAAATTTGACTTCTCAAACGAGTATTTCGGCATCCTGTTGCAATATCCCGGACGTGCAGGAACCGTTCATAACTTCAAAGATTTTGTAGCGCAAGCAAAAGCGGCTAATATCAAAGTAGCTTTTGCTGCAGATATATTGAGTTTAGTGCTTCTCGAATCTCCCGGAAATTTTGGAGCCGATGTTGTGGTGGGTACTACACAACGCTTTGGTATTCCGTTAGGATATGGCGGGCCACATGCTGCATATTTTGCAACCCTGGAAGAATACAAACGACATATTCCAGGACGAATTATTGGAGTAACAAGGGATATTGATGGGAATCGAGCCCTTCGTATGGCACTTCAAACAAGAGAACAACATATAAAGAGGGACAAGGCAACTTCAAACATCTGTACTGCGCAAGTTTTATTAGCAGTAATGGCAGGAATGTATGCCGTATATCACGGTCCTGAAGGATTGCGGTACATTGCAAGAAAAGTTCATCATGCCGCAACGACTCTTTCAGACGGCCTGAACAGCCTTGGATTCAAACAACTGAACGAGATGTATTTCGACACGGTTGCGGTGGAGGCCGATGTGCCTTTGATTAGAAAGATTTCAGAAAAGAAAAAGATCAATTTTTATTATCCCAATGAGAATACGGTTTCTATTTCACTCAACGAAACCATCAATGTTAAAGACCTGAACAACATTTTATCAGTGTTCAGTGAGGCAGCTGGAAAGCAACCTTTAATTCTTTCAGAAATAAAGCCTGGAAATGCGATTCCAAAAGAAGTAGATCGCAAGACGGAATTCATGACACAAGAGGTTTTTAATAAGTATCATTCCGAAACAGATTTGATGCGATATATTAAAAAATTAGAACGAAAGGATCTAGCCTTGAATCATTCGATGATCTCCTTAGGCTCATGTACCATGAAACTAAATGCGGCAACTGAAATGCTTCCGTTAAGCGATCCAAATTGGGGAAACATCCACCCTTTTGTACCTGTAAAGCAGGCTCAAGGGTATCAATTAATGCTTAAAAAACTTGAAGATCAGCTAACCGAAATTACCGGATTTGCAGGAACCTCCTTGCAACCTAATTCCGGTGCTCAAGGTGAATATGCAGGACTCATGGTGATTCGTGCATACCACGAATCTAGAGGCGATAAACATCGAAATATTTGTTTAATTCCATCTTCGGCGCACGGAACCAATCCCGCGAGTGCTGTGATGGCCGGTATGCAAGTCGTAGTGACTAAGGCTTCCGAAAATGGAAATATCGATGTAGACGATTTACGTGAAAAAGCTGAAGCCTACAAAGACAACTTATCCTGTTTGATGGTTACCTATCCATCAACCCATGGAGTTTATGAAAGTGCCATTAAAGAAATTACCAGTATTATTCATGAAAATGGAGGTCAGGTGTACATGGACGGTGCCAATATGAACGCTCAGGTGGCTTTAACCAATCCGGGTGCCATTGGCGCCGATGTTTGTCATTTGAATTTACATAAAACCTTCGCCATCCCCCACGGTGGTGGTGGCCCAGGGGTAGGACCTATTTGTGTTGCGAAGCAATTAGTTCCCTTTTTACCGTCAAATCCCGTGATACATACAGGAGGAACTCAAGCAATTACTGCAATTTCTGCAGCTCCTTGGGGTAGCGCCTTGGCCTGCCTCATTTCCTATGGATATATTTGTATGCTAGGTGCTTCCGGATTAAAAAAATCCACAGAATATGCAATCCTAAATGCGAATTACATCAAGGAACGTCTCAATGGTCAGTATGCCACGCTTTACACAGGTGAAAAAGGCCGTGCAGCGCACGAAATGATTTTAGATTGTCGTCCTTTCAAGGAAAATGGCATCGAGGTAACCGATATAGCCAAGCGCTTGATGGACTACGGATTTCATGCGCCCACCGTTTCCTTCCCTGTAGCAGGTACCATCATGGTAGAACCTACAGAAAGTGAAAGCAAAGAAGAGCTAGATCGTTTCTGTGATGCGATGATTTCAATTAGAAAAGAAATCGAAGAAGCCGACAAAGACAATCCGAACAATCCTTTAAAAAATGCTCCTCACACCCTTGCCATGGCTACTAGCGACGCATGGGACTTTCCATATTCCAGAGAAAAAGCATCTTTTCCTTTGGACTATGTTGCAGATAATAAGTTTTGGCCATCTGTGCGACGTGTAGACGATGCGTATGGAGATCGAAACTTAATATGTACTTGTACGCCTATTGAAGCGTTTATGGAAGCATAAGAAATAGTATTGAAACCCCTCCTAGAGGGGTTTTTATTTCAATTAGAAAATTCTTTTCAGTACCTTTAATAAAATTTGTACT
Organism: Flavobacteriaceae bacterium; assembly: GCA_024643425.1. GTDB lineage: Bacteria > Bacteroidota > Bacteroidia > Flavobacteriales > Flavobacteriaceae > JAHEMY01. The sequence continues at coordinate 9,288 of JAHEMY010000059.1, forward strand.
ATGAATGTTATCATCTCGGGAACCGGCAGCTATATCCCCAGTGAAGTTGCCACTAATGAAGGATTTGAAAAACATAGTTTTTTTAACGAAGACGGCTCTCCACTTACCCATGAAAATTCGGTAATTATTGAGAAATTCAAAGCAATTACCGGAATCTCCGAGCGACGTTATATAAAAGATAATAAGGTTACTTCTGAGATTGCCACCTTTGCGGCCGAAAAAGCCATTGAGGATGCAAAAATTGATCGAGAAGACCTTAATTACATCATTGTTGCCCATAATTATGGCGATGTGAAACACGGTACAGTGCAAAGTGATACCGTACCCAGTCTTGCTTCTCGAGTGAAGCACCTCTTGAAAATTAAAAATCCGAATTGTGTTGCCTACGACATTCTCTTTGGATGCCCGGGTTGGGTCGAAGGAATGATCCAAGGCTTTGCCTTTATGAAGGCGGGAATGGCGCAAAAATGCCTCGTTATCGGCGCCGAAGCATTATCTCGAGTAGTCGATCAACACGATCGTGATTCGATGATTTACAGCGATGGGGCTGGAGCAGCCGTACTTGAATTTACCAACGACGGAACTTCAGGGATTTTATCGCACCACTCGGCTACTTTTGCTTACGACGAAGCACATTTCATCTATTTTGGCGAATCGTATAATCAAGACGTAAGTGACGCTCGACGTTATATAAAAATGTACGGTAGAAAAATTTATGAGTTTGCCATCACTCATGTTCCCGACGCCATGCGCACATGTTTGGCAAAAGCAAATATCTCTATCGATGAAGTAAAGAAAGTTCTTATTCATCAGGCGAATGAAAAGATGGACGAAGCAATCATTCAACGATTTTATAAAATTTACGGAAAAGAAGCTCCGAAGGATGTTATGCCGATGACCATAAACAAATTAGGAAATTCTAGTGTTGCCACAGTACCTACCTTATACGATTTGATCCTAAAAGGCAATTTGGAAGGGCACTCTGTGTCAAAGGGCGACATTATTATCTTTGCCAGTGTAGGAGCGGGAATGAATATCAATGCCATAGTATACCGTGTATAATTATGTATGAAGGCAAATACCCGAAAAAACGCTACAAACACACCTTGCGCTTTGTTCAAAGTGTATTGACTCCGGAAGATAAGATTCTTGATTTAGGCGTTACCAATCCCTTTTCGGAAATTCTTAAGGAAAACAATTTTAATGTTTTCAACACCAGCGGTGAAGACCTTGATCTTGATACTTCTGCTGTAAAAGATAATTCCTACGACGTGGTAACGGCATTTGAAATTTTTGAGCACCTAGTCTCTCCTTTCAATGTTTTGAACGATATCAAAGCCAAAAAGCTTGTTGCTTCGGTTCCCTTAAAACTGTGGTTCGCTTCAGCCTATCGCAGTGCGTCGGATGAGCGCGATCGGCATTACCACGAGTTTGAAGATTGGCAATTTGATTGGCTCTTGGAAAAGGCCGGATGGAAAATTAAAAAGCGTGAGAAATTCACCAATCCGGTGAAAAAGGTTGGGATTCGCCCCATATTAAGACGCTTTACACCGCGCTATTATTTGGTGTATGCGGTTCGTGTATAAGGAACACATTCCCTAGTCCTTATTGTTTTTACTACAATAGTGAAGATTAAATAATACTTTTGTGCAATGAAGTTGGTTTTAATCATCCCGGTATACAACGAAGCGGCTTATTTGCACCAAATGCTTACCTCCTTGGTGTCACAAACGCTACTGCCTGAAAAGGTTGTTTTAGTGAACGATCATTCAACGGATGAAAGTCAGCAGATTATAGATCACTTCTCGAAACAATTCGATTTTATCGAATCTGTTTACAACGATTCCGAAGACACCCATTCACCGGGAGCCAAAGTAATAAGTGCATTTTATAAAGGTTTCAATGTTTTGAATCATGAATATGATTTGATTGGAAAATTTGATGCGGATCTCGAATTGCCAACGGACTATTTAGAACGAATCGTTTCCCTTTTTAAATCAAGCCCAAGACTAGGGATGGCCTCCGGAAACTTATACATCCAGGAAGGTAACCAATGGGTATATGAAGCAATTTCAGAAAAAACAAAGGTTCGAGGGCCTTTAAAAATATACCGAAAAGAATGTTTTCAGGATATTGGCGGTTTAAAACCATCGATTGGCTGGGATACCGTTGATGAGCTATTAGCTAGATACCATGGCTGGGAAATACAAACAGATCCATCCCTTCATGTAAAGCATTTAAAACCAACGGGGGCATCCTATTCCAAAAATGCTCGCTTCCTTCAAGGAGCTAGTTTTAAAAAAATGCGCTACGGTTTTTGGCTTAGTTTGATCGCATCTATGAAATTAGGAATGAAGAAAAAAAGTGTTTCGTATTTTTTTGATTGTTTGCGAGGTTACTTTAAGGCGCCGTCGGAATTTATTGTAACTCCTGAAGAAGGTGCTTTTATTAGAAAATACCGATGGGCCAATGTTAAGAAAAAACTATTTTAACTTATTTCGATTATTATCAAGTGCGAAGTGGATACATTTACCTCCTAATTCCATTCAATGAAATTAATCTACATCCTTGGGTTTTCGGCACTACTTATTTCATGTGGGAAATATGAAGTGACAAATCCTCCGTCCGCAAAAGTAAAAAAACCAAAAAATATCATTCTACTTATCGGTGACGGAACCGGACTGAGTCAGGTTTCTGCTGCGCAGTTCTATAAAAAAGAACCCGTTAATTATGAACGATTTCCAATTGTCGGACTTATAAAGGTGTCGTCCTCGGATGAGTTAATCCCCGATTCGGCAGCAGCAGCCACTGCCTTTGCCTCAGGAAAAAAAACAGCAAACGGAGTAATAGGTATGGATACTGAGTATAACTCTTTGGAAACAATCATCGACTTGATTTCAAAAAAAGGGATGCATTCGGGTTTGATTGCGACCTCATCCATCACCCATGCAACGCCGGCTTGTTTCTATGCGCACGTAAAAAATAGAAACTCGGCAGAGGATATTGCCGCCTTTCTTCCGGAATCGGATATCGACTATTTTGCCGCATCAGGATTGAAATATTTCAATAATCGAAAAGATGGCAAAAACCTCATCACTCAATTCGAGCTGAACGATTTTGTTATAGACACCCTGCATTTAAATCCGCATTCCGGCGCCAAAAAAATAGGGTATTTACTTGCCAGAAAGGACATGCCCACCATGTTAGAAGGTCGTGGAAATTTTCTACCCGATGCTACCGAAATGGCGATGAAATTTCTTTCACATGATAATAAAGGATTCTTTCTGATGGCTGAGGGATCACAAATTGACTGGGGCGGGCATGACAATCAAGCCGATTACTTAATTAGTGAACTTATTGATTTTGATAACACCTTAGGTGTTGTTCTTGATTTTGCGAAGCATGATGGCGAAACCTTAGTGGTTGTTACCGCCGACCACGAGACGGGTGGATTTTCTTTAGGCTATCAGAATGGAGACTACAATACCATCGTTCCCAGTTTTTCAACGACACATCATACAGGTGCCATGGTCCCTGTATTTGCCTTTGGCCCCGGGGCAGAGAATTTTGGAGGAATCTACGAGAATACAGAAATCTTTGAAAAATTAAAAGCACTAATTCAAGATTAAGAAAGTTTTGAAGGAGAAACACTACGCTAATTTTGTTACTTTAGCAGTATGAAGTACCTCGCCGATATTGGCTCCTATTTTATCATGCTTGGTCAAGTGTTCAGCCGGCCTACGAAAGGCTCTGTGCTTCGCGAATTGATCTTAAAAGAAATTGATGAGCTAATTATCAATTCGCTTGGAATTGTAGCGTTTATATCTTTTTTCGTGGGTGGCGTTGTGGCCATTCAAACGGCCTTGAATATTGACAATCCTTTAATACCCGTCTATCTCGTAGGGTTTGCCACACGACAATCCGTAGTTCTTGAATTCGCCCCAACTTTTATCTCCATTATCATGGCAGGAAAAATGGGATCTTTCATTACATCAAGTATTGGGTCCATGCGAGTTACCGAGCAAATTGATGCGTTAGAAGTTATGGGAATTAACCCCCTTAATTATCTAGTCTTCCCAAAAATCACCGCCTTACTATTTTACCCTTTTGTAATCGCTATGGCCATGTTCCTAGGAATTCTAGGAGGTTGGGTCGCTGCGGTATATGGTGGATTTAGTACCTCGGACGCTTTTATACAAGGCTTGCAACAAGATTTTAAACCCTTTCATGTGGTTTATGCATTTATCAAAACTTTTGTCTTTGCCCTTATTTTAGCCACCGTACCTTCCTGGCAAGGATTTTATATGAAAGGTGGAGCACTGGAAGTGGGTAAGGCAAGTACTAATTCATTTGTTTGGACCAGTGTGCTCATTATCTTGGCCAACTATATAATCACACAACTTCTTTTAGGCTAATGATCAAGGTTGAAAATTTACATAAGAGTTTTGGTGACGAGCATATTCTGAAGGGAATAACAACTTCCTTTGAAAGAGGAAAAACGAACCTTATTATTGGATCAAGCGGAAGTGGAAAAACGGTTTTCCTAAAATGCCTTTTGGGTTTATTCGACCCCGATGAAGGCTCTATCTTTTATGGAGATAAAGCCATACAAGAAATGGACAATGATGAAAAGAAAGACCTTAGAGAGCATATAGGCATGGTATTTCAGGGAGGAGCCCTCTTCGATTCCATGACCGTGGAAGAAAATGTGATGTTTCCGCTTCGTATGTTTACAAAGAACAAGAAAGAGGAAATGTTAGATCGAGTTAACGCCGTCCTTAAGCGGGTGAACCTCGACAATGCAAATAAAAAGTTTCCGTCTGAAATCTCGGGTGGAATGCAAAAACGGGTGGCAATTGCACGGGCTATTGTCAATAATCCGAGGTTCTTATTTTGTGACGAACCAAATTCAGGATTAGACCCAAAAACTGCTACGGTAATTGATAATCTCATTCAGGAGATTACCAAAGAATACAACATCACCACTGTAATTAACACCCACGACATGAACAGTGTGATGGAAATTGGAGAAAAGATTGTGTTCCTTCAAAAAGGAAATTTAGCTTGGCAAGGTGATAGCACTAAAATCTTTAAAACCGACAACAAAGATGTCACCGAGTTTGTTTATTCATCCGAT
>JAHEMY010000169.1 GCA_024643425.1 Flavobacteriaceae bacterium
GCGGTTGCGGTTATTATGGTCAATAATATTCCCGGAGACCCACTTGTGATGGGTTGAGGAGCTGTTGGAGGTAGTGTGACCATTCCTTGTTTAATGATTAGTAATGCCGATGGAGAAGCACTTATTGCTGAAGTATTGGCCAATGGCGGGAATGCTACTATTCAGGCTGTTGATTTAGGGCCAAAATTAGATGGTTCTTTAGACAATGAAATTATCGCGCACGAATACGGTCACGGTGTTTCTAACCGTCTTACAGGAGGTCCAAACAATACAGGTTGTCTTCAAAACCAAGAGCAAATGGGAGAAGGATGGAGTGATTATCTTGGACTAATTCTTACTCAGCAAGAAGGAGATACCGGAGCGGACCCAAGAGGTTTTGCAAATTATGCGTCTGGTCGATCTGTTGATGGAGGTGGAATTAGAGAATCTTCGTATACCACCGATATGAGCGTGAACGATTATACGTACGCCGATGTAAATGGGAACGTTACTGTTCCTCACGGAGTAGGATTTGTTTGGAATTCTATGCTATGGGAAATGACATGGGCCCTTATCGATGAATATGGCTACGATTCGGATATTTATAATGGAACAGGAGGAAATAACATCGCTTTCCAATTAGTAATGGATGGTATGAAGTTACAAGCTTGCAGCCCAGGATTTGTAGATGGTAGAGATGCGATTTTACAAGCCGATGAGCTTGCTAACGGTGGAGCGAACTACTGTCTTATTTGGAACGCTTTCGCTAAAAGAGGTCTGGGAGTATCTGCCAGTCAAGGTTCTTCACAAAGTTTAACGGATGGAATTGAAGCTTTTGATGTTCCTGCAGAATGTGAGAGCTTAGGTGCTTCAGATTTCAACTACGACAATAACTTTACCATTTACCCGAACCCAGCAAACGAAACGATCAACATCGCTTCTAAAGTAAGTTTAGGAATTACCAACGTATCTGTAATGGACATGAACGGTAGAGTGGTATTTAATAAGAATATGGAAATTGGAAACAACACAAGTTTTGACGTTTCTAACTTAAGTGCTGGTATCTACTTAGTGAAAATAGATGGCGGTAACTACAGCCACACTTCTAAATTGATTATTCGATAATTAATTTGAAGAATAAATAATGAAAAACCCTCCATGATGGAGGGTTTTTTTATTGGAAAGAGTTAATTTTTTTAATGATTGCCTGTACCGAAATTCCGGTTATTTCTTGGAGCTGTTCAATGGTGCCGTGTTCGGGGAAAATATCGGGAATACCCATAATTTCGACACTATTTTTATAACGGTGTTGGGTAGCAAATTCGGAAATAGCACTTCCAAACCCGCCCATTCGAACGCCATCTTCTAAAGTGATGATTGAACTATAATTTTGGAAAATAGTATGCAATAATTGTTCATCTATTGGTTTTACGAACCGTAAATCAAAATGTCCAACTTGTTCAGGATTCTTGCAAAGCTTTATGGCTTCTTCAACATTCGTTGAAATCGTACCAATACTTAAAACAGCAATATCGCTTCCTTCTTTCAGTGTAACCCCCGTTCCCATTTCAATGGCTTTAAAAGGAAGCTCCCAGTCCAGAATTTGACCTTTGCCTCTGGGGTATCTGATGGCAATAGGATGTTGAAGCCCTTGCTGCGCAGTAAATAAAATGTTTCGTAATTCGATTTCATTGCGCGGGGCAAATAAGATAAGGTTGGGAATGCATCGCAAAAAAGAATAATCAAAAATACCGTGGTGCGTTGCACCATCCTCACCCACCAATCCTGCACGATCTAAACAAAAAATCACTTTTAAATTTTGAAGACATACGTCGTGGATAAGTTGATCGTAGCCACGTTGTAAAAAGGTAGAATAGATGTTACAGAAAACTATTTTTCCTTGGGTGGCTAACCCGGCTGCTAACGTTACCGCATGTTGCTCGGCAATCCCCACATCAATCGCGCGTTCGGGAAAAACATCCATCATTAATTTCATAGAGCTCCCTGTAGGCATGGCAGGTGTAATGCCGAAGATATTTTTATTTTGTGTAGCCAAGCTAACAAGGGTTTTTCCAAAAACCTCTTGAAACTTTGGTGGGGTTTTTTCTAACGACTTTGGAAGTAGCTCCCCGGTTACAGCATTAAATTTTCCGGGAGCGTGATAGGTTACCTGATTTTCTTCTGCTTGCTTTAAGCCCTTGCCTTTTTTAGTAATAATATGCAATAGTTTCGGACCTTCAACCGATTTAAGTCGCTTTAACTCTTTAATCAAGACGTCGATATCATGTCCATCGATGGGTCCGGTATAATTAAAGTTGAGTGCTTCGAATATATTTCCGGCTTTCGAATGATGCTCTAGCGTAACTTCAGTAAGATATTTCTTAAGGGCACCGATGCTTGGGTCAATGCCGATGGCGTTGTCGTTTAAAATTACCAACAAGTTTGTGTTGGTTACTCCTGCATGATTCAAGGCTTCAAAAGCCATTCCGCTTGCAATCGAAGCATCGCCCACCACAGCAATGTGTTGGCGCGTTAAGTTCCCGTCCATTTGAGCGGCGAGTGCCATTCCTAAAGCTGCAGAAATCGATGTGCTGCTATGTCCTACGCCAAAAGTGTCGTAGATGCTTTCGTCTCTTTTTGGGAACCCACTTATACCCCCTAATCTGCGGTTGGTATGAAATTGCGCTCTTCGTCCTGTTAAAATTTTATGGACATAAGCTTGATGGCCTACGTCCCAGACCAATAAATCTTCCGGAGTATTAAATACATAATGCAATGCCACCGTAAGTTCGACCACTCCCAGACTTGCACCTAAATGACCTTCCTTGGTTGCGACAATCTCAATGATAAAATCACGTAACTCTTTTGCCAATTCAGGGAGTTGGTCCAAAGAGAGTTTTCTTAGATCCTGGGGAAATTCAATATTTGACAAAAGTGATTTTGGCATGGAACAAAGATACAGTTATTCACTCTTTTGATAACTTTTGAGCATGAATTTGTACCTTTGAATTGACTAAGATGATAGCACCTTTAGACGATACTTATTTTATGAAGAAAGCTTTGCAAGAAGCTCAAATAGGTATGGAAAGAGGCGAGGTGCCTATAGGAGCCGTGATTGTGGTAAAAAATCAAATTATTGCTCGAGCACATAACCTCACAGAGACCTTGAACGATGTTACAGCCCATGCCGAAATGCAAGCGATTACCGCTGCGGCAAATTACTTGGGAGGCAAGTATCTTATTGATTGTACATTGTATGTTACCTTAGAACCTTGTCAGATGTGCGCCGGTGCTTTGTTTTGGAGTCAGATTTCGAGAATTGTGTATGCGGCTCGCGATGAGCAGCGAGGATGTGTGGCCTTAAAAACAAAACTACATCCTAAAACAAAAATGGAGGGAGGATTGCTGGAAGAGGAGGCAAGCGAGCTTATTAAGCGATTCTTTATTGAGAAAAGAAATTTAAATTAAAAAACCCTCCGCAAAATTTTGGGAGGGTTGTAATCTAAAAGCGGTACGATATATCTTAGGCGTGGATTACGCGAATGTGCGTAGCTACCATTCCTTTTCTTCCTTCTGTTTCTTCATATTCTACTTTGTCACCTTCGTTCAGGGATTCCCCGTTCAATCCGGTTACGTGTACAAAAATGTCTTTTCCAGTTTCATCGTTAGTGATGAAACCGTAGCCTTTGGATTCGTTGAAAAACTTAACTGTTCCTTCCATTGTAAATAAAAAAATAAATTAATAATGCGTCAAAGGTACACTATTTATAGAGTTGAATGTTATGTTCTTGTGATATTTTTGAAGGAATTTTTTTATAGTTTCTT
>JAHEMY010000060.1 GCA_024643425.1 Flavobacteriaceae bacterium
TAGCATCAACTGATCATAAAAAAACCTCGCTAAGGCGAGGTTTTTTATTTGGGTCAAAAAAGATATTATTTTCTGGCGATAACTTTCGTTGCAGCGTTTTCAATAGCGGCAGCATTTAAGCCATATTTTTCCATAAGTTGTTCCGGAGTACCAGACTCTCCAAAGGTATCTAGGGTGGCAATATATTCTTGTGGGGCAGGATGATTTTGAGCCAAAACGCGTGACACGCTTTCTCCTAAACCTCCCAAATAATTATGTTCTTCTGCGGTAACCACACAACCGGTTTTCGCAACACTTGCCAAGATTGCTTTTGCATCCAAAGGCTTTATAGTGTGAATATTAATCACATCGGCATGAATACCTTGCGCAGCAAGATGTTCGGCAGCAATCAAAGCTTCCCAAACTAAATGCCCGGTAGCTATAATGGTAACATCGTTCCCTTCTTGAAGTTGAATGGCTTTACCAATTTCAAACACTTGATCGGCCGGCGTGAAATTAGCCACTTTAGGACGACCGAACCTTAAATAAACAGGGCCATCATGATTTGCAATCGCCATCGTTGCTGCCTTCGTTTGATTATAGTCACAAGTGTTTATAACCGTCATTCCCGGAAGCATTTTCATAAGTCCTAGGTCTTCCAGTATTTGATGCGTTGCACCATCTTCACCAAGGGTAAGTCCGGCGTGAGAAGCGCAAATTTTTACGTTTTTTCCGCTGTAAGCGATACTCTGTCTAATTTGGTCGTATACTCTTCCGGTTGAAAAATTCGCAAAGGTTCCGGTGAAAGGAATTTTTCCTCCAATGGTCAATCCTGCTGCAAGCCCCATCATGTTTGCTTCAGCAATACCCACTTGAAAGAATCGTTCCGGATGATTTTCTTTGAATTCATCCATTTTTAAGGAACCCGTAAGATCTGCACATAAAGCAACCACATTAGGATGTGTTTTTCCTAATTCAGTAAGCCCTGCTCCAAAACCAGAACGCGTATCTTTTTTACCGGTATCTATATATTTTTTCATGCTTTTTTATTCCAGTTTAATAATCGCCTAAAGTCACGGGATTCTGCCCTAATGCAATTTCCAATTGTTCATCGTTCGGGGCTTTCCCATGCCAATCGTGGGTATGCATCATAAAATCGACACCATTCCCCATTACGGTATGCATAAGCACACAAATTGGTTTGCCGTTTCCGGTTTTCGATTTTGCAATCTTCATCCCTTTGATAATGGCTTCAAGCGAATTACCTTCTTCGATATCAAGTACATCCCATCCAAAAGCCTCAAATTTTGCTCTTAGATTCCCCATTGGCAAAACAGTATCAAGCGATCCATCAATTTGCTGACCGTTATAATCCACCGTCACAATAAGATTGTCTACTTTGTTCCCGGCAGCATACATAATTGCTTCCCAATTCTGTCCTTCCTGAAGTTCACCATCCCCACACAGGGCATAAACCAAATGTGAATCCTTATTGAGTTTTTTGGCAAGTGCAGCTCCGGTCGCAACTGAAATTCCTTGGCCCAAAGAACCTGATGCAATTCGAACTCCTGGGAGTCCTTCATGCGTTGTTGGATGTCCTTGCAAACGAGAGTTGATCAGTCTGAATGTGTTTAGTTCTTCCACAGAGAAATACCCGGAACGAGCTAAAACACTATAGAAAACGGGTGATATATGACCGTTGGATAAAAAGAAGATATCTTCTCCTTTGCCATCCATATCAAATCCATCTTTGCGTTCCATAAGTTCTTGGAACAGGGCTACAAAAAATTCGGTGCATCCAAGTGATCCGCCGGGATGGCCTGAATTCACTTTGTGCACCTGTCGCAAAATATCTCTTCGAACTTGGACAACCAAGTCGTTGAGGTAATTCATATCTGGCATAGATTGGTTATTTTAATAGGGCAAAAATACCATTTTACCAAGGGGAGGCAAAGCAAATAAATTAGCTTTTATTAACGATTTACTCTTTTTAGTTAACAGTTCGCCGGAAAACCACACTTCCATAACAAAACTTTAAGGAGTAAACCCATATTTCGTTCTATATTTGCGCACACAAAAGCCTATTAAATGACGTTTACACTCGAGGGGAAGGATCAAAAATCAAGTGCACGAGCCGGGACCATGACCTTGGACCATGGCATTATCGAAACTCCAATCTTTATGCCTGTTGGAACCGTTGGGACCGTAAAAGGGGTACACCAAAAAGAGTTGGCAGAGGAGATCAACCCCGATGTTATTTTAGGAAATACCTACCATCTTTACTTACGACCTCAAGTTGATATTTTAGAAAAAGCCGGAGGCTTACATAAATTCATGAATTGGGACCGAAATATTCTCACCGACAGCGGAGGGTATCAAGTGTATTCACTTTCGGCAAACCGAAAAATAAAAGAAGAAGGCGTAAAATTTAAATCGCATATCGATGGGAGTTATCATGTGTTTACACCCGAAAATGTGATGGAAATCCAACGGAGTATCGGGGCCGATATTATTATGGCTTTCGACGAGTGTACGCCTTATCCATGCGATTATCAGTACGCAAAACGGTCGATGCACATGACACATCGCTGGTTGGATCGTTGTATCAATCATCTTGAGAAATTACCTTTTAAATACAATTATTCCCAAACGTTTTTTCCCATTGTACAAGGAAGTACTTATAAAGATTTAAGAAAGCAATCTGCCGAATACATTGCTTCGGTAGGCGCAGAAGGAAATGCCATTGGAGGTCTCTCCGTAGGTGAACCGGCCGAAGAAATGTACGCGATGACAGAGGTAGTTACCGATATCCTGCCGGAAGATAAACCCCGCTACCTGATGGGGGTCGGAACCCCGATCAATATTCTTGAAAACATCGCTTTGGGGATTGATATGTTCGACTGTGTAATGCCTACTCGAAATGCGAGAAACGGCATGTTGTTTACGGCACAAGGCACCATAAACATTAAAAATAAAAAGTGGGAAGACGATTTTTCAGTAATTGATGAAATGAACATTACCTGGGTAGATACTGCTTATAGCAAGGCATATTTGAGGCATTTATTCACGGTAAATGAACTGCTTGGAAAACAAATTGCCACCATTCACAACCTAGGGTTTTACCTATGGTTGGTTCGTGAAGCGAGAAAACATATCTTAGCAGGAGACTTTTCAACTTGGAAAACAACCATGGTACGTCAAATGGATAACCGATTGTAATGCTAAGCATCCTCGATAAGTATATACTCAAGAAATACTTAGGGACTTTTCTCCTGTTGCTATTGCTATTCATTCCGATAGGAATAACCATCAATTTGGCAGAAAAAATCGATAAGATGTTAGCCAATGAAGTGCCGTTGGTTCAAGTATTAATCTATTACTACAACTTCACCATTTATTTTGCCAATTTATTATTCCCGTTATTTTTATTTCTGTCCATTATTTGGTTTACCTCCAAATTGGCAAATAACACGGAAGTTATTGCATTTTTAAGCAGTGGTGTTTCTTATTATCGATTCTTACGGCCTTACTTTATTGGAGCGACCATCGTCTGTGTGGGCGCCTTTTTTCTTGGAAATTATATGGCGCCTACCGCCAGCAAGGGATTTAATGAGTTTGCATACAAATACTTAAATAAAAGTAGGGGGAAAGACCGCCAGCAGGCCAATGTGTATCGACAGGTAAACGACAATGATTATATCTATGTGAGTTACTTTAACGTCAAAGAAAAATCCGGAAACAACTTTACTTTAGAACATTTTGAAGACAACAAAATGACCTACAAAATCAAGGCGAGTCGGATTGTCTATAATGAAAAAGATTCAACCTATTCATTGTATAACTACAGCAAACGAATCATCGGTTTAAGGGAAGATTCGTTGGTAAATGTCTCGAAGAAGGATACTATTTTTCCTTTTGACATGGAAGATCTAACACCGGTGGAATACATTGCGGAAACCCTTAATTTCACAGAGTTAAACACCTTTATCCGTCGTGAAAAAGCGAAAGGTTCGTCCTACATAAATCGGTATGAAGTGGTGCGCTACAAACGTTGGAGCTTACCGGTGTCTGCTTATATCCTTACCATCATTGCGGTTGCGGTTTCTTCGATGAAACGAAGAGGAGGGATGGGGGTGAACCTAGCCATTGGTATTGGGGTGGGGATGGTCTTTGTTTTCTTTGATAAAATCTTTGGAACCTTGGCAGAACAAAGTACTTTTTCGCCATTTATCGCCACTTGGTTCCCAAACTTCGTATTTGGAATTTTAGCCATCTATTTGTTGCGAAATGCGAAACGATAAATTAATCAACTATTTACACCTCCATGTAATCGTATTCATTTGGGGGTTTACGGCAGTCTTAGGAAGATTGATCACGCTTGAAGCCATCCCATTGGTATGGTACCGCATGTTGCTGGCCACCGTTTTTGTATTTCTCTTTGTGATTTTTACAAAAAAAACCCTTCGATTTCCAAAAAAGGTGCTGTATGGATTCTTTCTTTGCGGGCTTATAATTGCCGTTCACTGGCTTACGTTTTTTGGCGCAATTAAGGCCTCCAATGTATCGGTGGCTTTATCGGTAATGTCTACGGGAGCTTTTTTCACATCCTTACTAGAACCCCTGTTTTATCGGCGGAAAGTTATTATTTACGAAGTACTATTTGGGGTGATTGCCATGATAGGACTCTATATTATTTTTCAGGCGAGTGGGGCTTATTTTCTTGGGATTGTATTGGCCCTAATTTCAGCATTTCTAAGCGCACTCTTCTCTGTGATTAACGGAAAATATGCAAAGCGATACCAAGCCTCTTCCATTGCACTTTACGAATTAGGGTTTGGTGTATTTTGTATTAGCCTGTTTTTATTATTCCGTGGTGATTTTAATGTCGGTTTCTTTGTCCTTTCTTCTTCCGACTGGCTCTACCTTTTTATTTTGGCCTCGGTTTGTACCGCCTATGCTTTTATCGCTTCAGTTTATGTGATGCGTTGGATTTCACCTTACACGGTTATGCTTACCATTAACCTAGAACCTGTTTATGGAATCTTGCTGGCGCTTTGGGTTTTTGGGGAATCTGAAAATATGTCACCACAATTCTATTATGGCGCCATTGTAATTTTAGCTACGGTGATATTGAATGGAATTATAAAGAATCGAGTGTATAGAAAAAGTAAGCAAATACCACTTGGCTAAGCGCAAAATCTTATCTTTGTAAACGATATAACAAACATCATCTGGAGTATTTATGGAATATCTTGATTTTGAATTACCGATAAAAGAATTGCAGGAGCAGTACGATAAAGCTTGTAAAATTGGGGAAGAGAGTAATGTAGATGTCACCAATACCTGTAAGCAGATTGAAAAGAAATTGGTTGAAACCAAAAAGGAAATATACAAGAATTTAAGTCCTTGGCAACGGGTTCAATTGTCACGTCATCCGGACCGTCCTTACACCATGGATTATATTAAAGCAATTTGTGGAGATTCTTTCCTAGAAATGCACGGAGATCGAAATTTTAAGGATGACAAGGCCATGGTTGGCGGACTCGGAAAAATTGGTGATCAAAGTTATATGATTATCGGTCAGCAAAAGGGGTACAACACCAAAACGCGTCAGTATCGAAACTTCGGAATGGCGAATCCTGAAGGATATCGCAAAGCCTTACGTCTTATGAAATCGGCAGAAAAGTTTGGAGTTCCTGTAGTTACTTTAATAGATACTCCTGGAGCTTATCCGGGCTTAGAAGCTGAAGAGCGCGGACAAGGGGAAGCGATTGCTCGAAATATCTTAGAAATGACCCGTCTTGAAGTGCCAATCATTGTGGTGATTATTGGTGAAGGAGCGAGTGGTGGTGCGCTGGGAATTGGAGTAGGAGACCGAGTACTCATGCTAGAAAATACTTGGTACTCTGTGATTTCACCTGAAAGTTGTTCTTCCATATTATGGCGTAGCTGGGAGTTTAAAGAACAAGCTGCAGAAGCCTTAAAACTTACGGCTATCGACATGAAAAAACTGAAGCTTATCGATCAAATTGTGAAGGAACCTTTGGGAGGTGCGCACAGTGATCGAGAAAATACGTATATCACGGTTGCGAAAGCAATTGACAAGGCATATAATGAATTAAAGAACTTATCCCCATCCGATTTGGTCGATCAAAGAATGAATAAATATTCTGAGATGGGAGAGTTTAAAAGCTAAGGTCAACAATACCAGCCCTTTTGAAAAATCCGGGATTTCGTCTTCGGATTTTTTTGGCCTTATTAACAATAATATAAAGTTTTCAACAGTTCAATTGTTAACACATGGTGAACAGCTAGTTATAAAATTAGCGTCGCGGACTTAACAATTTTTTTACATTCGCTTCATGGAAAAAGTACAACCACAAACCTCATACTCCAGCCGTCCCGGGCAAGTAATTTCTTTGGAAAAAGGAAAGCTGCCTCCGCAAGCTGTTGATTTAGAGGAAGTTGTACTAGGAGCAATGATGATCGACAAAAAAGGGGTCGACGATGTAATCGATATCCTTCATCCGCAGGTTTTTTACAAAGATGCACACCAACATATTTTTGAGGCTATCTACTTTCTCTTTCAAAGTAGTCAACCAGTGGACTTATTAACGGTTTCAGCGCAGTTAAAGAAAGAAAAAAAGCTTGATATCGTTGGAGGGGAGTTTTACCTGATACAATTGACGCAAAAAGTATCTTCATCCGCCCATATCGAATTCCACGCACGAATAATTTTACAGAAATACATTCAGCGCAGTTTGATCAAAATTTCAAGTGAAATTATTGAGGAGTCTTACGACGAGGGAACCGATGTTTTTGATTTGTTAGACAATGCCGAATCGAAACTTTATGAAATTACCCAAGGGAATTTAAAACGTTCTTCAGAGACAGCACAGAGTTTGGTAATTCAAGCGAAAAAAAAGATAGAAGAAATTGCGAATCGTGAAGGGCTTTCCGGTATTCCATCGGGTTTTGCTAGAGTTGATAAACTAACTTCAGGCTGGCAGCCCAGTGACCTTGTAATTATTGCAGCACGACCCGGGATGGGTAAAACCGCGCTTACGTTGTCTATGGCACGAAATATGGCGGTGGAATATAACATTCCTGTGGCCTTTTTCTCGTTGGAAATGTCTTCCGTTCAATTAATTACTCGTTTAATTTCCTCTGAAACCGGACTTTCATCTGAAAAACTTAGAACCGGGAATTTAGAAAAGCATGAATGGGAACAATTGAACGTAAAAGTAAAGGGCTTGGAAAAGGCACCCCTGTTTATTGACGATACGCCTTCATTATCTATTTTCGACCTAAGAGCTAAAGCTAGACGATTGGCATCTCAGCATGGGATTAAATTAATCATGATTGACTACCTTCAGTTAATGACTGCCGGCGGAAGTCAAAAAGGAGGAAATCGTGAACAAGAAATTTCTACCATTTCCAGAAATTTAAAAGCCTTGGCAAAAGAACTCAGTGTTCCTGTAATTGCCTTATCTCAGTTATCACGAGCCGTGGAAACTCGAGGTGGAAGCAAGCGTCCATTATTAAGTGACCTTCGTGAATCGGGAGCAATCGAACAGGATGCCGATATTGTTTCCTTTATCTACAGACCCGAATACTATAAAATAGACGAGTGGGACGACGAAGAACGCACTCCAACTTCAGGAGAAGCCGAATTTATCGTAGCCAAACACCGTAACGGTGGGTTGGATGAAATACGCTTGAAATTTGTGGGTCATTTAGGACGTTTCGAGAACTTGGATCGATTCGATTACCCTACCGAAATTCATTCGCGCATGAATGATGCGGCCAATGACGATACCTTTAAAACCGATCATTATCCTACACCCGGTGAGGCATTTGGAAGTTCTATGAACGACGAGATTTCACCTTCCGATGGAAGTGAGGATGTGCCTTTTTAAAAAATCATTAAGACGTTTTTATTTTTTTTGCGAGATCATCGATTTGGTCTTCTTTGAAAACCATGGTTCGATGCGGGAAAGGGATTTCAATGCCGTGTTGGTCGTATAATTTCTTCATTTGGTAATTCATATCACATTTCACCTGAAATCCATTCCCAAAATTTTCTGCCCAAGCCCAAGCTTTTAAATTTACCGAGGAATCATCTAATTTAACCACGCGTACAGCCACTTTGGGAACACCATTGGCTTTATCTTCGTCCGAGCGCACATCCAATACAAGAGGATGAGCCTCGCAAGTTTCTTGTAATAACTTTAAAGCTAAATCTAAATCACTGCCATAGGAGATGCCTACTTCAATCCATTGACAAACCCGTTGATCGCCCAAATCAAAATTGATCACCTTTTCTTTATTAATGATGTTATTTGGAATAATAATCATTTTATTCTCAAAATTTTTAATTACCGTATGTCGTAAGGTGATGTCTGTGACCGTGCCCATTAATTCATCGGAAATTTTTATCACATCATTAATTTTAAAGGGTTTAAAGGCCACAATAAAGATACCTCCAATGATGTTGGCAAAGGTTTCTTGCGACGCTAAACCTGCGACTAAGGCTAATACTCCGGCTCCTCCAAGGGCGGTTTTTGCCAAACCTCTCAACGAAGGGAAGGCAAGAATCACAAATATTGCCCCCATAAAATAGATTCCGAAAACGACCAGATACCTCAAGAAGCGATAGCTCGTTGCATCCCCATTTTCAACTTCAGATTTTTCCTTAATTTTTCTTATAAAAAAGGTTTCCACCTTGGAAGCAACAATAATACTAATCACAGTCACTAAACCTACATACCAAAGGATATTGGAATTCTCACCAATGATTGCTTTTTGTTCGTCATTAAGGAATAGGGCGATTAAGGCGGATCCAAAAGAGATGAAAAGCATAATTTTTAAAATCCGTTTAACTACTCGAAGAAGATGAGCATCTTCTTCGGGCCTTTTTCTCAGAGATCTTTTAATTAATAGGTTCATTACGAAATTGAGCATTCCGTATGAAATCGAAAAAAGTATGAGTAATACGACGATGGATATAATTTCTGCTAAATGGGTAGTGAAAAAATCGCTCATAATGCAACTTGTTTAATGGGATTCGGACGTAGTTCTATTAATCAAGATTAAATGTACTACTTACTCTTGAAATTTTTAAGATTGCGCGCTTGAATTAACGAAGAATCAAATGAAATTAACGAAGCTTTCAAAAACTGGTCTAAAATTTGTCATTATCTTAGCACTATGAGAAGATTTCTGTTGATTTTTTGTTTGATTTTTGTGTATCAGACCCATGCTTCGTACCTGTTGATTCCTATGGATGCTGAAAGTCAGGTAGAACATTTAAAGGCCTACGGGATTACGTATTGGACTTTAGAAAAACAGCTAAAGGCCAAATGGTTATTGAATTATCGAGGAGGTTCCTTTTTATTGCCGGACACCGAAGAAATCCGAAAAGAGTGCACCATTAGGGGAGTTCAATTTGAATTGATTAGCGATGCGGAAGCAACGCAGATTTTAGAAGAAATAAGCAGTCCATCACAAAATATGGAAGCCATTGTTTTAGAAAAGGCCCCTAAAATTGCCGTGTACTCACCAAAAGGGAACCAGCCTTGGGACGATGCAGTGACCATGGTATTAACCTATGCTGAAATACCCTACACGGTAATTTACGATGAAGAAGTTTTAAGTGATCAATTATTGCTGTATGATTGGTTGCATTTACATCATGAAGATTTTACGGGTCAGTATGGTAAGTTTTATAGGGCGTATCGAGCGGCACCTTGGTATATTGAACAAAAGCGAGAGGCGGAAGACTTAGCGGCCAAATTGGGGTACAGCAAAGTTTCAGAAGAAAAAAGAGATGTTGCCCTGAAAATTAGAGATTATGTAATAGGAGGAGGCTTTATGTTTGCCATGTGCAGTGCTACCGATAGTTTTGATATTGCCTTGGCGGCAGACGGAGTTGATATTTGCGAACCCATGTTCGATGGAGACCCTAGTGAGGCAGGCTATCAATCAAAAATAGATTATAGCAAGACCTTTGCATTTACAGACTTCACCTTGGAACGGAGCCCTATGGTTTATGAATTCTCGAGCATCGATATGACCAACAGGCGCAATGTAAACCGTGAAACCGATTATTTTAGTTTGATGGATTATTCGGCAAAATGGGACCCAATTCCCTGTATGTTGGTGCAGAATCATACTGCTTTGGTAAAAGGATTTATGGGGCAGACAACGGCTTTTGCACCCAATGAGGTGAAAGCAACTGTTTTAGTGATGGGAGAAAATAAATCCAATGGTGAAGCACGATACATACATGGTATTCGCGGTAAGGGGTTCTTTACTTTTTATGGTGGGCACGATCCCGAAGATTATCAACATCGCGTGGGTGATGCTAAAACAGAATTGGCTTTACATCCAAGTTCGCCCGGATATCGATTGATTTTAAACAATGTATTATTTCCCGCTGCGAAGAAGAAAAAGCAAAAGACGTAAAACAAAAAACCCACTCATTGAGTGGGTTTTTTTAGCGAAATATATGTGATTACTATAGGCTTTCGCCTTATTTTACTTTGTTTACAATGGCTTCAAAAGCTTCTGGGTGGTTCATGGCCAAATCGGCTAAAACCTTACGGTTTAATTCGATGTCATTGGCTTTTAATTTACCCATAAACTTTGAATAAGACATTCCATGCATACGAGCACCTGCATTAATACGGGTGATCCATAGGGCACGAAAGTTTCTCTTTTTTGCTCGACGGTCTCTGTATGAATATTGCATTGCCTTTTCCACGGCATTTTTAGCAACGGTCCATACATTTTTACGTCTTCCAAAGTATCCTTTGGCTTGTTTAAGAACCTTTTTTCTTCGGGCTCTTTTTGCAACTGAATTTACTGATCTTGGCATAATTTTAAATGTTTTGTAGCAGGCGGTCGATTAACAACACTTTATCATTTTTGGCCATACTCCAGGGTTATTAAATTGTTTTAACCGGTTAAGCAATTACTTCATTCGAAGCATTTGTTTAACATTACTCTCGTCACTCTTGTGCACCGTAGTGTCATGAGTTAACGCAAGCTTACGTTTTTTCGACTTCTTTGTTAAGATGTGGCTTTTAAACGCGTGCTTTCTTTTAATTTTACCGGTACCTGTAAGCTTAAATCGCTTCTTGGCACTGGATTTGGTTTTTTGTTTAGGCATCTTTCCTACGTTTTTATTTATTTCGCTTTATTGTAAAAACTTCAAATTAATGAAGCGTTATTTCTTTTTCGGAGCAATGAACATCGTCATTCGCTTACCTTCTAATTTTGGCATTTGTTCAACTTTACCAAATTCTTCCAAATCTTGCGCAAGTCGAAGTAAAAGGATTTCACCTTGATCTTTATAGATGATTGATCTACCTTTAAAGAAAACATAGGCTTTTAGTTTAGCACCTTCTTTCAGGAACTTTTCTCCGTGTTTCTTTTTAAAATCATAATCGTGATCATCGGTATTCGGACCAAATCGAATTTCTTTAATAATTACCTTGGTCGCTTTCGCTTTTAAAACTTTGTCCCGTTTTTTCTGTTCGTAAACAAACTTCTTGTAATCGATAATCTTACACACCGGTGGGGTGGCATTTGGTGAAATTTCTACGAGGTCCAATTCTTGTTCCTGAGCAAAGGATAAGGCCTGTTTAATTGGGTACACCCCAATTTCCACATTATCTCCTACGAGACGAACTTCTTGGGCTCTAATCTTTTCGTTGATTCTGTGTTGGTCTTCTTTAATCACTCTGGAAGGACCTGAACTTCTTTTTCTTCGTATTGCTATGGCTTTTCGGTTTTAATTAAACTTTATTTAAATTCTTTTATTTCGCTGGCAACTTCATTTTGAATAAGCGTTGAGAAGGCTTCGATCGTCATGGTTCCCAAGTCGCCTTGCCCATGCTTACGTACAGAAACCGTACCATCCTTCTCTTCTTGCTCCCCAACGATAAGCATATAGGGGAATTTATTCATTTCAGACTCCCTAATTTTCTTACCAATGGTTTCATTACGGTTGTCAACGAGGGCGCGAATTTCGTCATTTTTCAACAAATTTAAAACTTTTTCCGCGTATTTTTCATATTTCTCACTTAGTGAGAGAATGTTAACCTGTTCCGGCATCAACCACAAAGGGAAATTTCCACCGGTATGTTCTAGTAAAATCGCGACAAATCGCTCCATACTGCCGAAGGGTGCTCGGTGAATCATGACAGGGCGGTGCATTTCATTATCACTTCCTTTGTATTCTAATTCAAAACGCTCCGGTAAGGTGTAATCTACCTGAATGGTTCCCAACTGCCAACTACGCCCAAGCGCATCTTTCACCATGAAATCGAGTTTCGGTCCATAAAAAGCAGCTTCGCCTTCTTCCACAATATAATTAAGTCCTTTCTTTTCTGCAGCATTGATAATGGCTCGCTCGGCTTTATCCCAGGTATCGACATTTCCAATATACTTTTCAGGTTTCTTAGGATCCCTAATGGAAACTTGTGTGCTAAAGTTTTCGAATCCCAACGAGCCAAATACATAAAGTACTAGATCGATTACCTTCATGAATTCGTCATCCAATTGGTCCGGCGTACAGAAAATATGGGCATCATCTTGTGTAAAACCTCGTACCCGAGTTAAGCCATGAAGTTCACCACTTTGCTCATACCGATATACGGTGCCAAATTCGGCATAGCGTTTCGGCAGATCTTTATACGACCAAGGTTTAATTTTATACATTTCACAATGATGCGGACAATTCATGGGTTTAAGCATGAATTCTTCCCCTTCGTTCGGTGTTTTTATCACTTGAAAACTATCTTCACCATATTTTGCAAAATGCCCGGAAGTCACATAAAGCTCTTTTTGTGCAATATGCGGGGACATTACCATTTCGTATCCTGCTTTCTTTTGCGCGGCTTTTAGAAAGTTCTCTAATCGTTCTCTCAGAGCGGTTCCTCTTGGTAACCAAAGAGGCAGCCCTTGACCCACGCGTTGCGAAAAAGCGAAGAGTTCCAATTCTTTTCCTAATTTACGATGGTCTCTTTTCTTTGCTTCTTCAAGCAATTCTAAATATTCGGTTAAGTCTTTTTGTTTAGGAAAACTAATTCCGTAGACTCTAGTAAGTTGTTTATTGTTTTCGTCTCCTTTGTAATAAGCCCCTGCAACACTTAATATTTTTATGGCTTTCACGATTCCGGTGTTGGGAATATGTCCTCCTCGGCACAAATCGGTAAAGGTATCGTGATCACAAAAGGTAATGGTTCCGTCTTCTAAACCATGGATAAGTTCCACTTTGTATTCATTGGAACCTGTATAATAGGAAAGCGCTTCCGTTTTAGAAAGGGGGCGCATTTTAAATTCGTGCTTTCCTCGTGCAATTTCAAGCATCTTATCTTCGATGGCTTTAAAATCTTTTTCAGAGATTGTCTCTTCCCCTAGGTCAACATCGTAATAGAAACCTCGATCGATGGCAGGTCCAACCCATAGTTTAACGCCTGGGTATAGTGCTTCAAGTGCTTGTGCTAAAATATGTGCAGAGGAGTGCCAGAAGGCTTTTTTACCTTCATCGTCGTTCCATGTGTATAAGATTAGGGTTCCATCTTGGGTAAGCGGAGTTACTGTTTCTACAGTTACGTTATTGAAGGAGGCTGAAATCACATTTCTAGCCAAGCCTTCGCTAATGCTCTTTGCTACCTCCATTGGAGTAGTTCCAGCTTCGTATTGTTTTACACTTCCATCAGGTAAGGTAATTGCAATCATGGTGCTTAAATTAGAATGCAAAGATAGTATTCCTAATTTCGATTTACAATAGGGCGGGAGTTAGATTACTGCATAGTTTTATGTGGAGAAATGAGCATAGATTTTACGAGGGGTAGAATGAGTATAAATATATAGGTATAAATAAGTCTTATGAAGGTTGTCTTATAAAATGCCTATGTTCAGGATCTTGAGAAATAAAGATAAAAATCTTTTAAAAATCACATCGTTTTTATTTGCGATTGTCGAAAACAGAATTATCTTTGCACCCGCTTTGAAACAATAATAGCATCTTGTTTTAAGGGTTCCAAAACTGGAAGAAAAAAAGTTCTTTTTATTTTTTTTGAAAAAAGTTGCGGGATAAAAAAATAATTGTACATTTGCACCCGCTTACAGAAAAAAGCGACGTTCTAAACAGGGATGAAAGGCAAGAAAATACGGTTCAATTCCGTTACATCTCACTATGAAAGTTCATTGATATATTGGAAATTTTTTGACAGCGCGTATTATGATGTAACAGTTATGATACACGAACAAACACACAAGAACACCTGAGATTACCTGAAGAGAGGCTTTACGTCGGCATA
>JAHEMY010000170.1 GCA_024643425.1 Flavobacteriaceae bacterium
AGAATGCTTGGAGGGCGAACCAATCACTGGGGACGCATCTCTTTGCGCTTTGGCCCAAGAGATTTTAAAGGGAAAGACCGCGACGGCTTAGGCGAGAATTGGCCTATTGGTTATGAAGACATAAAACCGTACTACGATAAAGTAGACAAACTCATTGGCGTTTTTGGAAGTAATGAAAAACGATACAACGATCCGGATGGTTTCTTCCTCCCTGCTCCAAAGCCACGGCTGCATGAGTTGTATTATATAAACGGTGCTAAAAAATCGAATGTAGATGTAATTCCCTCTCGATTATCGATCCTTACCCGACGCATCAATAACGACCGAGGCGTATGCTTCTTTTGTGGGCAATGCAATCGAAGCTGTTCAGCTTATGCCGATTTCTCTTCAGGATCCTGCTTGATTTTTCCTGCCCAAAAAAGTGGCGGACAAGTAGACCTTTATGTGAATAGCATGGTGAGTGAAGTGACCATTGACGAAAATGGCAAAGCAACCGGTGTAAAATATATCAACAAAGAAGACCGTCAGCAGTATGAAATTAAAGCGAAGATTGTAATCTTGGCGGCTTCAGCATGTAGTTCAGCACGTATCTTACTCAATTCTAAAAGTGAAAAATACCCCAATGGCCTTGGTAATAGCAGTGGTTTAATTGGAAAATACCTTCACGATTCAACAGGTACCGACCGGGCTGTGTTCATTCCTGAACTTATGAATCGCAAGCGTTATAATGAAGATGGTGTGGGCGGACTGCATGTCTATTCTCCATGGTGGTTGGACAACAAAAAACTAGATTTTCCAAGAGGCTACCATATCGAGGTCTGGGGAGGAATGGGAATGCCGGGTTACGGCACGGGATTCAATCCGAATTACCTCAACAAATACCTCGGACTTACGGTGGGTGGTTATGGAAATGGTTTGCGCGAAGATGTCAAGAAATTTTATGGCTCCGTAATGGGAATGTCAGGACGTGGCGAAGCCATTGCCCGCATCGAAAATTATTGTGAAATTGATCCTACCACGGTGGATGAATTTGGAATTCCCGTACTTCGATTCAATTATGAATGGTCCGATTTTGAAAGAAAGCAAGCCAAACACATGCACGAAACTTTTGAAGAAATAGGTCATAACATGGGAGGTGTAGTCCTTGGCGATATGCCGCCAAAAGATCGAAATTATGGACTTCACAATCCGGGACGTATTATTCATGAAGTGGGGACTACACGAATGGGTAGTGACCCAAAATCCTCGGTGGTCAACGAATTTGAGCGTTTGCACGACGTAGAAAATGTATTTATTGTGGATGCAGGACCCTTTGTTTCTCAAGCCGATAAGAACCCTACATGGACCATTTTAGCATTGGCTTGGAGAACATCAGACTTTATCATTGAAGAACTAAAAAAGCAAAATTTATAGGGTATGGACAGAAGAGAAAGTTTAAAATCGATGATCTTGGGCTCCATGGCCGTTGGGCTCTCTTTGGAAAGTTGTGTCACAACGACCGATCCTGAACTAATTAACGATAAAATTTGGAAGTATTCCTATGGAAGGACCCCTGCGGAGGCAGCTTTCGATGAAGAATTATTGTGCACGCAATATTTTGAGGATTCAGAACTAGAGACCATTCGAGTACTTGCTAATTTAATCCTTCCTCCTAATGAAAAAGGTACGATAGAACAAGCAGGTGTGGTCGAATTTATTGAATTCATGGTAAAAGATGTGCCTGAGTTTCAGGTGAAAATTCGCGGAGGTATGATGTGGCTTAACGGGTATTGCAATTCAAAATACAATACGGTTTTTACCCTATGCACAGAAGATCAGCAGAAAGAAGTCTTGGATGGGATCGCATATCCCGATCCGGAAGCCAAGGAACAGGTGCAAGAAGTTCAATTTTTTTCACTTATGAGGAACTTAGTGCTCACGGGATATTTTACTTCGGAAATTGGTATAAAAGAACTGGATTATCGAGGAAACACCTCGAATGTTTGGGACGGTGTACCACAAGAGGTCTTAGAGGATCATGGTCTTAGCTACGATCCCGAATGGATCGCTAAATGTCTAGATCCCAACGAGCGAGATATTAAAGCCGAATGGGACGATGATGGGAATCTAGTTTCGTAATTTCGAGAAGATTGTATGATTAAGTTCTTTCGCACAATACGCAAAAACCTTATGGTTGAAGGGAAAACGACGAAATACTTTAAATATGCCATTGGAGAGATTATTCTAGTGGTGATTGGAATTCTTATTGCACTACAAATAAATAATTGGAACGAAGCCCGTAAACTGGCAAAGCAAGAAACCCTATACTTACAACGGCTAATTTCTGAAAGCCAGCAGAACATTCAAACCTTTGAAGGGTTTATCGCAGACTTAACAAAAGGAAATGAAACAGGTGTTAATCTCTCAAATGCCTTAAAAAATGAAGCAAGTGCTGATTCTATCATCTTATTAACGGCAAAAGAGTACTTTCAATTTGGGAGCATCTACCCTATTTTTTCAACGGCGCATTCAACCTTCGATGACTTATCAAACACGGGGAATTTGAGCGTTATTTCTAATGCTTTACTACGTGAAAAGGTTGCGCGACATTACGCGCTTTACAATCAGACCAATCAACGAATTAATATAGGTATTGATTGGGCGCTGCCGTTAGACACTCCTTTCACGGTCGACAACAATATCATGAGGTTCGAACCCAACACCACTTTTTTATTTCCGGAACAGCCCATTGAGGCGTTATCCGCCGAAATTAAATTAAACAAACTTGAATACATCAGCAATGTTGCCGCGCATTATTGGATCAATAAAGATGCGATTGCACAGCTAGAAGTTTTAATTAAAGAAACTATTGAGCTTATAGAAGACCTTCAGAAGGAATTAAATTAGGCAACTAAAATTGAAAGGGCATTTTATAATAAGTAAATTCTACCTACCCAGACCTATATAAATTTAGATCAAAATGTGTATCTTAAACCATTGAAAATGGAACCTTAAATTATAATTAACCCATTAATAGCTTCTTTATACCATGCCTTCAGATACTAGAAAGTTTACGAAAGTCGAATTACAGACCTATATTTTAATTCTATGCGCCAATGTCGACTCGGAAGAGACCGAAGAGGAGGTGAACTTCATTAAGTCGAAAGTAGGTGCCGAAACTTATGAAAGAATTGCTGCAGAATTTAAAGAAGACTCTGAAGATGAGCGATTTCAAAAAATAGACGATAATATTCAAATGCATGATTATTCACATATGGAATTATCCGAACTGCGTAAAGAAATGTATGAAATCTTCTTTTCCGATTGTGATTTTAAGATCATGGAGCGCAATTTGAATCGAATTATGGACAATATGCTTTACTAAGAATACAATTTCAAACTGAATGCTACTCGATACAATTTAGTTTGAGTACATAATCACCTCTAATAAAAATATTTAATGAACATTAAATACGCAATCCTAGGATTGACGCTAGCACTTTTTAGTGCCTGCGCTCCATCAACGCAAAAGACTACAGATAAAGAAATTGCTCACGTTGAAGTTGCCTCCGAACTTTCAGACCAATTCAAATCTAATGGACGCTTGTACCTTTTCATCACCGATAATTTTAGAGGAGAACCTTATTACCAAACCTGGCCGAGTCCGGGTGGAAGCGTTTTTATTTTTGCTAAAAATATAGACCAATTTGACTCCTCCAAAGCATTCAATCTCACCTTAGATTCAAGTTGGACAAGCAGTTGTGACTGTAGTTTTGACGAAA
>JAHEMY010000171.1 GCA_024643425.1 Flavobacteriaceae bacterium
GAAGGAAATAAATAAAGGGAATAAGAAACACTAATCCTATGGAACGACCGATCACTCGATGAATCCACTCCCAAAAATAGATATCCTTAAATTCTTCGAGGGTCATTTGGTGATTGATCTTCTGATATTCCGGGTATTGTTTGTAAAGATCAAACGCAGCGTTCCATTCTACTTCATTCATCGGAGGAATGGTACCTGAAATAAGTTGGTAATTAGAAATAGAAAGTCCGGAATGTGTAAGCCGAGTGATCCCACCTACGACTACCATGACAAAAATTAGAAAACACCCCGTGAGTAACCAAAGTACTACTTTTTTGTTGTCCTTCATCTGTTCACTTCTTTTAATCCTAATTCCTTTGCTTTCTTATACATAAATGTTTTTGCCGCTTCGTATTCATTCGGAATCTCTCCTTCGAGGATCGCTTCCTTAATTGCGTCCTTGATGATCCCGATCTCTCTGGATGGCGAGAGCCCGAAGGTTTCCATGATTTCTTCTCCTGAAACGGGTGGTTGAAAATTACGAATATGATCTCGCTCTTCCACTTCCACCATTTTTTCTCGTACGCGTTTGAAATTATCGTGATATTTTTTAAAACGTTTGGGATTTTTGGTGGTAATGTCTGCTTCACATAAGGTCATTAGATCATCAATATGCTCACCCGCCTCGAAAATAAGTCGGCGAACTGCACTATCTGTCACTTCTGAAGCAAGAACGATCGGCCGAGAACTCATGAGCACCATTTGTTGTACAAATTTCATCTTTTCATTCAAAGGCATATTCAATCGCTTAAATAGTTTGTAGACCATTTTGGACCCGACAAATTCGTGCCCATGAAAGGTCCAACCATTTTTATTGTCGAAGCGTTTGGTGGGTGCTTTTCCAATATCGTGTAATAAAGCAGCCCATCGAAGCCAAAGCGCTTCGGTTGTTTGAGCGATATTATCAACTACTTCCAAGGTGTGCCAAAAGTTATCTTTATGTAACTGACCTTCTTTTTCCTCTATTCCTTCTAAAGCAATTAATTCAGGGAAAATATAAGGGAGAAGCCCTGTCTTGTGCAATAGATTAAATCCCACGGAAGGAACATCTGTCATCAATATTTTATGAATTTCTTCAACGATGCGTTCGTTGGAAATAATTTCAATCCGATGGACATTCTTCTGAATGGATTCCATGGAATCCTTCTCGATGGTAAATTTAAGTTGGGTGGCAAATCGAATTGCACGAAGCATTCTCAGCGGATCATCGCTATAAGTAATATCGGGATCTAGAGGAGTTTTCAGGATCTTACTCTTTAAATCCTGTAAGCCGTTAAAAGGATCAATTAATTTGCCGAATTGCTTTTCGTCCAGGCTTAAGGCTAAGGCATTGACCGTAAAATCACGTCTGTTTTGATCCTCTTCCAGCGTCCCGTTCTCGACAGCCGGATTCCTGCTGTCTTCACGATAGGATTCCTTTCTGGCCCCAACAAATTCCAATTCCAAGCCCTGGAATTTTAGCATGGCCGTTCCGTAATGTTTAAAGATGCTTACTTTTGGTTTTCCTGGAAGTAATCGAGAGACCTCCATCGCAAGATCAATTCCGCTACCTACGGCCACAAAATCCAGGTCTTTGGCAGTTCCCCGATTTAAAAGATAATCCCTTACATATCCCCCGATCACATAGGTTTCCAGGTTGAGGTTTTTAGCCGCTTGGGAAACCGTTCTGAATATAGGATCTGTTAGTGCGTTTTCGAAAAACTGCGGTTGCTGCATGCTACGATCGTATTACCTTGACCGTGCCGTCATTCTTTATTTGAATAATGGTAGAGGGCTGGGCGTTCTTTTTGTTGCGATGCAAATTTACAACATAGTCAACGCCCTCCAAAATAGCAGCGCTTATTTCTTTAAATTCTGTAGGCGTATTTTTTCCACTGATATTGGCAGAGGTAGATACCAATGGGCGTTTTAATTTTCGAATCAACATATTGCAAAAATCATCTTTGGTCACTCGGATCGCGAGTGTGTTATCTTCACCTACTAAATTTTCGGCAATGCGAATGGGATGATCGTAGACAATAGTGGTTGGCTTTTGCGCGTATTTTAAAATATCATAAGCTACTTCAGGGACTTCTTCCACAAATTGATTGAGCATCTTAAAGTCGGAGACCAAGCAAATAAGGGCTTTATTATCATCCCGTTTTTTCAAAGCAAAAACTCGGTCCACTGCTTCTGCATTGGTAGCATCACATCCTATACCCCAAACCGTGTCGGTAGGGTAGAGAATCAATCCGCCGCGTTTTAAAATTTCCAGTGCCTTATTTATTTCATCTCGCATGACCATATGTTTATTTGAAGTTTGAAAGATATTTAAAAAAAGAAAAAGGGTTTTATATTTCTTGAGTTAATTCAATTTTTTAAATAGCCTATCTTTGACCAAAGTTCAGTCTGATGAAAGTTTCCTTATTAGTTTCCACTTATAATTGGCCGGAAGCCTTGGAGCTAGTGTTTCGTAGTATTCAATTGCAAACGGTTAAACCTCATGAGCTCTTAATCGCTGATGACGGTTCATTACCCGATACTAAGGAACTTATTCAAACTTTAGAAAAATATATAAATATCCCCGTTCTTCATATTTGGCATGAAGATACAGGGTTTCGCCGATCCGCTATTCTAAATAAGGCTATCGCTAAATCGACGGGGGATTATATTATTCAAACGGATGGTGATTGTATCTTGCATAGGGATTTCATAAAAGATCATCAAAGAAATGCCCGAGACAATTGTTTTTTGTTTGGCAGTCGTGTAGGCATCAAGGAATCCTATGTTCAGGAACTTTTTGAAACAAAGACCGCGGAATTTCATTTCTTTTCAAAAGGTATTAAAAAACGAGCAAGGACCATTAGAATTCCTGAGTTGACCAGGTGTTATGTTCCAAAGAATGAGCTTTCTCACAAACTTCGGGGCTGTAATGTTTCGTTTTGGAAAAAAGATTTTATCGCGGTTAACGGTTATAACGAAGACATGACAGGATGGGGGAGAGAAGATTCTGAGTTAATTGTTCGGATGCTAAATAAAGGAGTGTTAGGCAAGCGATTGAAATTTGCAGGAATTGTATACCATATTTGGCATAAAACGGCTTCTCAGCATAACTTTAACAAGAATGACCAAATACAAAAAGAGGCCATCGAGAAGAAGTTGAACCGGTGTGAGAATGGAATCCATAAATACTTGTAGCTATTTGTCTAAGTATTCATTGATGGCTTTGGCGGCTCTTTCTGAAGCCGTTGAATTTACTTCCTGATAAAAATTTTCGATCGACATCTTTTCCTGTATCGGTCTGTAGGTTTCAAAGTTTTGGAAGGCCCTATGTAAGGCTTGGTCCAATTCTTCCACCTCTTCTATCACATCCCCCAACTTCCAAAATCTAAAATGGGGATCGTTTTGATAAGGTACTTTTAAGGTATTTATAAAGAGACAAGGTCGGGGGTCTAAAATAAATTCAAAAATCTGGCTGGATACTTCTCCCAGGAACAGTGAAGCTGTCTTCAGATAGGTCATTTCAACACTTTCTGCACTTCCCAGATCTATATAGATATTGGATGCTTTAAAGTATTTTTCAGGAATTGTATTTGGGTCAACCCCGCCTTTATCCTTAAACAAATTGATATGTGGGGCGAAGATCAGGTTGTACTGCTCATGCCGATAGAAAAATTCCAATATTTC
>JAHEMY010000172.1 GCA_024643425.1 Flavobacteriaceae bacterium
ATTTTAGAAAATGAAGCCATCATGTCGGTTCCGGATCAATTTTCCACACGTTTAGGAGTAAGTTATGCAATGTCGGATTCTTGGTCGGCATCGCTAGGTGGACGTTATGAAGGTGTTCCCGTAGAAGACATTATTGGGGATTCGGATGGTTTTCGACGTCCCGGAAATGTACTCTCCATCGATCCGGGTATATCCTTCATGAAAAATAACTTTTCAATAAATCTTAACGTACCCATCGCTGTGCGAAGAGAGCGGCCACAAAGCTTAACCGATAAGGAGACTTCTGAAATAACCGGTACCTTTCGCAACGGGGATGCAGCCTTCGCCGATTATTTAATTAATCTAGGGATATCCTATCAATTTTCAACAAAAAAGAACCGTGAGGTAGCGACCAATTCCCACATTATGGTCGAATAAAAATATTGTTTTCGGTGTGCTTCGGCACAAAAGTTCAGAGTAAAAATCGCCGGGAGTAGTTAACCCGGCGTTCTGATTTTATAACAATTAATTACCTATAAATTCTTAATATAAGAATCTAAAAAGAGGAGTCGTTTGTCCAGCCATCCTTTCATATAGGTTAAATCGTCTTCCTTGGGTTTCGTCTCCGGCCAAGCCTTAAATTCCCGCTCGTAAAGCAATTGAGAAGTGTAATCTTGATAAATAGTATCTAAGCGCTGTAGTAAGGATGCATTGCTAAACGATGCATTGCGCAAGGAATTCCATCGTTCCTTCAGTAATGCCTTATAATTACCTGCATTGGTTTCCAAAAGGCGATCGAATAAATGATTGCTCAAGATATCATCGGTGGTTTCGATTCGTTTACCATCTTGAATAATTCCTAATACCCCATCCAAATCCCAAGGAATAAAGTAATAAGGAGATTTAGCATCATAACGTGCTATGAAGTAATTCTTTCCAATATTGTCGGTACCGCGCAAAAGATTAATGAATAGAAAGTAATCAATGGCATTGTTCATATCGAGTTTCTTCGAGATATCCTTTTTAAAATTTTCTTCTGAAGCATTCACTACAAAATCAATAAAACCATGCAAGCCTTCATAATGAGCCTCATAGTTTTCAAAAGGATACTTCATTCCAAAGCCGCCCCAATTAGGAAAGGCATTGTTGAACTCCGGAGCCTCGTTAAAAGAAGTGTTTTTCTGATAACTACTCGCTTTTAGAAGTTCACCTTTTACCTCCTTGGTCTCCTCTTTATATTTTTTTAACTGAAGTTGTTTTCTATCAACTTGCTCGTTCATCAAATAAACACCCTTATAACGATTATTAAAAAATACCTCTACCGGCAAAACGTCACTTCCGCTCTTGGCCTTTGGTTCTTCCAAGGCGTAAGAGGGCGGGTGGATGTCCAACCATAATTTATTGCTGAAATAAGACCGTAACTTCAAGGGTTCATTGTAAATGCTATTAAATTGCCAATCGTCGTCTTCACGCAAGGGAGCAATCGTAATTTCTTTGGATTTTTTAGAGGTAGGATCTTCCCATATTTCTATATCGTAAGATTTCTTTGGATATTTTAACGCACTATTTCCACGCAATTCGACACCCGCATCACTCTCGATGGATGCTCCTAAATTACTCACACTAAAATGCGCCGGCTTTTTCTTGTTCTTTATAATGTTCGGATCTGCAGCAAAAAATTGAACCAAGGGAAGTTTTGTGAAATATAGATCAAAGGTGTCCTTAGCTTTTGCCACTTGATACTTTTGGGTTGTTTTTGTTGCTTTCATAGCTTCAAGAAAACGAATTTCCTGTCCGCCAAGTTTCACCGATTCAAGATCAGGATGTGCTTTGAAAATACTATCCATAACGTCCCATCTGCATACAATCATGTGAAAATCTTCGTCGATCCCAAAGTTGGTTGCATCAATGATGGGTGGAGTGGTTTGAGCATGGCCTGAAGCACTTGCAATGTATAGTAATAATAAAATTCGAAAGGAGGAGTTTAATTTCATAGTTGTAATAAAACGTAAAGATATAGGATTATCGTAAATTAGGATTCAATTTTTCGACCACTCTATAAGAATAACCATCGTCCAAAGCATTAATTATTTGAAACAATACAGGTTTTTGATTCAACAAACTTCTCGTCTAATGAGGCTATGCCTTCTGTTAATTTTTTTAATAGGCGGTTCTGAAGTTATACTTTTTGCACAATCCAGTAGCGCTAAAACCTCTGTAAATTCATCACAACCCAAGCTTGTAGTAGGCATTGTGGTCGATCAGATGCGATACGATTACCTTACAAGGTATGCTTCAAAATATGGTCCAGACGGATTTAACCGATTACTAGCGGAGGGTTTTAATTGTACCGAACATTACATTAATTATATACCAACCAATACAGCTCCGGGGCATGCGACTATTTATACAGGAGCCAACCCGAAGGATCACGGGATTATTGAAAATAGCTGGTATAATCGAGCACTTGGACTCATGGAAAATAGTGTTCAAGACACGATTGTAGAGCCTATTGGCACGGGAAGTAAGCACAACAGACATTCTCCAAAGAACCTCCAGGTTCCTACCTTAACAGACGTCTATAAAGGGTATCATGAAAAAAGTAAAGTAATAAGCATTGCTTTAAAAAGCAGAACTTCCATCCTTCCCGGAGGTCATCTAGCAGATGCTGCATATTGGTTTCGGGGGGTGAATCAAGGGGGTTGGATTACTACAAGTTATTATATGAAAAAATTACCCGATTGGGTCCTTCGTTTTAACGAATCAAATTCATTAGAAGAATATATGAATGTTTGGGAACCATTGCTCCCAATTTCGGAATACCACGAAAGCATTGCTGACAACAACCCTTATGAACGGGGATTTAAAAAAGAAGGTCAATCTGTGTTTCCCTATGATTTAAAGGCTTTAGGCGAGGATAATGGCGGCTTTGACATTATCAAAACAACACCGTTTGGAAATAGTTTTACCTTCGATTTCGCAAAAGCTGCCATGGCATCAGAACGTCTGGGTAGGGATAAGGATACAGATTTTTTACTCATTGGAATTTCAGCTACCGATTATATTGGCCATAATTTTGGGGTGACCTCGGTTGAAATGGAGGACACGTTTATTCGTCTTGATTTGGATTTAGCAAATTTTCTAAAGGAATTGGATAAGCGAGTTGGAAAGAATAATTACACCCTGTTTCTAACGTCAGATCATGGAGCTTTGGAAAACACGAATTATCTCGAAACACAAGGCATAGCAGGAGGCGTTTTTAAAGAAGGTATTCTTAAAAATGAATTGAAGAATTTTGTTTTCGACAATTTTGGTACGGTTGAAATTATTGAAAACCTATCCTATAATCAGATTTATTTGAATAGAAAGATTATTGAGGAGTTAGGTTTGGACCTAGCTCAAGTAACACGAGAAATCAAAGAATTTTTAACGAACTATCCTCATATTAAAGCGGTTTTCACGTCACAAGAACTTTTATCGAAAACCTATGATAGCGGTGATGCGTTTATGATACAACAAGGTTTTTTCCCCGAACGCAGCGGAGATATTCTATATGAATTAGACAGAAATTTTGTGGTTTATTCCGGCACCGGATCGGATCATGGAAGTGGTTACGAATACGATACGCACGTCCCTTTGCTGTTTTATGGGTGCGGAATTACTCCGGGGAGCACCACCGAACTTACACATCCTGTTGACATTGTAACTACGC
>JAHEMY010000006.1:0-4185 GCA_024643425.1 Flavobacteriaceae bacterium
TATTAAATATCGTGTCACAAAATTATCGGAACCATCCAACACCAGGTCATACTCTTTTATAAGCTGAATGGCATTTTGTGCATTGAGTCCAACCGGGTAGGTTTCAATGGTTATTTCATTATTAAGTTGCTTTAGTTTTTGTTGTGCACAAAGGGCTTTGTTTTGACCGAGGTCGTTGGTTCCATATAAGACCTGTCGTTGTAAATTGGACATTGAAACGGTATCGAAATCAACTATTCCAATCGTACCAATTCCCGCCGCTGCCAGGTATTGCAAGGCCGGGCATCCCAAGCCACCGGCACCTACCACCAATACTTTGGCCCTCGAAAGCTTTTCCTGTCCTTCAAGGCCTACTTCATTAAGTTGAATATGTCGTTGGTACCTTTCGTTCATTATCCGCCTGAAAAGGGAGGAAACACATCGATGGCCTGCGCCGAAACACGATCGTCTCCTTGAATTATTTTAAGTTCTTGTGCCAATTGAAACGTAGTTTCATTTAATTCGGGGTGGTAATGTATCAGCTCTTTTCGTAGCATTGCCGCCGTATTCGATCGCACAGTAAGTGTTTCCGATTGTTTTGCAACAAGTTCGGTGAGTCGGCCGTGAAAAGTGAATGTAATGTCCATGCTTAAAAGATCAATAGTTTTACGGAAGCCGTGGTCAAGACCAAGGCTAAAAAGTATTCCAACTTTCGGTTGTTCCATTTCCTACTTCCTAAATAGCTTCCCGCCATACCTCCTAAGACCGCAATAACCACCATCACTCCCGAAATGGGAAGTAAGGTCACGCCACTACTGAATTGCCCCAATAAGCCTGAGGCGGAATTCACCCAAATAAAGAGGGCCGAAACAGCGGCAGCCTCTTTCATATTTCCCCAATGAAGCAATAAAATAAGGGGTGTAAGGATGATTCCTCCGCCAATCCCAATCAATCCTGAAAAGAACCCCACCACGACACCCAAAAGCAAGGCTTGTAAAGTTTTAACCGATTTGATAGGCGTTTCCTTTTTACTGGCCTGCCAAAGCATTCGAGCGATGGCAAAAAGCAAGAGGACCCCTAATATTTTTTTATATATGAAAGGGTCTAAACTCATGGTCCCTCCCAAAAAAGCTGCCGGAATAGAGCCTATGGCAAAAGGGATGAACAAGTTTAATTTGAAATGTCCCGCCTTGTAATAATGGTAAAAGGCAATCCCTGCCACAAATAAATTAAGGAGTAAAGCAGTTTGCTTCATGGTATCGTTCGGAAAACTGAATAAAGCCATCAACGCCAAGTACCCACTCGCGCCTCCATGTCCCACACTGGCATACAAAAACGAAACCACCGGAAGGATGCATAAGAAAATCACTAAAGAAGTAGTTCCTATTTCCATAGCGTTTCATTTTTGGATAATTGCTTTTCAAGGACCAACCGACTTTCTTTTTCGGCTTCCTCAAAAAATCCAATCAATTCATTTCCGTAGCCGGTGACGGTTGTTCCTCCGCCTCCCGATCCTCCCGTTGTAAGCTCCACAACAGCTGAAGGAGCCGTTGAGTTGAGATGATCAATAAGTTTCCATGCCTTGCGGTAAGAGATCCCTACTTCTTTGGCAGCTCCCGAAAGTGAGCCCATCTTTTGAATGGCTTTCAATAACAGGACATGTCCTTTGCCCATAAGCATGGCATTGTCCTGTTCCAGCCATATTTTATGTTTAATTTGAACCGCCATGGGGAAGGATTAAGGTTTCAACCAATTCGTTTTTTTCGACAACATCTTTTTCCGCGGGAATATAGACCAGGGCATTTGCCTTGGAGAAGCTAATCATCATCGATGAATTTTGATGGTCTAGAACTTCAACACTGTTGGTAGTAATGTTGGCCTTTAAAAATAAGGCACGGTCTCCTTTATTTTGAAGCGGTTCCCTAATGGGTAATAATGTTTTAATCAAGCCCGGATGTTCACGTCCTGTGATTCGATCGATGAGCAGATTTACATACACGTAAAAACAGCTCAAGGTGGAACCCGGATTGCCAGGCAAGGCAAATACGTAGGTGTTGTTTTTCTTCCCAAAAAAGATGGGCTTCCCTGGTTTTTGAAGCACCTTGTAAAACACTTGTTCCACGCCGAGATTTTCGAGGGCCCTTCCCACAAAATCGTAATCACCCACCGAGATTCCCCCTGATATTAAGACGAGATCCCAGTCATCCATCGCTTTTGAAATAGCTTCCTCGGTAGCTTCAAGCGTGTCTTCGACCCTGCTTATCGCACTGGGTATGATTCCTTTTTGTTGGAGCGCCGCTGACAACACCGCGCCATTGCTTTCGTATATTTTTCCGTTAGCTAAAGGGGTTCCTACAGCAACTAATTCGTTTCCTGTCACAATAATTTGGACCTTCGGATTTCGATTAACAGCAACCTCTTCAATCCCCAAACTTTTTAAAAGTCCAAGGGTAGCCGGAGTTACTATATGTCCTTTGTGAAGGGGGACACTTCCGGCGCTTATTTGTTCGCCAACCTCACGGATATTCATTCCATGTTGAGGACTTATTTCTAAATGGATGCCTTCCTTCGTGGTCGTTACTTTTTCTTGCATCACGACGGCATGGGCGGAAGCAGGAACCGCTCCTCCGGTGAAAATGCGCACGGCTTCTCCTTTATTTAATTCAAACGATTGGGAATCACCGGCCTTCATTTCACCAATTACGCTATAAACAGCAGCATCATGCATACATACGGCATAACCATCCATGGCCGATTGGCGAAACGTGGGCAATGAAATAGGGGCAATTAAGTCTTCGGCAAGAACGTTTCCAATAGCATTTTCCACCTTCACCTTACGACTTTCGAGAGGGTGAGCGCTGTGTTGGTGAATAAGAGCTATGGCTTCTGGTACTGTAATCATAGATAAGCGTTATGCATAGGCGAATATAACGAAAAGTTCAAAGTTGGTGAAAAACTGAAGGGTTATTTTTAAGGATAATAGCCTTAGAAATTTATGAGTTGATTGAAGTGAAAAGCGATCAAGAATTTTGGTAAAATATGTCTTGAAAAAGGATCCAATCAAAACAAAGTCCAAGGCACTGAAGCAGAGGTATTTTTAATGAGCTAAAGTCTAATCGGTTTTTATAAAAACCTGTAATTAAAGTAGTTATGTGTTAAATTATGGTGAAGCAGAAAAAATGAACGTTAATTTCCTTATAACCAGTATTTCTGGGTGAAAAAATATTTGATAAATTTTACCTAACCTATTTAAAATTTAACGAATTTAGTATTGATTATTCAACGTATAATAAATTCAAAATTTTACCAAATGAAAACAAATTTTAAATCTGCCATTACAATGGTAGTATGTATGCTAACTTTTTCGCTAGGCTTTGCTCAAGGCGACGTTCAAAATTTAATTGGTGCCAATGGAGCAAGTCTTGAAAACGGACTTGAACAAAAAGGCTACACCCACATCAAAACAGATAAGTCCGGAAGTGACATTTATGCGTATTGGTGGAAAAGCAAAAATCAGACCTGCATTTGTTCACGACTTTCGAATAACGAGGTAATTTCTATCGTTAAGGCCATGCCATTCAGTTGTAACAAAAACGTCCACGGGGGTGCAGAGCATGTAACAAAATATGTTGATGTTCAAGATATTAAAGGCTGGTATGCCCCTCCTGCCTACGAAGCTTTAAGGACTCGTGGTTTCAAGGAATTACATCGTACTAACGCAAACGGTCGTACATACACCTACTGGCACAACAAAGAAACTGGTCAGTGTGTTGAAATAGAAGAGTATAAAGAAGATATCTCTAGCGTCAATCATTTTGATAGCTGTAATTTATACCTAAAATAGAAATTCCGGTATATTAAGAATCAAGAAAATCCCTGGATGGCTAATCATTCAGGGATTTTTTATTGGCAATCGACAGACCTTGCACCAACATTTCTTGAAATACTAATGTGAAGGTCAATCTACATTATTTATAATCCAGTGGTTGGGGCAATTTAGAAACCTTAAACCCTGATTTTGGCGTGTTTGGAGTATTGTAAATGACTTCTTGAAAAAAAATTACGTTAGAATAGCGGAGTAAAACATTCAAAATGAGCCCGATAATGTTTATAAAGAGGTTTCTATTGTTAACTCTCTCTAATTGAGGAGTTCTGATTATGCAATCCGTGCTGTAATTAGAATTATTTATTTATTTTTATAAAAAA
>JAHEMY010000006.1:4285-52735 GCA_024643425.1 Flavobacteriaceae bacterium
ATTCAAAATGAGCCCGATAATGTTTATAAAGAGGTTTCTATTGTTAACTCTCTCTAATTGAGGAGTTCTGATTATGCAATCCGTGCTGTAATTAGAATTATTTATTTATTTTTATAAAAAAATTACATCACTTTCTATTCAGTGATTTGACCACACCGAAATTACGCCTATGTTTTTAAAAGTACCCTTCCGAGGCTTATTAGTCCTTTTCGTTTTATTCGTAAGTTGTTTTCATACAACTCAAGCTCAGAACCCTGGCGGAGTAGCAGGTTCTAATCTTTGGCTAAAAGCCGATGCGGGGACCACAAATAGTGGCGCCGACCTAACAGGCTGGACAGACCAAACCGGCACAAATACGTTTACCGTATCTGGAGATCCACAAACGGGTGTTTCTGCAATCAATTTTAACAATGCTATAGATTTTGACGGAACAGGTGATTTCTTAAACGGTAATACGGCCATTACCTTTCAAACCTTATATGCAGTAGTTAAGTTGGCCAACACAAACTTCACCAGTACTGTTATGAGTGCCAGTAATGGCAATGAGAATAACGGTTATATAATGAAAGGTAATAAATTGGCAACTGGTAATAATCTAGGAGCACCTAATGCCCTATATTTTCAATCAGCAGGAAATTTAGATGCAACTAAAGGACGTTTGGCGGTAGTTGAAATCGTTCCTGGACAGAATGCAACCGGTTCCAAATCTTATATTGATGGCCAGTTTTTTGCAACACAGATCCTGGCTGGAGGTGGTTCAGTAATGCAAACCTTCAGTAGTACCCCCTATGTCGGACGTTCTCAGGACCCAGCTAACTCAGATTATTTTCAAGGACAAATAGCAGAACTAATTATGTATCCTACTTCACACAATGATGTGGAGCGAATAAAAATTGAATCGTATTTAGCGCTTAAATATGGGATTACCTTGGACGTTTCAGAAACAGAGTACCTAGCCTCTAATGGGACTATAGTTTGGAACAATACCACCTATTGGAACGATGTATTTGGTATTGGTAAAGATGATGGCAATGGGCTGAATCAAACCGCATCCAACAGCATCAACACGGGTAGTGGCGATGGTACAGGCCAGAGCGGCAAAGGAAATATTTCATTGATTAATCCTTCTTCATTAGATGATGGTGACTTTTTGATGATTGGTCATGATAACGGAGCATTGACAGAGCAGGCTACCGATTTACCTACTGGTTCTAATTTTCTAAGACTAGCCAGAGAATGGAAAGTGAAACATACTGGAGATGTAGGAACAATAACCATGAATTTCAGTACTCTGGGACTAACTGTTTCAGGAAGTGCTACCAACGATTTTAAACTATTAATTGATAGGGATGGGGATGGAGATTTTGCTACTGGAACTATAGATGAAATAAGTGCAACTGCTTATGGATTGAATATTGTTTTATTTAATGGGTTAGCAATTCCTGATGGTGCTGTATTTACATTAGTAACAGGAAAACAAGTTGGTCCAGGTGTTTTGGGAGCCAACCTTTGGCTAAAAGCGGATGCGGGGACCACAAATAGTGGCGCCGATCTAACAGGTTGGGCAGACAAAACCGGCACCAATACATTCACGGTAAATGGTACCCCCCAATTGCAAAACCAGGTGCTTAATTTTAATCCGACTGTTGAATTTGCTAATGGAACTTCGGGAGCAGGTCAAGCAGCGAATCGATTGGATGGAAATGCTCCAATAAAAATAGTGGAGGCGTTTGGCGTATTCAAATATACAAGTGCAGGGCTAGAAGGTGTTGTGCTTGGCGGAACACAAGCAAGTACAAGCAATAATGCAGGTGCCGGTATTTTTACTGGTGTTTTTGGCTTCACATTAGCCCATGATTTGAATGGGAATGCGATGGCCTACCAACATTCAAATCAATCCAGTAGCTTTTCAATAAGTGATTTCGATATATCTCCAGCTGGAATTACCCCTCCAGGATTTGCTCGAATTGATGGTAAGAGTACTACAGTAAACACCTTCACGCTCAATCCAAATTTTACCGAACTGAACGTAACACCAAGCATTGGCGGAACCAATAATAGCAATGCCACAACTCCACAGTACAAACATTTTAATGGTAAACTTGCGGAATTGATTGTCTATCCAAATGCATTAACCACTGTAGAAAAGCTGAAAGTTGAATCCTACTTAGCCTTGAAATATGGCATCACCTTGGATGCTTCGGTTACGAATTATGTGAACGCATCGGGCACTTCAATTTGGAACAATACCACCTATTGGAACGATGTATTTGGTATTGGTAAAGATGATGGCAATGGGCTGAATCAAACAGCATCCAACAGCATCAACACGGGTAGTGGCGATGGAACTGGGCAAAGTGGGAAAGGAAATATTGTACTGAATAATCCTTCTTCATTGGATGATGGAGACTTTTTGATGATTGGTAATAATGGCGGTGCACTTTCAGAGACTACTGCCGATCTTCCTCCGTCTCTTACAGGATTCATACGCCTGGAAAGAGAATGGTGGGTGAAGCATACCGGAAATGTTGGATCCGTAGATATTGCATTCGACCTAAACAACATCACAGTGACAGGAGCCTCCGCAAATCAATTCCGCTTGTTGATTGATGCCGATGGGGATGGTGATTTTACAACGGGCCAGCCTACCTTGATTTTAGCCAATTCATTTGCTGGAAATATTGTTTCGTTCAATGGGGTTACCCTTCCTACCAATAGGGCCATTGCTTTAATCACCGAAGCGCCTTCTCCAGGAGGTATTGCGAGTGAACGTCTTTGGCTGGAAGCCAATAATGGGGTAACTCGATCCGGTAATAGTGTTACCGGGTGGGCAGACCAAACGGCAATAAATTTTTTCACCGTAGTTGGGTTACCTGTCTATGCTGAAAATGCGGTTAATTTCAACCCTTCCATTGGTTTTGCCAATACCGGGGATGGAAGCACACTTCCCGCATCGCGATTAGACGGTAATGCACCAATCACTTCCGTTACGGCTTTTGCTGTGATGCGAAGTAATACGAACACATCAACACTGCTAGGTAGTACCGCGGCGGGTGCCGAAGGCATTGCCCAATTTGGATATCGCGGTGATGATGATCTAACAAGTGGAAATGGGGCGGCAAATCGATTTAAATCGTTTACAAACCCGCAACGCGCCACCTATACTATCGCCAGTTTTGATGTGGGATCGGCTCCAGGAA
This sequence comes from Flavobacteriaceae bacterium, assembly GCA_024643425.1. Taxonomy (GTDB): domain Bacteria; phylum Bacteroidota; class Bacteroidia; order Flavobacteriales; family Flavobacteriaceae; genus JAHEMY01. The sequence goes on from JAHEMY010000006.1 coordinate 7,486, forward strand.
CCTATACCTTGAATGGAGCAGGGGGACCACTAAACTCAACCGGTGGTGGATTTACCCAGATTGACCTAACACCCATGATTGGGGGAACCTTAAATGCGGGCCCTGCTGCACAAAGATGGCGCCCATTTAATGGAGACATTGCTGAAGTTATTGTTTATAATAGTAGTTTAACGGCTGCACAAGTATTGCAAGTCAATTCTTATTTGGCAGTGAAATATGGTCTTACCCTGGACCCAAGTGTGGTCAATTATGTTGCTTCCGATGGAAGTCCAGTTTGGATCCATACCACCTATTGGAACGATGTTTTTGGAATTGCACGTGATGATAATGCTGGCTTGTTGCAGGAATCCTCCAATAGCATGAATATTGGAACTGGAATTGGAATTGGAGTTCCCGGGGAAGGGAATATAGTCATTAAGAACCCTAGTCCGCTCGATAACTTGGATTACTTAATGGTGGGTCATGATGCAGGTGCCCTAACAGAAACCACCGCCGATTTGCCTGCTTCCCTTAGTTGTTTCGTGCGATTGGAACGAGAATGGAAAATACAAATGACAGGGAATATTGAATCGGTTGATGCTTCTTTCGATATTTCAGGATTAACAGTAAGTGGGACACAAGCATCAGATTTTAAAATAGTGATAGATGCCAATGGAGATGGTGATTTCACCACAGGTGGTGTGTCTACCATTGATGCAACCTCATTAAATGGATCCGTTGTTCATTTCAACATAGACTTCACACAGTTTGCAAGTCCCGATGGGGCCGTATTTACCTTTATTACGGGTAATGAAACCATTCCTCCTGTAATCACTTGTGCAGCGGATGCTAGTAGGAATAATCAAGCTTTATTATGTGCCTATACAGTTCAGGGAACTGAATTTGATGCGACCTTTACGGATAATTGTGTGGGAGGAAGTATCACCAACGACCTTAACAATACCTCTTCGATTGCCAACGAGGTGCTTCCTGTTGGAGTTACCACAGTAGTTTGGACGGCTACCGATGGCAATGGAAATACGGCGAGTTGTACCACCGTCATCACCATTTTGGATGCAGAGCCACCTACGGTTTCTTGTTCTAACAGTACTCGTGATACCGATCCCGGGGTTTGTACCTATACAGTGATGGGGACGGAATTGGATATTGCAGCGGGAGACAATTGTACGGGCGCGACCATTGTGAATAGCATAAATAATACGGATACACTGGATGGTGAAGTATTCTCTATCGGGGATACGAATGTGATTTGGACGGCCACGGATGCGGCAGGGAATACCTCCATGTGTACTGCAGTAATCACGGTTGTAGATAATGAGGACCCTGTAATCACGACTTGTCAGGGCGATACCACTATTCCGCTGGATGCGAATTGCCAGGCGGCAGTTCCGGACTACAGGGGGTCTATCGTGGCCACGGACAATTGCTCGACGACTTTTACCGTCTTACAAACACCTATTCCGGGCACGATAATTTCTGGAAATAATACCACTCAGGTGGTCATTCTGACCGTCATAGATGGTGCCGGTAATACCGATAACTGTACGTTCATCGTTACAGCCGTTGACAATACGCCACCTTCAATTACCTGCGTTGCAAATACGACAGTAGATGCCGATTCGGGGGTATGCGAGTACACGGTCCAGGGTACGGAATTCGATGCGACCTTTACCGACAACTGTTCGGGAGGAACCATCACCAACACATTCAATGGCGGGCCATCGCTTGCCGGGGCCGTGCTTCCTATAGGGATAACCACGGTGGGTTGGATTGCCGTGGACGGAAGCGGCAACCTGGTGAATTGTGCTACAGTAATCACTGTGGTCGACAATCAAGCCCCTGTTGCAATCTGCCCTTCAGATATCGTTGTAAGCAACGATATGGGAAGCTGCGATGCAGTGGTTAATTTTACATTGCCTGCTCCTACAGACAACTGTCCCGGTGCCACGGTATCGAGCGTACCTGCCTCGGGCAGTACTTTCCCAGTGGGCACGACGACGGTTACAGTTACGGCCACTGATGCTGCAGGAAACACAGACGACTGTACCTTCACGGTAACGGTCAACGATACAGAGAGTCCGGCAATCACTTGTGCTGCGGATGCTAGTAGGAATAATCAAGCTTTATTATGTGCCTATACAGTTCAGGGAACTGAATTTGATGCGACTTTTACGGATAATTGTGTGGGAGGAAGTATCACCAACGACCTTAACAATACCTCTTCGATTGCCAACGAGGTGCTTCCTGTTGGAGTTACCACAGTAGTTTGGACGGCTACCGATGGCAATGGAAATACGGCGAGTTGTACCACCGTCATCACCATTTTGGATGCAGAGCCACCTACGGTTTCTTGTTCTAACAGTACTCGTGATACCGATCCCGGGGTTTGTACCTATACAGTGATGGGGACGGAATTGGATATTGCAGCGGGAGACAATTGTACGGGCGCGACCATTGTGAATAGCATAAATAATACGGATACACTGGATGGTGAAGTATTCTCTATCGGGGATACGAATGTGATTTGGACGGCCACGGATGCGGCAGGGAATACCTCCATGTGTACTGCAGTAATCACGGTTGTAGATAATGAGGACCCTGTAATCACGACTTGTCAGGGCGATACCACTATTCCGCTGGATGCGAATTGCCAGGCGGCAGTTCCGGACTACAGGGGGTCTATCGTGGCCACGGACAATTGCTCGACGACTTTTACCGTCTTACAAACACCTATTCCGGGCACGATAATTTCTGGAAATAATACCACTCAGGTGGTCATTCTAACCGTCATAGATGGTGCCGGTAATACCGATAACTGTACGTTCATCGTTACAGCTGTCGACAATACGCCTCCTTCAATTACCTGCGTTGCAAATACGACAGTAGATGCCGATTCGGGGGTATGCGAGTACACGGTCCAGGGCACGGAATTCGATGCGACCTTTACCGACAATTGTTCGGGAGGAACCATCACCAACACATTCAATGGCGGGCCATCGCTTGCCGGGGCCGTGCTTCCTATAGGGACAACCACGGTGGGCTGGATTGCCGTGGACGGCAGCGGCAACCTGGTGAATTGTACTACGGTAATCACCGTGGTCGACAATCAAGCCCCTGTTGCAAACTGCCCTTCAGATATCGTTGTAAGCAACGATGTGGGAAGCTGCGATGCAGTGGTTAATTTTACATTGCCTGCTCCTACCGACAACTGTCCCGGTGCCACAGTATCGAGCGTACCTGCCTCGGGCAGTACTTTCCCAGTGGGCACGACGACGGTTACTGTTACGGCCACTGATGCTGCAGGAAACACAGACGACTGTACCTTCACGGTAACGGTCAACGATACAGAGAGTCCGGTAATCACTTGTGTTGCGGATGCTAGTAGGAATAATCAAGCTTTATTATGTGCCTATACAGTTCAGGGAACTGAATTTGATGCGACCTTTACGGATAATTGTGTGGGAGGAAGTATCACCAACGACCTGAACAATACCTCATCGATTGCCAATGAGGTGCTTCCTGTTGGAGTTACCACTGTAGTTTGGACGGCTACCGATGGCAGTGGAAATACGGCGAGTTGTACCACCGTCATCACCATTTTGGATGTAGAGCCACCTACGGTTTCTTGTTCTAACAGTTCTCGTGATACCGATCCCGGGGTTTGCACCTATACAGTGATGGGGACGGAATTGGATATTGCAGCAGGCGACAATTGTGCGGGTGCGACCATTGTGAATAGCATAAATAATACGGATACATTGGATGGTGAAGTATTCTCTATCGGGGATACCAATGTGATTTGGACGGCCACGGATGCGGCAGGGAATACCTCCATGTGTACTTCAGTGATCACGGTTGTAGATAATGAGGACCCTGTGATCACGACTTGTCAGGGCAATACCACTATTTCGCTTGATGCGAATTGCCAAGCGGCACTTCCAGACTATACCATGTCTGTTACGGCCACAGACAACTGTTCGACGACTTTTACCGTCTTACAAACACCTATTCCGGGCATAATAATTTCTGGAAATAATACCACTCAGGTGGTAATACTGACCGTCATAGATGATTCTGGAAATACAGACTCCTGTACGTTCACCGTTACAGCCGTCGACAATACGCCGCCTTCAATTACCTGCGTTGCAAATACGACAGTAGATGCCGATTCAGGTGTGTGCGAGTACACGGTTCAGGGGACTGAGTTTGATCCTACAGCCTTTGGAGACAATTGTACCACAGCAACCATTAGTAACGATTTAAATGGCACGGCTACCTTAGATGGTGAAGTATTACCACTAGGCGACACGATCGTTACCTGGACGGTAGACGATGGCAACGGCAATACGGTAGATTGTCAGGTGACCATTACGGTAGAGGATAACGAAGATCCAACAATTAGTTGTGTATCTCCGGATCCAATTGTATCGACTGATCCCGGAGTGTGTGAGTATACTGTGATAGGTACTATATTCGATCCAACCTTCGGTGATAACTGTACGGGAGCTACCATAATAAATAACTATACCAATACGGCTACCCTAGATGGCGCTGTATTCCCACTGGGAATAACCTTCGTAGTTTGGACGGTAACCGATGGTAGTGGAAATATAGCCACTTGCGCGAACTCTATTACGGTAGAAGACAATGAAGATCCAACGATCACTTGTGCTGCAGATGATACACGGGATACGGATCCGGGAGTGTGCGAATACACGGTTCAGGGAACTGAGTTTGATCCTACAGCCTTTGGCGACAATTGTACTTCAGCAACGATTAGTAATGATTTAAATGGCACGGCTACCTTAGATGGTGAGGTATTACCAATAGGAGATACCACAGTGACTTGGACGGTTGATGACGGCAATGGCAATACGGTTGATTGTCAAGTGACCATCACGGTAGAGGATAACGAAGATCCAACAATTAGTTGTGTATCTCCGGATCCAATTGTATCGACCGATCCTGGAGTGTGTGAGTACACGGTTCAAGGTGCTGAGTTCGATCCTACCTTCAGTGATAATTGTACGGGCGCTACCGTTACCAATAACTATACAAATACTGCTACGCTCGATGGAGCGGTGTTCCCAATAGGAATCACCTTCGTAGTGTGGACCGTGACCGATGGCAGTGGTAATACTGCCACATGTGCCAACTCAATAACGGTAGAGGATAATGAAGACCCTGTAATTACCTGTATTGCAAACACTACAGTGAATACAGATCCAAGTATTTGTGGATATACTGTACAAGGCGCCGAATTTGACGCCACCTTTACCGATAATTGTACGGGAGGAAGTGTTTCTAACGATTTTAATGGATCGGGTACTTTAGACGGTGAAGTATTGCCGGTGGGAGATACTACGGTTGTTTGGACTGCAACAGATGGTAGTGGCAATACGGCCACTTGTACAATCGTAATAACGGTTGTAGATAACGAACCACCTGTGATTGCTTGTCCGATGGATGTAACGGCCGATACCGACCCTGGTGTTTGTGGAGCAGAGGTATTCTTCGCGGATGCCATTGCAATAGACAACTGTGGAGTGCTTTCGGTAATACAGACCGCGGGTCTTCCAAGTGGAAGTACCTTCCCAGTAGGAGTGAGTACCGTTGAATTTACCGCTACCGATGTGAACGGAAATACTTCCGTATGTAGCTTTACCATTACGGTCACCGATAACGAAGCCCCAATGGCGGTGTGTCAGGATATCACCATTCAATTAGACGAATTTGGAAATGCGAGCATTACCGCTGCTGATATCGATGGAGGTTCCACCGACAACTGTGGTATTGATACCATCGTTGCGAGTCAGACCGACTTCGATTGTAGCCACGTGGGTGTAAATAATGTAACCTTAACCGTTACTGATATTTACGGAAATGTAAGCACCTGTATCGCGGTAGTGACTGTTGAAGATGTGACTGCTCCCAATGTGGTTTGTCAGGACATTACTGTGGAACTAGACGCGAATGGTACAGTGACCATCAGTGGAATTGATGTTGATGGAGGCTCTACGGATGCCTGTGGTATTGCTAGTTACGACTTAGATATAGATACTTTCGATTGTAGCAATGTAGGTCCGAATGTGGTCACGCTAACGGTAACGGATGTAAATGGAAACTTTGCTACGTGTACTGCTATTGTTACAGTGGAAGACACGACCGATCCGGAACTGACTTGTATGGATATTACCGTCGAATTGGATGAAAACGGACAGGCCAGTATTACTGCTTCCGATGTAATTGCCAGTGCAACGGATGCCTGCGGAATTCTAACCAGCGGTGTGGATATTACTGATTTCGATTGTGACGATGTAGGCACTCCTATTGAGGTCACTGTATTTGTACAAGACAACAATGGCAACTTAGCCAGCTGTATGGCTACGGTAACTGTAGTAGATCTATTGGCTCCGGTGATTGAAAATTGTCCTGCCGACCAAACGGTCGATCCTGGACCAAACAACCTGTTCTATGAATTACCGGATTATTGGGCAAGTGGTGATGTGACTGCGACCGATAACTGTACGGACCCTTTGACGATTTTAAGTCAGAATCCAGCAGCCGGAACGCTATTGCCTGATGGAACGTATACCATTACCTTAACGGCAGAAGATGAATACGGAAATGTAGGTACTTGCGAGTTTGAATTAACGGTAGAGAGTGTATTGGGTAATGAAGACCAAGCCTTGAATACGGCCAATATCAAGTTATATCCAAACCCGGCGACGCAAACGGTGTATTTAAGAAATCCACAATTAGTCCCCTTGAAAAAGGTTCAAATCTTCGATATGATGGGTCGTTTAGTAGCGACGCACGATGTTTCGAATATGGGAACAGAACAAGCCTTGGATATATCTAGATTAGCCACAGCAGGCTATATGGTGATCATTGAAGGAGAGAACGGTACCTTAACCCGTCAGTTAATTAAAGAATAATCAACGCTGAATGTAAAGAAAAAGCCCTCCTAAGAGGGCTTTTTTATTTTAGCAGAAAATTGCTGCTAGCGTCTTTTGTAATTGTCAGGATGACTTATCATTTCTAAGGTAGGCATACCATCAAAAAATTTATCAACGACAGCAGCCGGTACATTTGTTTCATAAAGGCTAATTTCCAGGAGCTCTTTTAGTTCCATAATGGAGTCCGGAAGGTTATCGATGGGACAACCGGATAGCACAAGCGTTCTTAAATTGTTTAATTGATTAATTTCAGGGGGGACGGTTTTAATTTGATCGGAAGAAATGGATAAATTGGTTAGAGCGGTCAATGAACAAATTGAACTAGGGAAAGTTGAAAGTTGTGTTTGGGATACATTAAGAGAAGTTAACTTTGTTAAATTCGCAAGATCTTCAGGGAACTCCGTTATTGGGTTTCTGAAAAAATCCAACTCTTTCAGTGTTGTTAGGCGTCCCAATTCAATAGGGAGTACTTTTATTCGCCCATCGTCTACCTTTAGAATCTCTAGCGCACTAAGTTCACCAATAGATGCGGGTAACGATTCTATAGGATTTCCACCAAGGGATAGAATTCTTAGATTTGTTAGTTGGCCTAATTCTTCAGTAAGTTGTTGTAACTGATTTCCTCCCAAATATAATTCCTTTAGTTGTGTAAATTCACCTAACCAAGTTGGGAGCTCATTAAGCTTGTTTTGCTGAAGGTATAGGATTTCAAGATTTTTACATTCGCGAATCGCAGGGTTTAATTCAGTGAGTTTTTTACCATCTAAGTACAAGCCACCAATTTCAAGAGGCATTTTTTTTACATCACCAATTTTACTGGTTTCTTTAAGCATAAATTACAAGTTTTAAGTGTTCTTTATAAAGGTATTTAATTTACAGTAATAAGCATAAAAAAAGCCTCGCTAGGAGGCTTTTGAATTTCGGTAATCGATTTATTTTTTGATTTCCGGGGGGTATCTTGATAGAATTTCTTTCACGATTTCTCGAATTCGTGCTTCTTTCCTATCTACATCGCCCGAGGTAATTAAATCTGCCCTTCCAATCCCTTGCCAAACCAATTGGTTGGTTTTCGCATCGATAAAATCGATATACAACACCCCTTCAGTGGACGTAGAAACCGTATTGCCCCAATTACCGCCCCAATACCAGGGATTCCATCCCCAACCGTAGCCAAAATTATTGTTGTAAACATCGACCCGTTCATTTTCTTTGGTGAAAATGCTTACAAGAATGTCGGCCATTTCGGATTTCTGCATGCCTTTCATGCCTAATTCCGCATCAATTGCACGCAATATTCTTCGTTTATCAAGGTCACTTATTTTAGCCTGGTCAATGCCCGGTTTAAAAAAGGCAAACGATTTGTATGAGGCAAAATTAACGTTCTTGTCGTAGTCGGTAACAACTCTTACCGTGGAGCAAGAACTGGCTATCAACAAAAGTAATAGCAGTGGAACAAAGGTTTTTATTTTCATAGCTTTTTTATTTACTGAAACAATGAATCATCAACAATATTGGGCAAGGTTACCTTTAGTTTTGGGTTTTTATTCATAGCCCTTTTAATGGCAAAAATTGCCTCGTCGTTACGAGCCCAGCTTCTTCTTGAAATCCCGTTATTTACATCCCAGAACAACATCGATTCCAAGCGCTCTTGAGCCTCTTTACTACCATCAAGAACCATACCGAATCCACCGTTCATCACTTCTCCCCATCCAACGCCACCACCGTTGTGAATGCTCACCCAGGTAGCTCCGCGGAAGCTATCGCCAATCACATTATGAATGGCCATGTCGGCTGTGAACCTACTGCCATCGTAAATATTTGATGTTTCTCTATAGGGGGAATCTGTTCCGGAAACATCGTGATGATCTCGACCAAGAACCACGGTCCCAATTTTTCCTTCGGCAATGGCTTTGTTAAAGGCAGAAGCGATTTCGATACGTCCGTCGCTATCGGCATATAAAATGCGCGCTTGTGATCCTACCACCAATTTATTTTCCTGTGCGCCTTTGATCCATTGGATGTTATCGGCCATTTGCTGTTGAATTTCTGAAGGAGCTTCTTGCATTAAACGCTCAAGCACCTCCGTGGCGATGGCATCTGTTTTTTCTAAATCTTTTGGATCTCCTGAAGCACATACCCAGCGGAAGGGTCCAAATCCGTAATCGAAGCACATGGGCCCCATAATGTCTTGGACGTAGCTTGGGTATTTGAATTCTCTTTTGGCATTGGGATCTTGATTCATCACATCGGCACCGGCTCGCGAAGCTTCTAGGAGAAATGCATTTCCGTAGTCGAAAAAGTAGGTGCCTTTGGCCGTGTGTTTGTTGATGGCTGCTGCATGCCTTCTTAAAGTTTCCTGGACTTTCGCTTTGAATAGTTCCGGTTCGTTGGCCATCATTTCGTTGGAATCTTCAAAACTAATTCCTACGGGGTAATAGCCGCCGGCCCATGGATTATGAAGCGAAGTTTGATCACTTCCCAAATCGATATGAATATTCTCTTTATCAAAATGTTCCCAGACATCAACAATATTTCCATCATAGGCAATGGAGACCGTCTCTTTGGCTGCCATGGCCTTTCGAACCCGGGTTGCCAAAAGACGAACATCCGAGATTACTTCATCCACCCAACCTTGGCTGTGACGTGTATGGGTCGCTTTTTGATTCACTTCAGCACAAACGGTAACACATCCCGCAATGTTTCCTGCCTTAGGCTGTGCACCACTCATTCCCCCTAATCCGGAGGTCACAAAAAGTCCCCCTTGGGGTGCTTTATTAATTTTACGAAAGCCATTAAGTACTGTGATGGTGGTTCCGTGAACAATTCCTTGCGGACCAATATACATATAGCTACCGGCCGTCATTTGTCCGTATTGGGTCACTCCCAGTGCATTGAATTTCTCCCAATCGTCGGGTTGGGAATAGTTAGGAATCATCATTCCATTGGTAACAACCACGCGAGGAGCGTTAGCATGGGAAGGAAAAAGTCCAAGGGGATGGCCACTGTACATTACCAAGGTTTGCTCTTCGGTCATTTCGGCCAAATACTTCATGACTAAGCGGTATTGCGCCCAGTTTTGAAAAACGGCACCATTACCTCCATAAGTAATTAATTCGTGGGGGTGTTGAGCGACTGCGTGATCCAGATTGTTCTGAATCATGAGCATGATGGCTTTTGCCTGGTCGGTTTGTCCGGGATAGTCTTGAATGGGGCGAGCATATATTTTATGATCAGGGTGAAATCGATACATATAAATGCGACCATATTTGTTCAGTTCAGCTTCGAATTCGGGCAGGAGGGTAGGGTGGTGCTTGGGGTCGAAATAGCGAAGCGCATTCTGAAGTGCGAGCTTGCGTTCCTGCGCATTGAGAATGTCCTTTCGTTTCGGAGCATGGTTAATGCTAGGGTCGTACGGTTTTGGCGCAGGTAATTCGTTTGGAATTCCTTGTAGAATTTCTTCTTTAAAGGTCATTTTTAAGCGTGTTTTTTTTATTAAATCCGTAGGGGCAATGCCGGCAATTGCTTTCGCAGCAGTAGCCACGTTTAAGATGGTATTGTGCTGTAAAGCACTTATATCCTTCCGGAGTGATGTAAAAGTCGCCCTCTTCTAGTTCTATTTTTTTCTTCGGAAATAGCATCCTACAAAAGTACCAAATTCTTATCTTGTAGAAATGATAGTTTGTGTGATTCCTCGACTCTTGCCGAAGAAAATTTCGGGATTGGCTTTATGGCCGCTTTTAATTGTTCGAGATCGAAATAAGAAACACAATGAAGTCTTTATTAATCACGAGCGCATTCATTTTCGTCAGCAACTAGAACTATTGGTCGTTCCCTTTTATTTCTTGTATATCATAGAATTTTTTATACGAAGAATCCAATATCCCAACTGGAACGAGGCCTATCGCAATATTAGTTTTGAGCGTGAGGCTTATGCGAATGAAAAAGACCTCGACTATTTAGAGCGGAGGTCTTTATATAAAAGTTTGTGTTATTTGAATAAATTAAGATAAATACTTCGACTTAATCCTTTTAATATGAGAGCGTTTATTTATACAACATTATTGCATAAACAAGACTTTTAGGGCTCCCGCCATTGCCATTTCGAACTCTAAATTTAAACTGGTCCGTTTGAGTTTCTAGGTATTCAATTTGAATGTTGTTTTTTTGCGCTGCAGTTAAACCCGTAACATCACACAGACTCATAGTAACTCCTGAAGTAGGAGTTATTCCTTGATTGGCTAATGTGATTGTTGCTACGCTATTATTCAACATGGAAAAGGAGGTGTACCATGTCTCCACTTTATTAAAATTATTCAAAACCTCCCATCTGGAATTAAAACTGTTGTATCGTAAAGTTACGGTTGCGTATTTTCCCCTTATCATCAAATCTTGACCATTGGGAGCCAGAATTCTATTGGAAGTGGCGGTCTCAAGCGCACTATTATGTGTAATGTACATGATCTCCTGTCCAGCAGATTGATTGGATTCATTAACCAAGGTCACAATTTGCCCATCAACCCCAGAAATTGGAATAATTCCATTGATGTTAAAGGCAGAAGTTGCCCCGGAAATTCGGTAAAAAGAATAAACGGTGCCCCCTAAACTAAGGCTGTTGTTATTGCCGTTAACGACAGTAATCGTAGCGGGCGAACTACCTATTCTATATGACAGTGCACCATCGATATCTAAGGCAGTTTTTGGCGTCGTAGTTCCAACTCCAACTTGAGAATTCATTGGAAAAACTACCAATAATAGACTACCAAGGATTGATAATTTTAGACAGGTCACGTTGATTCTATTTTTCATTGCTTCGAATCTTTTTTGTCCATAACCTGATTTGAAATAGAGTCTAATTCCAATCTTTTGTACTCTAAATATGCCTCTTCTGTTATCGCTTGCATAGCGGGATAAATAACTATTTGTAATTTATTCGAATCGGTCTTGGCAAGTTCAGCAGTTTGATCCATTGAAATTACCTCCAGAATTTGATCTTTAGGAAGTTCAATTTTTGAATTGATTTCTTGTCCATAAGAAATCACCGGAATGAAAAACAGTAGGTAAATGAATTTAGACATCTCTAGATTTTGTTTACTGTTATTGCAAAGGTTACATTATTCACGGCAGAAGTAGCAGTATTGTTAATTCTAAAAACTACTTGGCCGCTTTGAGCTTCAACATATTGGATATATAGGCTTGCCGCAGCAGTGGTATTTATAGTACCCACAAAATTTACGGATGCACTTGATAATGCAGATAGGTTTGGAATGGTTGCCGTGAAAGTTGTTGCTGAACTTGCCGCAATGGTAGCTGAGGTAAGATACCAAGTTTCTATATGATTCATTTTGTCTAGTAATACCCATTTACTTAATGAGGCGCTATATTGTAGTGTTACGGTCGTATAAATTCCACGCAACAAAAGATCTTTGTCTCCGGAAACATATATTCTGTTGGCTGCCACAGAAGTGCTGTTATTGGTAATGGTCATTGATTGACTGGTAGTGTTTTGAAGAATCACTATCTGACCGTCGGCCCCAATTACAGGGACAATGCCGGAAATTGAAAATGCCGCCGTTGGGCCTGTAATGCGATAAAAGGAATAAGGAGTAGTTCCTAAACTTATATTACTATTCGCGCCATTGCTTAAGACTAGTGCGGGTCCTTCTCGAAGTGAAATACCTCCATTAATATCAAGGGTCGTTTTGGGTGTTGTTGTATTAATGCCCACTTGTGCAATGGCAGGGAGGATGGTATATAAAGAACAACATAATAATGCTAAAAAGCATTTTGTAAAAAAAGGTGTTTTCGGGGTCATGTTGAAAAATTAAATGGGCGCAAATATATACGGAAATACCATTCATCAATCATTTGATTTGCCAATTTCGATGAATAGTACTAATCAACGTCAATATGCGATGTAAGCAATTAGTTTTCAGGGTTTAAAAGTTAGGTGTCGGTAACGGTTAATTGGACAATAGCTATTTAGCAGCAATTAATGAGTGCTATGCGTATTGAGATAATCTTGAAGTATCTTGAAGTTTGAAATTACATTGAATTAATATGAAGTTGACTCATAATCAAAATAATCGGAGGGATAAAAAAGAACAAGGGGTTGATAGAAAATCAACCCCTTGTTCTTAATTCAAAAAAATAAAACTATTTTTTTATCACTTTCTTTGTAATGGAGCCATTTTCAGCATCAATTTTAACAAAGTAAACTCCCTTTTTCAAGCTAGATAGGTCAATAGAATAGCGATTATTTTCATTTACCACATATTCTGAGATACGTTTCCCAAGAATGTCATACACTTCAATGTTGTGAAGATTGGCATTTGGCGAATAGATGGTTAACGAATTACTGGTTGGATTAGGAAACACCTTCACTGAATCTAGGTCATATTCACTGTTGCCGAGGGTTGTGATCTCGCTTTGAAAGATAAGCGTAAATCGGTTATAAAACGTACCGGGTTCGCTTTCAAAAGAATAATAAGAGGAATCGGTTAGTTCCAGTCGTACAATGGTGTTGGTAAAGTTATCTCTTAGATACACATTGGCATTTGATAAATTAACACCTTCGATGTTTTCAATTGAAATTTTATATTCTAGTTTTTCGTCGATTAAGGTTGAATAGCCCAGTGGAATTTTAACGCCGCTTTCGTAGGTTCCTCGGGTTTGAATTCCTAATTCATGAGGTTGATTTTCCATACCGCTAAAGAAAGAAACAACGGTCGCTAAACGACGGCTGTCGTATCCAGGATCAAAATCGATGGTGGCTTCCTCTGAAAAAGCTACAAGTGTAGTCGATTGCATTTGATATTCGGCATTTGCAATTTTTAACCAAATACGGTCTTTACCATCGGGACGTCTGAAGGTATTGTTGTTGTCGGTACGACGCATGTCATTATTAAACAAAGCGGTACCGGCAGCAGTTGCTTTAAATGCAAATCCTTGTCCTGTAGAAATATACTCGTTCGGAGAGTTTCCACCACTTACAGCGGCAATTCCTCCGGAGTTATTGTACATGGAAATATCTTGCATTGAAAAATTCATGGAACCGGCTCCGGGTAACGTCGCACTGGGCGGTGTGTTGTGTTCCCAGAAAAAGAGCTCGTCTACCATACTATTTTCAGCGATAAATGCTAAGGCTGAAATAGCTGAAGGGTAGGGGTTGGCCACCACATTAGGGCTGGAATTCTTATTACCGTTGTAGATTACATCGAAGGTGATGTCACCATTATTTAGTGTTCCTTCTTTGTAAGTATAGTTATAAGTTCCACCCGGTTGTCCATACCCGGCTTGTGGACGAACAATATAGCCTTCCCCGGGATTAATGGGAGTATTAAATCCTTCGTCAATAATGATCCAGTTGTTGTAATTGTCGTCGGCAAAATTCTCTGCACCTGGCATTTGTGCTTCAACTTCTGGATTTGGCACAAATAACGACGTGTCGTGGTACAGCACTAAGAATGGATCTACCCATACATCGTCACGAGTTTCAGCCGTCATAGGACTTCCCATCACCATAAAGTCACGAGAGGCTAGGTTGGGTGTAGTTAAATGTACATTGATGGTTCCATTTTTTGTAACAAAGGCATTGGGGTCTGTTTGGACGACGCTACCTTGGTGTAAAATATCTAGAGTCCCGTCCACTTGAATATCTCCATCGACATTTATAAACCCACCACTGGTCACGGTAAGCGTTCTGGAAGCATTTACCGTTAAGGAACAAGCCGTAATATCGCCGTGTGTGCCAGTATTATAATTTCCATTAATAATAACACTATTGTTTAATCCAGGTTGTCCGCTTGGACTCCAAGAACTGCCGTTCCACGTTTTCGTAGCTCCCGCACATCCGGGAATTTCTGTGATTGATAATTGTACGTTATCTAAGGCTAAATCACTCGCAAATCCATTACCGGTCGTACCAATAAATCGCAGTTTTATGGTTTTTCCAACGTAAGTATCTAGATTGACATTTGTTGGAACCCAAGCATTATTATTCACTCCTGTCACAGAGAAAATCGTAACCCATATATTTTCAAATTCGCTTATCTGCAATGCAATAATACCTGTATTGGCTCCCCAAGAGTGATAATCGAATGAAAAGTCAGCAGTTTGTGCATTAGTAAAATCAAAACAAGGGCTTTCCAATATTGCTGTTGCATTCACACCAATTTCACCGGGTGTGCCATTAGTAGATGCTTCGATATAAATGTATTCTGATCCTTCGCTCGCCCCAGAAGGTCCTGTATTTCCTGAAGGAGTAGCACCTGAGTATCGTATCCAGTCCCCATCGTCGGCCGATTCTTGTAACCAAAGGCCAATACTGCCTTCAAAGCCTTCATTGTAATCATAAGTATTTATTGTATTTACACAATTTACTGGTGGTGGTGGTGGTGGTGGATCTCCAATGCGAATATTGTCTATCGCCATATCACTTGTGCTACCATTACCGGTGGTGGCATCAATACGTAATTTAATGGTTGATCCCGCATAGGGAGTTAGGTCGATAACTGCTGAATTCCAACTATTTCCCTTATTTCCACTTTCGGACCATAAAGTTGTCCAAGTAGAACCTCCATTATTACTAGCGGTAAGAGAAAGCGTACCCATAGTTGCACCAAACATATGATAGTCGAAGCTAATTTCAGTGGTCTCGTTGGTCGGGATTTCGAAGCATGGAGACCCCATAACCACTCTATTACTAAAGTTGTCAGGACCTAAGTCATCTGATTCAACAAAAGCGTATAGGGCTCCTTGACTGGGTATCGTAGGTCCAGTGTTCGCAGAAGGAGTAGCAAATCTAGTGCGTATCCAACTATTTCTGATGTTACATGTTACTTCTTTTTCCCATGATTTTGTTTCAAAATCCATAACATAGGGAAAACTGTTTATTGTAGTACGGCAATGTGGTGTGCTTACAAAAGTATCGTAACTACATTGCAGCACGTCAATAGGCTCAACATAATTAACATTGGGATACTCCCATAAGTCAAGCGACGGATTTCCTACGGGGTCGGTTGGTTTTTGAACGCGAACAAAGGAGGCCAATCCGCTATTACCGCTATTAATACATCGGTTATCCCCACCCACACGTTTGGCGCCTTGTAAGGCGGCCATCAGCTTGTCGGCAAGTGTTCCGGTAGCGTTGCGAAAGGATGTTTCCATATCATCAAGGATGTCTTGTCGGCCACCACCGCCGGTTGAGGTGTCGAGAATGTTTCCTTGGATGGCATAATACATGCCAGTGTTAGGGTCGATACCCGTAATATTTCCAGCCCAGTTACCATTGTTTGAACCGGTAAATCCTGCAGTCGTAATGTTGCCACCACCATCGATTCCAACAATTCCATATTGACGTGTGGTATTGTTATTATTACAGTCATTGGCTTGCATATAAGCAATAATTTGTGCAGGCGTATCTCCCGCCAACATCCTAGTTCTTGCCCTGCCCTGATTACAAGACGTGTAAGCCGCTTGGGTGTGTATAGCACCAAGAAGGGTTCCACTTGGGCTAAATATAATATCATTTAAAAAATTGATATTCCCCGGATAACAACTTGTCCCAGCCCCACCTATTTCTTGGGTATTTGGGTCGTAGGCTACGATAGAAAAGGTGTCTCCCTCATGGTCCCTGGAGGTGTCTCTATCTTCCCACGAGTCATCATCATTCTCGATGCTTTTCGATTCGGATTGTGTTTTGTTTGGGTAGATAATCGCAAAAACTGACAACAACATGATTGCTGGGATGATTTGCCTTAAATTCCTTTTATTTCGGGGGTTAACTTTCATGATAGTAAGTATAGATTGGGAATTGGGGGTGTTGTAATAAAGTTTGGTTTAAAGCTGTTGTAAAAGTGTAATAGTCAAATAGCCATCTTGTGCATTGTCAGTTAAACCGTTATTTCCATTATAAGGCCCTGAACAAATCCCAAAAAATGCATACCCAGTGGTAGCTCCTCCGCAAAAACTAGTTACATTGAGACTATTAGGGTCTACATTTTGATGGTCCCACAGCCTTGCTCGCACCTTTAAATTATAGGTTGTTCCTTCATAAAGTGTTACAAGGTGAATGAACGTGGTTTGGCGGCCCAAAGCTTGAAAGGCATTGCTGGGGGTTCTCTTTGTATTTGATGAAACTGTATTTTCGGCAACTTTTGTACCATCTATTTCTAACATATAAGACCCGTGAACGGTTGCTTCGTAAGATGTGTTTAAATGGTTTGGTGCTGCAATATAGCCCGTAACATGCAATTCGTATACTCCAGTATAGGGAGCGATAAAGTCTTGGTCTAATCCCGGAATCGTGTAAGTGGTTGTTATATCGGCAGCTCTTACAATTTCTGTCTGTTCATACTGAGTAGTAAAACCAGCATTGAAAATCTTTTCCCATTGCATCCCATTCCAAAAATAAAAACCAGGGGACACACTATCTTCACCAATACCAGAAGTTAAAGTGTTATAAACCCACAATCCTTCAACTGGAGATGTAATAGTAGACACATCATTTCTAGAAGACAATTCCACATTTGGGATCATAAGTCCTTTATCATCACTGTTAAGCTGAACAATTGCGCCATTTTTAATTGCTAAGCTTCCTGACGAATCTTCACCAATTACAACCTGAGCAGAGGCGTTCATAGAAACAATTAAAATGATTGCTAAAAACTGAATTATATAGTATTTTTTCATGATGCTGAGATTAGATCATTGGTTTTTTAAAATTGTTTAATAAGGCTTATAGTCATTCTTCCGCGTTGCGCATCATTGATACCACTACCAGAGTACCCGCTTGTGTCTCTTCCAAAAGATCCAGTGCCTGTATTGTTTGCAAGCCATTCTCTTCCTCGAACGGCAAATCTGTAGATGGTTCCGGCCTCTAATTCAATGTTATAAATAATGGTTGCGCTTTGTGCTAGGTTGTTCACTGTTGTGCTCCCGAGGCGTTTGGACGAAGTGGTAATATATGCTTCCTTTATGGTTGTAGAAATATCTACAGGAGGCGATGGAGGCCCAGCAGTATTGTTTACGGAAATGTTATCTATGGCCATATCAGATCTTGAACCACCCCCGATAACGCCATTAAATCTAAGTTGAACACTTCCTCCTGCATAACCCGATAAATCGATACTTTCCGAATACCAAGAATTACCTTGATTTCCCGACTGGGACCATAACGAGGACCAAGACGCACCGTCATCATCGCTAATTTCCAGGTCAAGAGTTCCCATACTACTACCATACATATGATAGTCGAAATTAATGGATGCCTCTGTCTCTCCTGAGAGGTCAAAGCATGGAGAATTTAAAATTGATTGCTCGTTACTATTGTTACTTGCTTCTAAATATAAATACCAGCTTCCATCAGAACCTGTACTAGGTCCTGTACTACTGGTAGGAGTTCCTCCGCTATCCCGGATCCAGTCGTTATCATCTCCTGTATCCTGCGTCCATAATCCGAATGAACTTTCAAAACTTTCACTGTACGGGAAGGTGGAAATTCCACCGGAACAACCTACTGAACCTCCGCCTGCAGACCTTGAACCCATGGCAAGACTTATAGAACCTTGGGCTGCACCATCTCCTGATGTGCTTATCAAGTCGCCCGCCGAATAATACCCTTCAACTCTAATTTGATAGGTTCCACTAAATGGTACCGTAATTTCGCCAGTATCCAGTCCTGGAAGAGTAACATATGTAGTGTTGCTTGTACTTGCGGTTACGGCTGCGGTTTGTTCATATTCTAAGGTGTAGCCTTGCGTAAAAAAACGACGCCAGGTACTCCCGTCAAAATAGTAAAACCCGGGTGATACCGCGTTACCAGAACTTCCTCCGGTTGCGGTATTGTAAACCAATAAACCAGCAGAAGGTGCGGGTGTTATGGTGGTTACGTCATCTGTTCCTGTCAACGCAATCTTAGTCATCAAAAACCCTTTGTCTGTAGCTGTAATATCAAATACAGATGAAGCTTCTGGGGTAGTTGTGTTCACCCCAACTTGAGCATTTGAGATTAAGGTATTAATCACAATACAGATGCTTGCTAAAAATATTCGTTTTGAAAGCATAAAAAGTTTTTTTGTTAGTGTTTTTAATATCAATTGATCTGAACTTGGATTCTTCCGTCAGAGCAATACAGTACTTATTGTTGTTTTAATAATGTGATAGACAAGGATCCTCTGTGCGCATCATTGACTCCACTGGCACCTGGATAGCCACTTGTGTTTTTACCAAATGTTCCAAGATCAACATTATTTCGAGACCACTCTCTTCCTGATACATAAAATCGGTAAGTATCTAACACGTCAAGGTCAACGGTATATATAATGGTGGTATTTTGGGGTAAATTGTTCATGGTGGTACTTCCAATTCTTTTGGAAGTAGAGGTTACATATTGCTCTTTCAAGTTTACTGGGGCACCTGAGTTGGTAACCATGAACAAACTTACTGAGGCTTGTCCAACCCCCTCTGATGTTGTGCTAGACAGATTGCCACAGGCATAGGTGGTTTCTACTTTAATGTGATAAGTCCCTGAATACGGCACATTAATAGTTCCGGTATCAAGTCCTGAAATTTGAGTATAAGTAGAACTAGAACTGTTTGCTACAGTTTCTGAACTTTGATCATATTTTATTCCATAACCTCTACTGTATAATCGTTCCCACAAGGCTCCGTTAAAAAAATAGAACCCCGGGGTTACCTGAACGGGAAGCGCGCCAGCTGTTACTTTATTGTATACTAAAAGTCCAGTAGTCGCATTCGGTGTAATGGTGGTAGTATCGTCTGTTCCGGTGAGTTCAACTCGTGGGATTAAAAAACCACCATTGTTGGAATAAATGTCCAAAAGGGCTCCAGAAGCGGGATTGTCAGTATTAATACCCACTTGAGTAAAGCCATTTGCCGCTATTAAAAGATGAAAACAAAGGGCTGCGACCTTTATTCTACGTGAAGTAGAGCTTAGTTTCATAAATAGGTTTTTTAAATTTGGGTATACAATAATAATCAAAAAATTCCTTGAAACACAATTAAAAACGATGAAATGCACTATAAATCAATAAAATAAGATAAATCCTACAAAATATATTATAAATAACAGATTGTTGAAAGAGTTATCTCCTAAATTCAAATGTTCAATTGGAATGCTGCCAAACGTAAATAGGAGATTTGGAAAGAAATTAAAAAAGCAGTGCTTTTAACACTGCTTTCAATAATAAAACACCCAAAATATGTCTTATTTCTATTTTTTGATCACTTTCTTGGTAACCGAACCACTTTCGGTGTCAATTTTGACAAAGTATACACCGGTTTCTAAACTTGAAAGTTCAATAGTATACCCATGATGTTCCCCTTGAATATTCTCAGCAAGACGTTTTCCAAGGATGTCATACACTTCAATGTTACGAAGATTAGCATTTGGCGAATAGACAGTTAACGAATTACTGGTTGGATTAGGAAACACCATTACCGAATCCAGTTCATTTTCGTCGGGACCAAGGGTAACCTCACTTTGGAAAATAAGTGTGAATCGGTTATAAAACGTACCGGGTTCGCTTTCGAAAGCGTAATACGAGGAATCCATTTGTTCTAGTAAAACAATGGTATTGGTAAAATTATCTCTTAAAAACACATTGGCATTTGATAAATTAACACCTTCGATGTTTTCAATTGAAATTTTATATTCTAGTTTTTCGTCGATCAAGGTTGAATACCCCAGCGGAATTTTAACACCACTTTCGTAAGTTCCTCGGGTTTGAATTCCTAATTCATGAGGTTGATTTTCCATACCGCTAAAGAAAGAAACAACGGTCGCTAAACGACGGCTGTCGTATCCAGGATCAAAATCGATGGTGGCTTCCTCTGAAAAAGCTACAAGTGTAGTCGATTGCATTTGATATTCGGCATTTGCAATTTTTAACCAAATACGGTCTTTACCATCGGGACGTCTGAAGGTATTGTTGTTGTCGGTACGACGCATGTCATTATTAAACAAAGCGGTACCGGCAGCAGTTGCTTTAAATGCAAATCCTTGTCCTGTAGAAATATACTCGTTCGGAGAGTTTCCACCACTTACAGCGGCAATTCCTCCGGAGTTATTGTACATGGAAATATCTTGCATTGAAAAATTCATGGAACCGGCTCCGGGTAACGTCGCACTGGGCGGTGTGTTGTGTTCCCAGAAAAAGAGCTCGTCTACCATACTATTTTCAGCGATAAATGCTAAGGCTGAAATAGCTGAAGGGTAGGGGTTGGCCACCACATTAGGGCTGGAATTCTTATTACCGTTGTAGATTACATCGAAGGTGATGTCACCATTATTTAGTGTTCCTTCTTTGTAAGTATAGTTATAAGTTCCACCCGGTTGTCCATACCCGGCTTGTGGACGAACAATATAGCCTTCCCCGGGATTAATGGGAGTATTAAATCCTTCGTCAATAATGATCCAGTTGTTGTAATTGTCGTCGGCAAAATTCTCTGCACCTGGCATTTGTGCTTCAACTTCTGGATTTGGCACAAATAACGACGTGTCGTGGTACAGCACTAAGAATGGATCTACCCATACATCGTCACGGGTTTCAGCCGTCATCGGACTTCCCATCACCATAAAGTCACGAGAGGCTAAGTCTGGAGTAGTTAGATTTACATTGATCATAGCACCTCCAATTTTATTTACAGTAGCATTAGGGTCAACTTGTACCACACTTCCTTGGTGTGCTACAATTAAGCTCCCGGCAACATTAATATCGCCATTGGTTTTAAGGTAGTCACCAGCATTTATGGTTAAAGATGCTGAATTGTTAATAGTACATGTACAGGCATCGATACTTGTATTAGATACGGTGGTGTATGTACCATCAATAATGGCATTCGATCCAGGGCCAGGAACACCATCACTCCAACTGCCGCCGGAATAAGTGGTTGGGGCGGCGGCTATGGTTACAGTAGAAACACAAGAAGCCTTATTTCCATAGTCGTCTTCTCCTTCCAAGGTAATATTAAAAGTGCCACCAACATCGGCACAGGTGAACGTAGTTTGTCCGGTCAAGGTCCAATCTACAATTCCGAAGTCGTCGGTAGAGCCATTGTCCAGATCTGTTTCATCGATCGTTGCAGTACCTGTATTTGGATCCAAATAGATGGTCGGACTCTGGCAAATAATAGTAGGTGGGGTGTTGTCGTAATTTGGATCACGCATAATGAAAAGGCCTCCATCACCACCACTATTGTCATTTCCAAATCCAGTGGTAAAAATATTTCCACTTTCAAAAAAGGGATAAACATTCCAAGTACCATGAAAACTCGCGGTATTAGAACTAGGATAAGTATCCATAAAAGCAACTTCTGTCATGCTTGGCGTAGAATCATACAAGCCATTAACTTTCAATACGCGAACACCTGCCGCATAATTAGCTAAATAAAAACGGTTACCCTTTACATAACCATTGTGGTCTATAGCTGGTGTGCTTCCGTAATATGTATAAAATAAGGAAGGACTATCTAAGTCTTCAAAGTCAAATACTAATGTTCTGGTATTGAAACCATGGTTTTCTTCATCCACTTCATCTCCAAGAATAAAAAATCGGCGATCTTCAGTGAACCAACCTTGATGGGTGTAATTTACATTGGGATAATTTACTGTATTAATATTAACAGGATTGGCTTTATTCGTTACGTCAACAATCACAATTTCGTTTTCATTGGCGCCAATCATTATTTCTTTACCTATATAATCTGGGTCGGGGCCATCGTAAGTTAGTACTTGTGCATCATGAAAGTAATCACTTCCACCGTATTCACCAACGATTATAGGATTTGTAGGGTTCTGTATATTAACAAATATCGGACCGCCATTAGAATTACTACTCCTATTAACCCCAACAATATAAGCAAATCCAGATTCTTCATTAATAACAATATTGTGGGCTCTGCCATCATTCGATCCACCGTCACCAATAAATAAATGTGCATCTTCCAATAATATTCTACTGCTAGATCCAGTTCCACTAGGAGTTAATCCTCTAAGTCTAGTTAAATCAAATATTTGAAGACCATCCGCGGAAACTTCACTGACTACAAAGGCATGATTACTATATACCTTTACGTCACGCCATAGATTTGAACCACCAGAATGTGAGTCCATACGCCCCAAATAGACTGGATTAATTGGGTCCGTAATGTCTACAAACGCGGTTCCATTATTTAACGCAACTATGGCATATTCATGCCCGTCAAAGTCAGAATCTGTCCAGCCCCAAGAATCTTGACATTCATAAGCATCAAAATCTGAACTAGGTATATATGATTGTAAAGTAAGTCCCGAACAAGGATAGTCATTATTTGGGCCTCCACCTGGAATTACTATAGTTCCTCCAGAACAAGGTGTTTGTGCAATCGCGATCGAAGCACTTAACACAGCTAGAATAAATGTAACTTTTTTCATAAGTAGGTTTTTTTAAATATGTTTAGCGATAAAAAAGGGCATTTTCTATCGTATATTTTAAAAATTATTCAACTAAATAAGTAAATTCAATATCGCAGGGCAATCCGATGCCCACATAGGACATTCCTGTTCCGGAATCTCCATTATTAACAAAATTATCGGATACATATACATCAATTTCAAAACGATAAGGGAATGCAACGCCGGCTGTTAAGTCAACATACACAATTAAAGAAGTATCATGTCTAAATTGATCAAAATAGGTTCCGCCATTAATATCGTTATTATGAACAGAGTATGCATGTGTATAAATATAATAAACATCTGGGCCCAGAGTGATTCTAAAGAATCCTTCCTGTGTTGCCATTGAGGTAGGAAAACCTGGAGCTAGTTCAACTTCACCGGCACCAAAATTAAAATTTGCTTTAATTCGATAGGTCCCTGTATATTTTGGAGTAAAGGAAGAACTTGCGCCTAATCCATTTACATCAACAAAATCGTCTTGCCATGCTGTACTACCTGTGGCAATTCTTTGGCCTATAGGTGATTGTTCAACAATTTCAGAATCTTCTTTGATGTACTGCGTCGTCCATTGAGATCCGTCCCAAGCATAAATGCCTGGGTATACATCATTACTTCCGTTAGTGGTGGTTGCGGTGTTATATACAACAGTTCCCGCCACTAAATTTCCACCATCCGGATTTAGAACGGGAGCCTCTATTAAAGTAGAAGTCAATGCAAATCGTGGGTAAATGATCCCTGCGGTACTATTTTGCATATCGACCAATCCTTTAGGACTAGTTGTAGGAGTCCCGTTGCTCATCGACACCTGTGCAAAAGAAGAAATGGCAACCAGGAAAAAAATTCCTGAAAATATATTTTTATATATGTAAAGTTCTTTCATGATTTGGAAGCTTTTATTCTCCTATATAGGTAAATTCTATTTGACTGTTTATTTCTTTTCCAACATACCCACGACCCTCTGTTGATGGAGGAGTTGGTGGGCCTGAAAGCTCGCTGATGACTACATTGTCAACAGATGCACCATTAGCTTTTCCAACATTTATATACTCAAAATTTAAAGTATGCAGTACTCCAGCGACTACAGAAATAGTTGCGCTGTATGAAGTGTTAGCGTCCAAATTATCAAGCCATACTAAATCTCCTCCAACTTGCGATACTCCATCATGAAGATAAACCCTAAAAGTGTCATCAGAGTTAGGGGACCTTTCGTCAAATTCGAAATCAAAACTTATGTTTACCGAATTAACTGTCGGTAAGAAACTTATTTCAGCGGTAGCGTTTTGGTTACAGCTGCTACCATTTCCATTAATAAAAAGGGCATCACCTAAACAATCTGTGCATGTGCCAGCAAAGATGATCCAGCCATCAGTTGACTGATCACCACCAGTACCACCACCACACCCTATAGAGTTGTTGGTCTGTGTTATAGTATATCCGTTAAAATCTTCATTAATTAAATCAATCAATGTGGGGTCTGTTCCACCAGATGTGGTTGATCCATTTCCGAGATACCCAGGAGCATCATAAGCATCAAAGGTCAAGGAAAATGGATAGGTAGTCCCGGCAATGAGGTTGACATACGCTGTATCGTAAGACTCTTTCCAAATCCCTTCAAAATGGGTTCCTCCACTAAGGTAACTAGAATAAGCAGAAAATGCACTTGTCTCAAACGTATAAGGATTTCCGTTAAATAAAAATTCGAATTGACCTGAAGCCATACTCACAAAGGTGGTGCCATTGGTTTCAGTTTTACCTCCGGCAAAATTTGATTTCACCTCAATGCGATAGAGTCCTGAATACTTTGCAGTAAATTCATTATTATCGGCTATTCCTAATCCAGGGATATCTTGTTTTCCTGCATTTGCTTCTGTTCTAAGAACGGAGGTTTGGTTATACAATTCAGACTGTCTTTTTTTATAATGAACCACCCACTGGCTTCCATCCCAAGTGTAGATACCGGGATAAACATTAGTGTCTGGAATGGTGCCATTATCTGTTGTATTGGTATTGTATACCACGGTACCCGGAACTATGGCACCCCCTTGAGGGTTTACAACCGGGTCCGGGTCATCTGTCGCTAATAAGGCAACATTGGGATATACCACTCCCATGGATCCACCACTGTTAAAATCCAAAATTCCTTTGGGGTCGGCGGTGTTAATACCCACTTGTGCCATAATATTACTAGCCACAAAGAGGATTATCGCCAAATTCAAACTTATTGAGAAAGTATTTTTTTTCATCGTGATCACTGTAATTCAAAAGATTTTTTAGTCTAAATAAACAAATTCTACGGTGCAAGGGATATCGCCTCCTAACCATCCCCTTCCAGCAAGAGTATTTCCGTTATCAATAATGCCGGGGGAACTGGTTTGATCGAAACTTAAACTGAAAGTATAATTAGTTCCAGCAACAAGTTCTTTATACATGACGGTCGTAGTTTGTTCCCAGATATCATAATATTGAGTTCCAGAACCATGTCTTGCCGCCCAGCTGTAGGCTGGAATTAATTCATCCGGGTCCGAATCAAATGCAAATTTAAAAATCCCTTTTTGAACAGTAACACCAGTTTGTCCGCTAACTAGGGCAATTTGTCCACTACCCCAATTCACGCTTATTTCAATTTTGTAGGTACCCGTATAGGTAGGGGTAAAAACACTATTTGTAAGACCTGGTATATTTTGGTAGGATCCGGTTGTAATTGTTCTTAAAGCTCCGGAGGAATTATCTTGTTCGAATATTTGAGCATTCTTTTTAGGAAATTCATTGATCCAATCCACACCATCCCACATATAGATACCGGGATAAACACTAAATTCTCCATTACTTGAGGTATTTGTGTTGTACACAACCGTACCGATTGGAATCGGGTCTGCTACGTTATCTGGATTTACAACAGGAGCTGCAACGTCTGTTCTGGTTAGAGCTACCCTTGGTAACACAAGACCATAATTGTTTGTGCCAGAAAGATCTTTCTCAGCATCACTATTTAAATCTAAAACACCGTCCGGAGCTATTGTGCCAATCCCAACTTGACCCAGGGATACAAGGGAAAACATTAGAAAAGCTAAGAAAAGGATATTTCTTAGTTTAGGGTAAAAACTATTCATAATTGGGGGCCTTTAATTTATTTTAGGTTAAGCTAGTTCTTCCTACAAATGTAATAAAATTATTGAATTATTAATTTTTTTTTATAAAACCCGTTGATTAACAATGAATTGCTCGTGCAAATTAATTCTTTTCTAAAATTTAGTCCCCTTCTAAATAAGTGAATTCTACAGTGCAGGGGAGTTCAATTCCTACATGAGTGTTGGCATTTGGATCCATATTGTCATAATCGTTGTTATTTGATACTTGTACATCTATTTGTAAACGAAAAGAATAGGTCTGTCCTGCAATCAAATCTTCGTATAAAATAAGGGAAGAATCGTGTCTAAAGGTATCATAAATCGTTCCTGGAGAACTTCCTATATGTTCATTAAAAACAGAGTAGGAATGAGTATAAATGTTATAATCGGCTCCGTCAAATCGAAAACGGAACCATCCTTCTTGTGTGGCCATACGAATATAATCGTGATTTCCACCACCACCAGTAGGAGGAGGATTTATTTCACCCGCACCAAAGTTAAAATTGGCAATAATACGGTAGGTGCCTGAATATTTTGGAGTAAAAGTCGATCCGCTACCTAGGCCAGGTACATCGCGCCAACCTCCAGAATATGGTACTCGAAAATCCAATGGGGTTTGAGTAAAAATATCGACGTCTTCTTTGATAAACTGCGTGGTCCACTGTGAGCCGTCCCAAGCATAGATTCCCGGGTACACGTCATAAGCTCCATTTGTAGTTAAACTAGTGTTGTAAACCACGGTTCCGGGTTCAAGGGGATTTCCGGTGGGATTAATTACCGGGTTTGGATCGTTGGTTGCAATCAAGGGTACCCTAGGGTAAACTAATCCTGTGGTGGTATTTAATTGCAAATCTAAAAGGCCTTTGGGATTATTGGTTCCAACACCTACTTGCGCTAAACCCAGAAAGGATATCATCAAAGCCTTTATTGTTAGCATCGTATATTTTATTTTTTGCTTCATAGTCATTGTTTTAATTAAAAACCCAACCGTTATTCATCCATATAGGTAAATTCTACGGTACACGGAATGTCTGTTCCAATGTACCCCAATCCATCTCCGGAGTTTCCATCGTTCACAAACCCGGGAGCAGGAGATTGATCAAATTCTAGTGAAAATGAATAGGTTGTATTCGCTGTTAAATTAATATACAGCGTAGTGTACGATTCCTTCCAGATATTGGTGTAATGGGTTCCGCTATTCACATAGCTGTTATAAATGGAATAGGCATGCGTAATAAAGGTTTTCGGAACTCCGTTAAATGTAAATCGGAAGGCACCCTCTTGCGCAGCGACATTCACATCTACTCCGTCGACCATTTTACCTCCACCATAATTACCTTTTACAATGATGCGGTACAAACCAGAATATTTGGGCGTAAACGTTCTATTGTCGGCCACCCCTAGATTTGGGATATCCTGCCAATCTCCGGGAAAGTCGGAATCGGTTCTTAACTCGGTAGTTTGTTCGTACAATTCGGCTTGACGTTTTTTATAATGAATGGTCCATTTCGAACCATCCCAAACATAAATTCCGGGATGCACATCGGTAACATTTCCAGTGGAGGTTGTATTGATGTTATACACGACAGTACCCACCGC
Organism: Flavobacteriaceae bacterium; assembly: GCA_024643425.1. Lineage (GTDB taxonomy): Bacteria > Bacteroidota > Bacteroidia > Flavobacteriales > Flavobacteriaceae > JAHEMY01. Next base: position 35,628 of record JAHEMY010000006.1, read on the forward strand.
CAAGGATCCTCCTTGCGGATTTACCACTGGAAGGGGATTGTCCGTTGCAGTTAATGATACATTTGGATATACAACTCCCATAGTAGAAGAATTAATGTCTAAAAGTCCCGCGGGGGCGCTCGTATTAATCCCTACTTGTGCCTTTGCCATGCTCATCGTTAAAAGCAGGGCAAATAAAATGTTGTATGTGTTTTTATTGATGTTCATGACTTTTTGATTTTATTAATCCACATAAACGAATTCAACCGAACAAGGAATATCATAACCTATATAGCCTTTCCCGGTGCCACTATTTCCATTAGAAACAAAGCCTGGGGAGGCTAATTGGTCAAATTGAAGGGTAAAGTTATAAGAGGTTCCTTTTGTTAAGGTTTGATACATGACCGTGGTGGCTTGTTCCCAAATTAAATAATATTGGGTAGTGCCATAGGTGGAATGAGAGCTAATGGGTACCAAATAATCCACTCCGTTGAAGGTAAGTTTAAAAATACCTTTTTGAGATAGCGGGTTGGTCTTCCCACCTGCCAGATTATCGGCATATCCGCCACCATAATTCACACTCAGTTCAATTTTATATCGACCTGTGTATTTTGGAGTGAATGATTGGTTGAGTAATCCAGGAATGGTAACATAACCGCCGGTTGATTGCGTCCGAAATTCTGACGACATGTCCTGCTTAAAGATTTCGGCATCTTTTTTTGGGAATTCGTTGATCCAGTCGACTCCATTCCACATATAAATTCCCGGACTTACATCGTTTAAACCTGTGTATGTGGTGTTGGTGTTATAAACAACGGTGCCAATCGGGAGCGGATCACCTGGGTTATCTGGATTGATAACTGGGGCCGGTACAGTAGCATCGGTTAATGCAACGCGTGGCAAAACTAGGCCGTAATATTGATTGACGGGTAAATTTTGGCTGTTCAAATCCAACGCTCCCTCCGGAGTTGAGGTCCCAATCCCTACTTGTCCGAAGCTAAACGCAGAAAATAACATTACACCCAAAAACACAAAGAGTTGGATTGTAGTTAAGTATTTTTTTTTCATACGAGCATTGCTTTACGAATTACTATGTCAATAATACGCAATAAATCCGATGAAATACAAATATTTTCGATGAAATGCACTATCATAAAGAATAAATAAGTTAATTCTTACAAAAAATATACAATATGGTTTAAATTTTAACGTTGCCTTGCATTTAGTTTTAGTGTATTGCTTAATGAATTTTAAATATTTGTGAGTCAGCATATTGCATTTTGATGCTGAATTTTGAAGAGGTTTGTTATTTTTGTAAGAATTCGATTTGAGTTAGGGTAACTTAATCGGCTTTCAAATACCTGTTATGCCTCCCAAACCAATATTTCAGACACTTAATCATGGGTTCCAGACTAGTGCCCAGCTCTCCATCCTCCGTGAAGATCTCCTGCATCCAACTATTTCAGGGAATAAATACCGAAAATTGAAATACAATCTTGTAGAGGCTAAGAAGTTAGGGTATTCAAAAATACTTACCTTCGGCGGGGCCTATTCCAATCATATTGCTGCGGTTGCCGTTGCGGGCAAAGAGCGTGGCCTGGAAACAGTAGGAATTATTCGAGGAGAGGAACTCGCTTCCCAAGAATCGCACAATCCAACCTTGAATTATGCTCGAAAATGCGGAATGGAATTACATTTTGTGAGTAGAGAAACTTATCGAGATAAGGACTCAGCGGAAATGTTAAACGAGTTAAAAATTAAACATGGCGACTTTTATTTACTTCCGGAGGGAGGAACGAACGATTTGGCCGTGAAGGGATGTGAAGAAATTCTTGGCGATCATACTAAGGATTTCAATACGATCTGTGTTTCTGTCGGAACCGGAGGTACCCTAGCAGGTATAATCAATGCGGCATTACCTCATCAAAAAGTGATTGGGTTCTCTGCCCTGAAAGGATGCTTTCAAAAAGAGTCAATAACTCCTTTTTTACATTCGAAAACAACTTTTGAAATGACCGATGATTACTGTTTTGGCGGTTATGCTAAAATAGATTTGGAATTAATTCGTTTTATCAATAGTTTTTATGAAACCACCCAAATTCCTTTGGATCCAATCTATACCGGAAAAATGATGTTCGGAATTTTTGATCTTTTAAGAAAGGGAATCTGGAATGAAAATAACCGTATTTTAGCAGTGCATACCGGAGGCCTTCAGGGAATCACCGGAATGAACCTTAGATTAAAACAAAAGAATTTACCTCAAATCAACGTTGGACATGCATATTAGAATTATTACCCTCCTACTTATTGGAATATTTTTCGTCGGTTGTAAATCGAAAAAAGCAGTGACTCACCGTAAATCACGCCATAAAACAGAGCGCGTGATTGTTCGAACCAACCCCAAGCCTATCGATGAAACGCTTCCCAACCCCACCGATGAACATAAAGTTGAGGAATTACCATCAAACGCACCCTATGCGGAGGTATTGAATGCATATATCGAAACCTATCGTGAGATTGCCATGGAAGAAATGCTGCAATACGGAATTCCTGCGAGTATCACGCTTGCTCAAGGTATCCTGGAAAGTGGAGCAGGTCGAGGCGAGCTCACCCGCAAAGCGCACAATCATTTTGGGATTAAATGTCATACCGGCTGGAGCGGAGAACGGGTGTATCACGACGATGACGAAAAAGGAGAGTGTTTCAGAAAGTATAAAGACCCAAAATATTCATTTAGAGATCATTCATTATTCCTAACCGAGCGAAGCCGCTATCAGGATTTATTCAAATTGCGAAAAGACGATTACAAGGGGTGGGCAAAAGGACTCAAAAAGGCAGGTTACGCCACCGATCCTAAATACCCGGACAAACTAATTTCTATAATTGAAAAGAACAACCTTACCCAATACGACCAACAAATATTGGGAGGATCTGTTCGTGTTGTGAACAACGACGATTCCTCGATAAAAAGCTATACCGTAGAAAAGGGAGACACTTTGTATAGCATTGCACGACGTTTTAATATGACTGTTGAAACGTTAAAAGAATACAATGGTCTTCAATCCAATACCATTTCGATTGGACAAGTGTTATATTTGCACTCGGTAAGAAATAACTAATATTTTTCATGCGATATCAACGTAGTAGTGCCCTTTTTCAAGAGGCACAAAAAGTAATTCCGGGAGGTGTAAATTCACCCGTACGCGCTTTTAAAGCCGTAGGAGGTTCTCCTATATTTGTTAAAGAAGCGAAAGGAGCCTATTTATACGATGTAGATGGAAACAAATTAATAGATTATATCAATTCTTGGGGTCCCATGATCTTAGGACATGCCTATCCTGCCGTAGTAGATGCCGTTATTGAAAAAGCTAGAAAAGGCACTTCCTTTGGGATGCCTACCGAAATAGAAACCGAAATTGCCTCCTTGGCAGTGTTGATGGTTCCTAACATTGAAAAAATACGATTTGTGAATAGCGGTACCGAAGCTTGTATGAGCGCGGTTCGGCTTGCTCGCGGATACACGGGGAAAGATAAAATAGTAAAATTTTCAGGATGCTACCACGGTCATAGCGATTCGTTTCTAATCCAAGCGGGTAGTGGCGCAATTACTTTTGGATCTCCCAATAGCCCCGGGGTTACCCAAGGAACGGCGAAAGACACTTTACTAGCGCGTTATAACGATTTATCGCATGTTGAAGAAATTATTGCCAAAAACAAAGGCGAAGTAGCGGCCATCATTTTAGAACCGGTAGCTGGAAATATGGGCTGTATTCCTCCGCGAGATGGTTTTTTACAAGGCTTACGATCGTTATGTGATCGTGAAAACATCGTTTTAATTTTTGATGAAGTCATGACGGGATTCCGTTTGGCGAAAGGGGGTGCACAAGAATTGTACAATGTTCATGCAGATATTGTGACCTATGGAAAAGTGATTGGTGGGGGATTACCCGTTGGCGCTTTTGCTGCAAAGGCTGAAATCATGAATTATTTGGCACCTGAAGGGCCTGTTTACCAAGCGGGGACGCTAAGTGGAAACCCATTGGCCATGGCTGCCGGATTGGCAATGCTGAATGAATTAAACAATGTTCCTGAGCATTTCGAATCGATGAATGAAAAAACAAAATATTTACATGAAGGCTTGCTCAGTATTTTTAAAGAAAAGAGTATCCCTGTTTGTATTAATCGCGTAGGTTCCATGATTTCTGTTCATTTTACGGAACAAGAGGTATACGATTTCGAGACTGCCACCATAGCAGCGCAAGGGGATAGCTTCAAAAAGTTTTTTCATGGATTGTTGAATGAAAACATCTACATCGCGCCAAGTGCATATGAAACTTGGTTTCTATGTGACGCATTGACTAAGGAAGATTTAGCCTATACATTGGAAGCATGCAAACGTGTGATTTCTAAATGGTAAAAAAAAAGAGGCTCCATCCGGAGCCTCTTTTTTCGTAATAAAGAATTCTTTATTGTTCTCTCATGCCTTGCCATTTTTGATACTGGTCGGCAGTTAATGCTTTCTTCATAGAAATTTCAAGTACCTCGTCATGTTTCGTTTTGGCCGCCATTACAGAAGCACTCTTCATGTCCTTTCCATTCACATCTTTCGAATAATTGCTTTCTTTCACCACAAGGGCACGAAAAACAGCACGTTGTTGATCGCCATTTAAACTAAGCGCATTGCTTAATGATTCTGTCTTTTTCTTGGCAATTACTTCAGGGCTATCTTGATTTTGCTTTAAGGTTTGGGCATTCATCGTTCCCGCACCTAAGAGCATCACAAAAGAAAAAGCAACAATTTTGATTAAATTTTTCATGGTTTTGTTGTTTAATAAGGTCACTAATGTAACTAATTTGATTTCAACAATCCAAAAACTGGGCCAAAAAAGTAATTATCCCTTTTTATTCTTTTGTTTGTGCTTGCGATTTCCTCGCTGTCCCATTTTGGTTTCTTCAAACTTAGCATACTGTGCTTCAGTGAGTATGGATTTGAGCTGCTTTTTCATTTCGATCTCTTGGTCCAACATTTTACTTTTATGCTCGAATCGCTGATCTTTGGTGATTTCTTTCCCAGATTGCATTTCCTTGCGCATCGCTTCCTGGTTTTGCTCCCATTTTTTACTTAGTTGGAGAACTTCTTTATGTTGTGCATCACTTAAGTCAAGGTGTAAGGCTAGTTTTTTTGCTTTCAACTCTGCGCGTTGATCCGGAGATAAGTTGTCCATTCTTTCATTTTGAGCGCCACGTTTGATATTCGCATCTGCGTCGGACTGTGCTCCTACTTGAAGACTTAATGCTAAGAAGCATAGTAATAATAGATTTTTCATTTTGTAAAATTTAATGTTTGAGTAATTATGACTTAAAAATATAAATAAGGTTTAAAACAGCACTAGATTAATTGCTTAATTTATCAATATCACTTAATTTATTGATCAGGTTTAAAGTTTAATGTTTGTGTTTTTTTATCACCATCGCAAGGCGATTGCTGCTTATCCTAAAACCTTTTTTCATTGAAATTCACCATACAAACGCCTACTAGCGTTGATAAAATATCGCAGTATATGAAACACGACTTATAATGTTTTGATGTGAAGATTAGAGGGAATACATTTGAGATGCAAATAGTTTAGGTTGGTATAAGCACCACTGGAAATGTCGGCAGGGATGTCGATCCCCTTTTGCCAAAATAGGAGGATTTACCAGTGGTGCTTTTCTTTTTTTATGATTAAGCCTAGATTTACCAACAATCCCAAATACAAAAAATAACAATAAAAAAGGAGCTACATCACGGCAGCTCCTTTTACTATTTTGACTTCTAAATACTTAGTTCTTTACAAACTTTAAAACTTCGTTAATGTCGTCAAACTTCACTAGATAAATTCCACTAGATAAGCTTGAAATATTAATGCTATTTGCATCGGCACTCACTTTTTGGTTGATTACCATTTGACCTAACAAGTTATAAACGGCCACGTCATACTCTTGCGTCACATTTTGCAAAAGAATTGTGTTATTGGCGGGGTTTGGATAAATAGAAACTTCAAAAGATCCTTCTTCATCGCTTATTCCAAGAACGCTACAGCTATCCGGAGCAGTTCCTGCGTTAGGCTCATTCAAAGTACAAGCACTGTCGTCTGAGAAGGTGGCAGTGATGTCAATGGCTCCACCATCAGCGCTCATAGTAACTCCTACGAAGGTATAAGGTGAAGTTAGACCACTTGCGTCAACAGAAGCAGTTCCGTCTCCGCTTAAATCTAAGGTACCTGTTCCTGCAGCGCCAGAAAATGTTACAGTAACATCGGCTGTAAAGAAATCATCAGAAGCGTCACTAGGAGTTCCATTATCGTCACAGTCGGATACATTTGAAGTACTTATTTCAGAAATCTCGCAAGTTCCGCAAACGTAGTTAGGTAAAACATAACCTCTTGCTTCAAAACGTTCTGTAAATGCTTCAATTTCAGCACATGTATAGTTCATGTCTATCGCTGCTTGTCTCACGGCAATAGCAGCATTTTGCTGATTGGTAGAACTGTTGGTCATTGCCAATCCTTCAAGAACAGCAGCATCCATCTTTTCGCGACCAATAATTTCCCAAATCTCAAGCAATACAGTTGCCCAAATTTGACCATCGGTATGGATAGAACCGGTAAGGCCGCCCGGGTATTGAGCCCCGTAATTAGTAACACGCCCTGGCCAAAACGGGTTGTGTCCGTCCCATCCAAAAACATAAAAGTAGGATGGATCGGTTATTTCCCAGAAACCTAAGCTTCGCTTGTAAGAGTTTGCCCAATAATCTCCGGTACCTTCACTTAAACCGTTTACTTGAGAAATATTTCCATTGGTTACGAAGTCATGAAGTCCGTGTCCAAGTTCATGAAGAATAACATCCATATCTTCAGCATCGTCCACTCCACCTTCACCAAAAACAAGAGTTCCTTGAGAGTAGTACGAGTTGTCTGCCCCGTTTAATCCGTGTGGATCATAGCGCATCACACCACCATTAAAAATGGAAGTCAGTGGAATGCCCAAGTCGTCATTGATGTAGCGAAAGCTTTGGTCGATGTGATGATAACAAGTCGCAGCTTCAAAACCTTGCTCACTTCGGTTGAAATCGAAGTCGGCAGTAGCTTGAGAAAAAAGTCCTTCAGAAGGTGATTCAACATCAGCAATCTCAACATAAGGACCTGCAAGCGTATATACTGAACCGTCAAAATCGATATCGAATAAGGTTACCTGTGTTCTAGCAGCGTCCAAGTCGGCGTTGGTTTGATCACCATTATCAGAATAGTTCCCACCATAAAGGCTGGTAGTTTTTGTTAATGGGTCCGGATCGAAAACCATGGCCGTACCATCCACCAGTAATGATGCATTTTCAGGCTTTACTGAAAAGGAAGTCTTACTTTTCTCTACAGGACTCTTTTTTGCTTCCGATCTTTTTGAAGCACCATTGGTGTTCTCATAGATGGCGATGTCTTTCGTTTGAAGAACTTCACCTGTTTTTGCATCAACGATGGTTTCCCAATGACCATTTAAAAATTCGGAGTTGGTGGTTACGCGATACACTAACTTCGTTTCATTGAGCTTGTTGTAAACGTAAAGTTTTACCTCTTTCTGAGCAATGACACCTTGTAAATCCAATGCATGGATAGCAGCATTAAGTGCTTCGGCTTCTGTGATGCTTGGTGTGGTGTCTATCGTTTCGACGGTGTTGTCTATGGTACTTGAAGTGTAGGTTACTTCGTTGTTGTTAGACACATGAATGGCAATTGAAGAATCAAAAACTTCAACACCATTTACGGTTTGATAGTATCTGAAGGTTTCTCCGGATTTTCCTGCTCGGCTAAAGAGCATTTCAAAATTTTGATTTGCTTTCGCGGTAGGGATGTTTTCATTTAACCACTGAAATGCGACATTTTCTCTGATTTCTTGTGCTGAAATTGTTTGACACAAGCTTACTAGTAGGACTAGTAAAAGGGATGTTTTTTTCATTTTTTTAAAATTTTGTTAAAAGTAAAAAAAATAAATAAACGAGCCCCTTCTCACTTATATATCTTAAAATTCGTAGATAAATGTATTTGGGATGTTTATTGAGCCTTCGTCAAATCGTTTTCAATGAGTGTTAACACACCATTGATATGTGCTCGCACGTCTTGAGCTTGCATATTGCTTACTACTGCTTGATTTCTTATAAACTCGACCGTATTTTCAAAAACTAAACTGGAAAAAAGCGCCGTAGGATCTAAGGCGTGTTGTGATGTTACTGGTTTATAAACGTTTACAGTATTGGTCTTTACTAAATTTTTTCGCATGGCATCATTTTCCGTAAGAAAAGGGTTGACTAAGTTTCGCAATGGAATGTTTTGTATGAAATAGGGAAAAAAGCTACCCATCCCAATTTGAATAAAGAATTGTTCTTCCTCCACCATTTTTGCCAAGGTAGATGGCCAATCCAAAAGTTGCTTTCGCAATTCTTTATTTTTAATTAAGTACAAGTTGCCGGAGTTGATCAATTCTTCAGTAACACTGTTTGAAGCATCGTAGGTAGGAGTGATCGTAATAATCCCTAAATGATAATAAAGGGAATCTTGTTCTAAATTATATTGTTTTGTATCAATGGCTTTTAAAATCGAATGACATCCTTTAATCATGGCATCGCGAAGGGCTACTTTTTCCTCAAGTTCTTTTAATTTGCCCAAGTATTCACCCTTTAGTTCGTTCAGAACAACTATTTCTTGTTTTTGATTGTTCGAATTTGTTTTCCAGGTATTGATTTGAAGCGCCAATAAAATACCAATGACCACAAGAACAATTTCTCCTAGGGCGTATTTAAGATATCTACGCGTCGTATTTCCGGAGGTTGTTTCCATAAGCATGGATTTTCGGATGGTTCGAAAAAATTTTAGCATTAATTCCTGATCTCATAAGGAGGCCTGGCAGGCTTACTATATTTTTTTGCTCCTTGGTTTAATCGCAAAACTTCTTGAATAGCAGCTTCTAGTTGAGCATCGGTTCCATTGGCAAGTTTTTGGAAATCCTCAACAACTTCAATGTCCGGATCTACACCATGGCCCTCTTTAAACCAAACTCCACTGGGATCATACATCCTAAAGGTGGGCATGGTGATGCGGCCATTATCAATTAAATTCGGCGCTCCAGAAATACCAATTAATCCACCCCAAGTTCGGGTGCCAATAAGGGGGCCTAATCCTCTTTTTCTGAAATAATCAGGAAATGCATCTCCTCCGGATCCACTAAAACCATTAATAAGCATCACTTTTGGGCCAAAACTCGCCATGGGTGGCCATGACCAATCCTTTCCATCCCTTACCGCCCAATAGGCTAAAGGCTCTCGATCTAAAAGTTCAATAAATCGGTCGGGGATTTGTCCTCCGCTGTTAAATCGCTCATCGATAATTAATCCCTGTTTATCCATTTGGGCATAAAACTGTCGAATTAATTCATTTTGCCCATCCACTCCGGTACTTCGCACATAGATGTATCCAATAGCTCCGTTGGTAACCTCCTCCACATGTTCTCTGTTGTTTTCAATCCAAGCTAAATGACGTAATCTTGTCTCTGAATCCAATGGTTTAATAATGACATCTCTGGAATCGTTTCCATTAGAATTCTTGCCTACGGTAATTTGCACTGCGGTATTTGCCAGACCTTGAAATGCTGCTGAAATTGGTTTGGAGCTATCGATGTCTTGCCCATTTACGGCTAATAGATATTCTCCTTCCGAAATATTCAATCCGGGCTTTGACAGTGGAGACCGTACTTCAACATCCCAAGGAGCTCCCGAAATTATTTTCTTAATTCGATATTTTCCATTTTCAATGCTGAAATCGGCTCCGAGATATCCCACTTTAATGGTTTTTGCAGTGGTGATATCTCCACCCCCATTATAAGTGTGAGATGCATTTAATTCGGCAATAAGATCCCCAATAATAATATTAACATCGCTACGAGAATTAGCTTGTTCTATTAATCCACCATATTTAATCTTCATCGCATTCCAGTCCACCCCATGCATAGTTGGGTCGTAGAAGTAATCACGTTCAAACCGCCAAACATCATTAAAAATCTGTTTCCATTCCTCCTTAGGTATTATGGTCATTGACATTTTTTCTAAGGGAACAGTTTTTTCAATCTTTTGATCTGCCTCCGGCTTGATCACAGCTACTTTTTTGTCTTGGGTAACCAGAATCTTGGTTCCTTTGGCCGAAACCTCAAAATCACTAATGTTATTTATGATGGTTTTTACTTCGCGCTCCTTAAAGTCGTAGTAATCCAATTGATTTTTGGAATCATTGGGAGCTCCTTCATTTGGTTCTCTTCTAAAAATAAGCTTATCTTCTAGGGCATATAGTGCTCTGAAATTTCCGGTGGGGATATCCAACATTTCAACACGATTTTCAAACCCTGCAATATCAATTATTATTTTCGGGATTTCTTTGACCTCTTTTTTGTTATCATCCTTTTTATCTTTCCCATCCTTATCATCCTCTTTTTTTGCATCGTCCATCGCATCATTTTTTACAGCGATCAAGGAAGCTTCTTCTTTATTTAAAGTTCCAACAGCGATGCCTGTCATGTTTGAATAAACAAATGTATTGTCCAAATCAGCGTATAAAGGATTGAAGTTTCGATTGGTCAAGTAGAATAGGTGTTTTCCATCGGCGCTAAACGTAGGTCGGCTATCTGAATAGTACCCGGAAGTTAATTGTGTCACCTTATTTGTTTCAATTTCGTAAAGGAAAATAGCCGAGTTAGTAGGGTTTTCTATTCCACGTGAATAGGCGGCCCATTGGCTATCCGGAGACCAGGATACCGAAAAGTTACGAAGCGGACCTTCGGTCATGTATTTTCCTTGGTCAACTTTGGTTACTTTGCCTGAAGCAACATCAATTAAGTTGATGGTCATCGATTGGTCTACGTACATAATTTTTTTACTGTCGGGAGACCAGTAGATTGAATAATTAAATCCTGTGGTAAAGTTGGTTACGGTTCGAGCTTTTTTCTTGCCGGTCATATCATAAATAACCAATTGGTATTCTCCTGAAGCATCACTCCAGCAGGCTATCGATTTCCCGTCGGGTGACCAAGCCGGTTTCCGCTCTGCACTTCCCGAGCTTTGAGATACGTTTGAAACATAGCCTTCAACAGCAGGAAGGTTAAACAATTCCCCTCTAGCTTGAGCAACTACTCGACTCCCATCGGGAGCAATGGTTAAATTCTGCAACATGGAGGAAACTTCTTTTTGCACTGGAAGAAGATCACGCTGATCTGAAATTAATGAAATACTGATTGCTTTTTCAGTACCTGAGGCAATATTGTAGAGGTATAATATTCCGCCGGCTTCAAAAATAATTTCTGAAGGTCCAATTTCAGGAAAGGTGATATCAAAATCTTTGAAATTCGTTAATTGTGAATTCGTACGAGTACTTAAATCGTATTTCCAAAGATTGTTTCGCTTATTGGGTCCATTGTCCGACATATAATAAATAGTGTTGTCTTTCCACATAGGAAGTTCGTCGTTGGCACTATTGTTTGTTATGTTTTGTGAAGTAAAATTATTCAAGTCGAATACGGTGATGTCCGGAGCAGTTCCACCTCGATATCGCTTCCAATTTCGATTCACTCGCGAACGGTCTGTATACGCAATTTTTGAACCATCGGAAGAAAAAGAAGCATATTCTCCATAGGGTACGGGTAATTTTGTAGGGGCTCCACCATTGATGGAAATAGTATAAAACTGACTGTAGCGTTGCCTTCCGCTTTCACGGGATGAAGCAAACAGCACCGATTTGCCATCGGGTGTCCATCCTAAAACTTTGTCAGACATTCCATGGTAGGTGAGTCGCTTCGGAATGCCTCCATTGGAAGGAATTATATAGACATCATTGTTTCCATTATAATTTGCGGTAAAGGCAATCATGTTTCCATCGGGTGAAAATCTCGGATAACTTTCCGACCCTTCCGGCGAACTAAGCCTACTGGCCAGCCCTCCATTTTTCGGGGCAATCCAAACGTCGTCTCCATAGATGAAGGTAATTTGTGTATTTGAAACATCGGGATGTTGCATTAGGCTGCCATCGACTTGCGCCATGATTGACAAACAAAACAATAAAAGAGTGGGGATGATAAACTTTTTGGTCATTTTAATAAAATTTATTGAAGGAGGAAGGTACTATTTATTTTTTGAGATGTACCTTGATTTAACATCATTCCAACATTTTAGTGTGTCTATATTGGAGGCAAAAAAAGGAAAAGGAACTGAATGCACCAAACAGTTCCTTTCAACTAATTATAACTAAATTATTTATAGGATTCTCACCATTAAACCGTCATCGGTCTTTGAAACCTTGGCTAATTAGTTTGCTGTTAAATGCTTTATGGTATCGTCCCATTTTTCATTACTACTTATCTAGTGCTAATTGATTTAATCTTCTGTTATTGGATTCGTATGATCCGTTGTGTATCGATCTTTTTTCCAGCCTTCATTTTTAAGAAGTACATGCCACTACTTAGATTCTTCGCGTTCCAATCAAGGATATGTTGACCTGCTTCAAAGTTTTGATCTGTAATTACAGCGACTAGGTTTCCAAGCACTGTATAAACCTCCAAAACTACATCCATTTGCTCTTGAAGTTCAAAGGCAATCTGTGTTGTGTTCCGGAATGGATTTGGATATACGCTCAAAAGCATGTCTGAAGTTGCGTTTGTATTATTTGACATAGGTCTTCCCGAAGTCAGGTTATCGCAAGCCCAAGTTACAACATTTGCAAAAGAATCGTAGGTAGCTCCTGTAAGCGTAACGTTTGCGACATCGAAGCACCAATCTCCTACAGGGTTCCTTGTTGCACTTGAACTAAAGGATACTTGCCCGCTAGCGTCTGTCGTGCCTGATTCACTACTTTCAGTCGGGCCTATGAAATTACCGCTAACCGTCGCGCCTGATACAGGACTATTATCACTATCTACGATAGTGACCATGGCATCTCCTCTAAATCGATTTCCATTCAAGGGAGTTCTTGTCACAGATATGTCTTGAACATGCATTACTACTCCACCACCGCCACCAGACAATGTTGTAGCATTGGCCACATTTGAGAATGCTGAATCTCCCACACCATTAAAAGAACTTACGCGATAGTAATATGTAGTTGAGGCACTAAGCCCATTATCATCGGTATATGAGACCGTACCCATTCCATTAGAGGCTGGCAAGGAGACCAATAGGTCAAAATTGGTGCCATCTAAAGAACGCTGTATCTCGAAACCTTCTTCATCACCGGAATTGTCCATCCATTCTAGAATTATAGAAGTGCTTGAGGCCGCTTGTGCCGTGAGTTGCGATGGAGCTGCAGGAGGCAAAGGCGCACCACCATCAAGAATGTAGTATTCTGAGTATGTATTATCTGGGAATGTTGGAGGTGCACCACCACCAAGTACGTCTAGCCAACCCATTGCGCCGCGATCTTCGTGGCTCAGGATATGGCAGTGAAGGATTGTACGACCGTCATAAACCGAGCTAGTATTTGCGTTTAGGTCAAAACGAACCGACATTCTGGAGGATACTACGTCATAGTATTCGCCACCTTCAAAATCATTGTCATCTTCAAGCGCTTGCACGTGATACACATGGAGATGGAAGGGGTGCTGTACGGCACCGGAAAGACTCCATTCCTGAACCTTGTCTGGAAGTAAACTAAAAGTTGGAACGTTATGGTCATATTTTCCACCATTGATAGTACGCGCACCCATGGATACGGCTTCCAAATTTACATCTGTTACCCCCCGAAGATCACGGAGGTATTCAGGACGAACAGCTGACCATTGTGTACCGTCAGTGTCAAAAGGATTGCCAATCGCATTTGCTGTTCCGTCAACATAAATATTCGCTACCGTGGTTCCGTTGACTTTCAGCCATGAATCAGCTGTAGATCTAATGGCAAAGTCAGCACGTGATGCGCCGGTCATTTGTAATTGATTTGTGGTTATTTCCTTTGGAGCAACGGTTCTCCAAACACCATCCCTTGCTAGAAGCATGACTTCGACTCCCGGTCCAAATTCGATAGTCTTCATGTTTGCAGCTCGATCGGCAAGAAGAACCCGCCAGTGTTGCCAAGTATTGGGAGGCATTACGATGTTACCTTCTACCAAACCATTAATGGTCCATGTAGCGGATAATGTTCCACTCATTATTTGGTCTCCACCTGTACCTGCGGCTGCGGGGTCTAAATACCCCAAAATAATTTCGCGTTCTTCCATATTAGCTACCGTGGATGGGATGCCATCTGCGCCGTCATCAACAATCAACATTCCAAATAATCCACCTGAAACTTGTAAGAACGTAGATCCATGATGATGTGCATGATACCAATAGGTCCCACCCATGTGATCGTTGGGAATATCGTAGACGAAGTCACCCCCACGACCACCCTCGAAAGAGCGCGTAACATCATCCCCAGGAGATTCCCCTGAAATGTGTAATCCATGGGTATGCATATTGCTCACATTAGGATCTTTAAAGACATTATGTTCTTCACTTTTTACCTCATAGGGCAGCGTGTTGTGAAATCTAAGTACATATTTGTTTCCGGGAACAACTTTCATGGTAGGCCCGGGAATGCTGTAGCTACCTCCTGGTTGCCGATACGCTCTTGTGGTTAACGTCTCTCCATTGATGGTAAAGGTGGCCTCACCTACTTCCATTATCCCGGTATAGTGAGGCTCAGGGCTACTTTGATACGTCCATTGGAATTCCTCTGGGTTGTCAACAATATTTTCAGTTGGGACTTGCGCTTGTACTACTGCGAAAAACAAGCCTAAAAGCAGCAATGTCAGGAGTTTTCCCGGCACTAGGGCATGTTCTTTTAATGTGAACGAGAATTTCATAATTAGAATACTTATTGGTTGTATCCTAAATATATGAAAATCTGATGATTAACTCAATTTTATTTTAAATTATTTGATCTAATAGACCCCTTGGGTATTATCCAAAAAAATGCTTTTACTCATGGAATAGATGTAAGAATAATAAATAAGGCCATGGATGCTTAGATCTAAGGCAATATTGAATAAAAAAAGGATCCACTTTAAAGTAAATCCTTTTAATTAAATGTTCAATCATTATTGTCTACATAACCTCAACAAACAAACCAGCTTCGGTTTTGTTCACTTTGGCTAATTTGTTTCCGGTAAGATGTTTAATAGTCTTATCCCATTTTTTATTGCTTAGGCCACTTTGGGTTTTTAAGTCTTCCAAAGGCATATGTTCTGCCTTATTGATGCTCTATAGTTTATTTGGCTATTGTGGTTGACTGAAAAAACTGAATAATTTTTCGTTTTTATTTTGAAGAAAATTTACCCACCAATTTATCAGAAAGAAAGAACCTAGAACAAAGGGGATGATTAAAATACTTCCTTCCGCACCGAAATCACCGCCACTTAGCCAGTCGGGGCCGGTTGCTTTTTGCATAATTAATGAGGGGGAAATGTTTCCACTCGAGGCGTATCCAAAGATGGAAGCTTGGAAGAAATTCCATCCTAAGTGCAACCCCATAGGAAGCCATAACTGACCTGTTTTAAGATAGGCATAGATAAGTTGTGTTGTAATTAGAATAATCATCAACGTACTTAGCATTGTGGCATTAGGGTTACCTGCATGGACTAAACCAAATAGAAGGCAGGATAGTAGAATTGCCCAATTAAGGCCCATGCCTTTAATCATATTTTGAAATATGATTCCACGGAATGCCAGTTCTTCCCACCATGCAACAATACTTAATTTGTAAATCACTCCCAGGATTACGGGAACAACAGCCCAAGAGAAATTGATATTTGGTCCTGTTGTTTCCGTCCACCAGCCCAATCCTTGGAATTCAATGAGGCCGGTTATTAGCATTAAAAAGTACAAGGCAGCCATAATTAAAGCGCTGCAAATAATACCCCCGAGAATATCCCAAATTGCCAAACGGTTCCAGTTTAACCCTAAAGATTGGAACGATTCTTTAGCTATATATTTTGTGGTTAGCAATGCAGCTACGGTTGCAGAAAATCCTAAAATGGTAAACGACAATATACCGCCACCCTTAAGACTTCCGAGTAAGCTGCGGATGCCAAAAATTAGGATCGCGTTTAATGCACCTAAAATTAAAATAAAAACTAAAATTTGCCAGCCGGCTCTTAGTTTTTGTGTCTGAGGATTGATAAATACTTGTTTCATGATTATTTGATTGATTGAATATTGTTTTTAATTTTATGTAAGATTGTTTTCAAATGAGTGATTTCTTCTTTTGAAATCTCAGATAACGCCATGTCTCTATTACGTTGAATTATGGAGGGAAGTGTATCAAGTGTTGCTTTTCCGGAAGCAGTCAATTCAAGATGAAACCTTCGGCGATCCTTTTGATTAATGGATCGTTTTAGTAATCCTTTTTTGACCATGCTGTCGATCATTCTAGTCATAGACGCATTGTCCTTAAATACCAATTCAGCAATATCCTTTTGACTCCATTCAGGGTACTTATCAAGATATAATAATACCATTCCCTGGTCCAGTGTTACATCCTTGAGCTTATTCGATATATTTTGTTGGGCAAACTTTCGGTATTCCTTGATGGTACTTTCGATTTCATAGAATACTGTTTCCGATGGAAGTGATAATGACATATAATAAATTTGATACAAATATAATTGATATATCAAATAAAACAAATAATTTAAAAGAATTATTGAAAGTATTTCATTTTTAAATAAGTGTTTTTCGCTTTAATTATGCGCAAAAAAGAAGGGAGCCGGGATAATAATAATTTCCAAGATGGCATTGCAACCCGGGGTATGCGCTAGTTTCCAATAGGCAAAGTACCCAATACAGGGGGATAATATAACCAATATAAATTATAAGAATAACAGAAATGAAATAAGGATCTACCGTTGGGTAAATCCTTATTAATTCAAATTTTAAATAGGGTGTTTATAAAGCCTCAACGAACAAACCAGCTTCGGTTTTTTTCACTTTGGCTAATTTATTCGCTGTTAAATGCTTGATGGTTTTGTCCCACTTCTTATTAGACAAGCCACTTTGTGATTTCAATGCATCCAAAGCAATGGTCTCAGCCTTT
>JAHEMY010000173.1 GCA_024643425.1 Flavobacteriaceae bacterium
GCATTTTTCATCATCACAAACCGAATAATAGACCTCAGCAAGAATTTCGAGTCCCTCAGGATTTATAACCTCTATCGCCTGAATAAACGTTACTTTTTCTTCAAAGTAGATTACATCCAATTCGAAAACCGGATCATAGACCGGGGCAACTTCCGGTTCTTTTGTTCCGCCTAAAAGCTTAAAAGTTTCATCGGTGTTGTTATAGGTGAATTCCGTGCGTATTGGTCCTTCATATTCGTCTCCAAACTGCGTCTGGCTATATAAATGCCATCCTTCATCAATGGTGGCAGTCATAATAATATTGTAGTTCGACCCTTGATCCTGAACCACAGACACATCCCATTTAACGGGATCTAAAAATTCTTGAGCAAAGGTTATTGATACAGTAAGAAAAGCTAGGAGGGCAAAAACAAACTTCTTCATATTAATTAGCTACGGTAATCTTAATTATTTTATTAGTCTCGGGGGTGATTTTGAATCGGTCGTCCATTCGCATACCCACCACCCAAATAATTTGGTCTTCGGTTAGGAGAATCCAAATTTTATTCTTAGCCGCCAAAGATAACTTTTCATCTTTAAAAAACTTGCTTAATTTTTTATTTCCTTTCAACCCAAAGGGCTGAAAAGCATCCCCTTCCTCCCATTTTCTGAGTGTTAATGGGTAAGTGATTTTATCAGCATCCACGTAAATCGTCTTACTGTCAAGGTACCCCATTTTATCGGTAGGAATAAAGGACATTTTTACAGGACTATCGATTTGCTGGTCATTTTTTGTGATAAATTTCACAATTTTTTTCTCTTCTGAAGGAAGTTCATTAAGCAATAAAGTGGTCCTATCTTTTAGCAAGCCATGAGTTTGAGAAAATATTTGCTTACCACTTTGGGCTGAAAGCAGGGATGAGATATCATTCCAAGCTGAAAATCCATAGGGACGGAGCAATTCAAATAGCAAAGCCTTGGTATTGGGCAAATCGTTCAACTTGTCAATCGATAATTCTATTCCAAAATCGGTTTTTTGCATCACAAGTTGCTCGACCAAGATTATATAATCTTGAATCAGGCGTTCACTTTCTTGAAGGTTTCTTTGCGTATTTTGAAAGTTGTCCTTCCAGTTATTCGACGATCTCTTAAAATTGGGAAGTACTTCATGACGCAATTGATTTCGTAAATAATCGATCTTCTTATTGCTACTATCTTCGCGCCAATTCAATTTTTGATCTATCGCATAAGCTAGAATCTCATCTTTTGAAAAAGGCAACAACGGTCGCACTACTCGATTATTGACATCAGGAATTCCGGATAATCCCCTTAAGCCTGTTCCTCTTGAAAGATTGATGAAAAAGGTTTCCAAGTCGTCATCTGCGTGATGTGCAGTAAGCACAAAATCGTATTTAAAATCGTTTAAGATCTCTTCAAACCATTGGTAGCGAAGCTCTCGGGCTGCCATTTGAATGGAGATTTTATGGGTGTCGGCATATTCTTCGGTATCAAAAGTTTCGGAAAATACAGGAACATTCCATTTTTCAGCCAATTCCAAAACAAAGGCTTCATCTCCGTCACTTTCTTCTTGCCTCAATGAAAAATTACAATGGGCTAAACCATAGTCAAATCCCAGTGCTTTTAATAAGTTGGCAAGCACCATACTATCCACCCCTCCACTACAAGCCACAAGAAGTTTCTTTCCATGAAGAAAAGAAAAATGTGATCCTAAATGTTCTTTAAATCGAGCCTGCATATCCGTAACAGTATCCTACGGCAAATAACGGAAATTATTGCCAGTTATTGAGAAGAGTCTTTTTCCAAGACTTCCCGCATAGCCTTCGCTTTTATTAAGCATTCCTCATATTCTTGCTCAGGAATAGAATTAGCGGTAATCGCTCCACCCACTGAAAAACTCACATACTTATTTTGTTCATTGTACAAGATGCTGCGAATAATAACATTGAAGTCGCAGTCGTTGCTCGGACTAAAATATCCAACCGCTCCACTGTAGAGTCCTCGTTTACTGTCTTCTAGTGACTCTATAATTTTCATGGCTGAAATCTTGGGAGCTCCCGTCATACTGCCCATCGGAAAGGTGTTTTTCAAGACATCCACGACACTTACTTCCGGTCTAAGCTCGCAGCGAATGGTGGAAATAAGATGATGTACTTGTTCGAAAGAATATACCTTACAAAGCTCCTCTACGATAACCGAAGCTTTCACAGCCATTCGCGACAAATCGTTTCGCACTAAATCGGTGATCATAATATTTTCGCTTCGCTCTTTTTCATTGGCTACCAAGTGTTCCGCCATCTTTTTATCCTGATCAGGGTCTTGCAATCGCTTTGCGGTACCTTTGATGGGCTGCGAAATGACTTCCCTTCCTGTTTTTTTAATGTAACGCTCCGGAGAAGCGGACATCGCATACCAATGCTCCATTTTTAAAAATGTGGCAAAGGGAGGTTTTGACAATTCATTTAAATGCCGGAAAGTTTCAACAGGGTCCAATTGAACTCCTTCAGCAAAGAATTCCTGACAAAAATTCGCTTCGTAAATATTGCCTTTCTCGATATGTTCAAGCATGGCACTTAACTTCGAAAAGTAGCTGTCTTTGCTTGTTCTGAGATGAATTTTAACAGGACTTGAGGTCGTTTCATTAGATTCTGTGTGAAGAACCATTTCGGTAATCGTTACCCAATCTTCTTCTATTTCATCCGAAACCATATTGAGGTAATGAAATTCTACTTCATTGTGGGAGAAAAGCAATACTTTTTTGGGTTGAAAAAAATAGAGCTCCGGGAAATGCAGTCCGTCGTGGTTATTCGAAGAGAGTCTTTCTAAATCATTTTTCAGGTCGTACGTAAGGTACCCAAACAACCAATCTTTAGTTGTCGACTGGTATTCTTCGAGTTTTGAGAACGCATCGAAATCATCGGTTCGTATTGAAGTGAATGCATCGACAGCTAGGACAGCTTTAAAATTACTGTGATTTTGCTCAAAGTCATTCGAGTCCAACCAAATACAATGCTCGTGGGAGGCTCCCCAAACCAATAGCTTTTGTTTTAAAGTGTCGTCAAGGATGACCTTTTTTTTGTGTTGGCTCCGCAATTATTTAGATATTTTAAGGGTGAACCTGCAATTTCGTAGTTCAAAAATACTAAAGATAATTGGGTATGATTTCTTTAAAAACATATTTTACTTGTTTTCAAATGCCTTCTTCGAAGCTTGCCAATTTCGAGACTAATTCTTGGTGTAAATCGTCGTTAATGATCTCACCCTCCTTGAAGTTATCAGAGTAGGAAGGCAGAATGAAATTGAATAGCTCTTCAGCATCAAAACGTGGTAAGACACCCTCGGTATATTCGTGCGCCGATTTCGCACCGCGTCTTCCATTGGAAGTACTCATCAAGAAAACCTTTTTACCCTTTAGAAATTTGTATTCGATTCTGGATAACCAATCCAGCACATTCTTAAAAAAGGCAGATACTGTGCCATTGTGCTCATTTACTGAAACTAAGATCGCGTCTGCGTTCTTTATTTCCGAAAGAAGTTGATGCAATCGTTCAGAATACCCTTCTTCTCGTTCGATGTCTTCCCCAAACATGGGTAAAGGATAATCGGTAAGCCGAATTACTTTCACTTCTGTTTTTTGGAGTTTGTTTACGGCACACAAAACAAGTTCGTGGTT
>JAHEMY010000061.1 GCA_024643425.1 Flavobacteriaceae bacterium
GCAGTTCCTGAGGATGTTCCCACGACCACCACATTAGCTCCAAGAACAGGCACTGCCGACTCGTCTAACACAGTCCCTTTAACGTTTGTTTGAGCAAAAGCAAAGCTGCTTATGCACACCCCAAGCATAAATAAAATACTTCTCATACTTATGTTTTTATTAATTTTGGCGCAAATATATAGATAAAAAATACAGATGTCTTAATACAACGATTGATTTATAAGGAATTGGCAAGTACTTTATTAACTATCTAAGTGTATTTACCTATTCGATATCTGATTTTAAAAAATAGTTTCTAGGAAATTTAGCCATTTAGGGGTTGACAAAACTTCTTGATGTTTTGCTTGAACAATTTCAAAATCTCTAATTGAAGAGGGTTGGCTTTTTCTAGAATTCTTCCATCGATTTCCACTACCGGTGTTAATTCTCCCATGGTCCCCGTAGCAAAAACACCATCGGCGTTATACATTTCTGCCAATGAAATATCTTTCTCTTTAACATCAATGCCATTCATTTTACAAATTTCCATTACCGTAGCCCTGGTAATCCCTGGTAAACAGGCATGTGCATAAGGAGTGTACACCACTCCATCTTTTACCATAAAAAGATTACTTCCATTCAACTCTGCTACGAAACCACGTTCATCCAACATTAAGCCAGCGTCCTTGCCCGCCACATTTGCCTGAATTTTGGCCAAAATATTATTAAGTAAATTATTGTGGTGTATTTTACTGTCTAAAAATTGAGGGGCGTTTCTTCGCTGACTGCTTGTAAGCACTTTAATCCCGGAAGTATTATCGTAAACCAGAGGTTTCCATTCGGCCAAAACAATAAGACACGAACCGCTTTGGTTTAATCTTGGATCCATTCCACTGGTTATTTTTTCACCACGGGTTAGGGTGAGTCGGATGTGTGTATCGTCGGTCATTCCATTGGCATCCAAGGTTTGTTGAATGGCCTTTTTTATAAACTCTTTGGAAGGAATGTCGACAAATGCTAACGTTTTAGCAGATTCATACAACCTATTCAAATGTTTTTCCAAACAAACAACCCCTTCCGGATACACGCGAAGTCCTTCCCAAACAGCATCTCCTCCTTGCACAGAACTATCGAAAACCGAAACTTTCGCTTCACTCCTGGGATATAATCGATCTTTAATAAATACTTGAATAGTCTCGTTTCTAGGATCAAATTTCTGTAACATAATTAGTCGTTCTTTAAAATATATTCTTGAAAGGTTTCGTAATACGGCATGGCTTCCGCCAACAAAGGACCGAGATGCAAAGGTATTTGTGCAGGTTTAATTTGTTGTACTTGAAATCCGGTAGTTTTGTGAACATTTTCATACCAGTGCTTGGCCCAAATACCATCTTCGATGATGCCCCCTTCTTTCCAAGAGAGCATGCTTTCCTCGAAAGCGATGTTCAAATGTTGGCAGAGTTGAATGAGGTACTTCTTCGGATTTCTCATTAATTCATCACTATCTATAACGATGGGTGTTCTTTCCGAATTCTTCAAGTATAAAAACAATTCTGAAGCCCTTTTAATTCCGATATCGTTTAGCGTAGGATGCTCAATCACTTTCGCAAAAGATGCTATTAGCTTTTTGGGATGCCGAATTAGAATGACATTGCTCCAAGGTAAAATAAACTGAGGGTGTTCATCCAAAAAATGATGTGCCATGCCTTTCACAAAAACATTTGAAGTTTGGGCGGCTTTGTTTATGGTATCAACCACCCGATTTAAATCCCCTTCCATGGACTCGATAATCGCATCCTGTGAAGGGTGTTTGGTGGTAAGCGAGGCATTGCCTAAATAATACCCATAAAATGGCTCATCAAAAACCTTGAAATTAGGCCGTTGAGCAAAACTGTACATCAAGGCAGTTGAAATGTTTCGAGGCCCTGAAATAAGGTTAACAATCGTGTTCATCAACCCAAAAGTAATCTAATTGTAAGAGAAATTATTCGACGGTCACCGATTTTGCCAAATTCCTTGGTTGATCGACATTTCGACCCAACATAACGGCGATGTGGTAGGATAATAATTGTAGGGGAATGGTAGTGACCAACGGACTCAAATTTTCACTGGTTTTAGGGACTTCCATGATGTAATCGGCCAGTTCCTTTACCGAAGTATCTCCTTCGGTAACCACAGCAATAATTTTTCCTTGCCGCGCTTTGATCTCTTCAATATTGCTTACCACCTTTTCATAATGATTGCTATTCACTGCAATCACTACTACGGGCATTTGATCGTCGATAAGCGCAATAGGGCCGTGTTTCATTTCAGCGGCAGGATATCCTTCGGCATGGATGTATGAAATCTCCTTAAGCTTCAAGGCTCCTTCAAGGGCCACGGGGAAGTTATACCCTCTTCCTAAATACAAGAAGTTGGAGGCATCTTTAAAGACTTCCGCAATGGCTTTTATCTTTTCATCACTTCGCAAAGCCTCTTCAACGCATGATGGAATTAATTCCAACTCCCGCAAGTGCATCATGTAGTTGCTTTTAGAAATCGTACCCTTTACTTTGGCTAATTTCAAAGCAATCATTGTAAGCACCGTGATTTGTGTGGTAAACGCCTTCGTAGAAGCTACTCCAATCTCCGGACCGGCGTGCGTATAGGTTCCACTATGAGTTTCTCGAGAAATGGTAGATCCTACTACATTACAAACTCCATAAACAAATGCGCCCTGCTGCTTAGCTAATTTTATGGCGGCTAAAGTATCTGCGGTTTCTCCACTTTGAGAAATAGCAATGACCACATCCTTATCTGTGATGATAGGGTTTCGGTATCGAAATTCCGAAGCGTATTCAACCTCCACGGGGATGCGCAACCAGTCTTCAAAAATATATTCCGCAACCAAACCTGCATGCCATGAAGTTCCGCAAGCAACGATGATTATTCTATTAGCATTAACAAACTTCTGAATATAATCTTCAAGTCCGCCAAGCTTTATAATTCCCTGGTCGGCTAAAAGTCGTCCACGATAGGTGTCTTTTATAACAGTAGGCTGTTCGTAAATTTCCTTTAGCATGAAATGCTCATAGCCACCTTTTTCAATCTGCTCAAGGTTGAGCTGCAATTCTTGAACATAAGGATCTACCAACTGGTCTCCTTTTATTTTTCGCACGCGAACTTCTCTTCCCAATCGAATAATGGCCATTTCTTCATCTTCCAAATAAATGGCATTGTTTGTAAATTCGATAAAAGGCGTAGCGTCACTTGCAACAAAAAACTCATCTTCACCAATACCAATAGCCAATGGGCTTCCTAGCTTAGCAACGACAATTTCATCGGGTTTATTTCTGTCAAAAACGGCAATGGCATAAGCACCAATTACTTGGTTTAATGCAATTTGAACTGCCTTCCCTAATTTTACCTTTTCCTTGATTTTGATGTCTTCAATTAAGTTGACCAACACTTCAGTATCGGTTTCACTTTTGAAGATGTATCCTCGCTTGATTAACTCTTTTTTTATTGAAGCATAATTTTCAATAATCCCATTGTGAATAATCACTAAATCACCACTCATGGAATAATGAGGGTGAGAGTTAACATCGTTAGGGATTCCGTGAGTAGCCCACCGAGTATGGCCTATTCCTAATTTTCCTGCGGTTGAAATATCGCTTGTTACCTTTGATTCAAGGTCACTAACTTTCCCTTTTGTTTTGCACATTTGAATGTTGGTTCCGTCGTATAGCGCAATTCCTGCACTATCATAACCGCGGTACTCCAGACGCTTCAACCCATTTAAAATAATGGGATATGCCTCTCGATTACCAATATACCCAACAATTCCACACATATGCTATTCTGGTTTTGTGTAATATAATTCTAATTTCAACCTTTTTTCGACATTGTTCGAACGGTTGCCATGCAACACGGTGCCTTCCGGAGAAACAACGCTTCCACCGGGGATTTCTTCAAAAGTATCGTCTAACAAATTATCTTCCAATTCAAAAAACCGGATGTATGATACATTTTGAGAAACCACAAGACCCAACGATACATTAGACGAGTCTCTGTTCACTAGGTTGCTTACATGTGAAGTTAATTTTATCTTGTAATAATCTCCTACATCGTCATTTCCACGCTCCAACCGTCCTAAATGCTGTGAAACTGCGTCAATAGGTGAAAGGTTTGACGTTAAATCCAAGGCGTAATCTGCAAGAATCCTATTATTCTTGGTGTCGAAAATTAAAATTCGTTCCGGCTCTGTACTTCCACCGGCTACCTTGGTCTGATCGACATACATAATGAGATTGGCTTCATTAATAAGCCATTCATTATTTCGCAATTCTTCAAGATCGTCAATACCGTTTTGATTGTCATCGCCACCAAATAAGTCTATGATGGTTACAATCCCTTCTCCACCTTTTAGGAACAATTGCGCTTCCCCATCCGTTGTGTTTGGCGATGTAACTGTGGCTAAAATATCTGCCGGAAAATTGTTGGTGTAGGTATTAATATTGATTCCGGAGAAGTTTAATTCATAAGAATCCAACACCCGAATCACATTCCCATCGTCATCGGTATTTTGATTTCCGTCAGAATCCAGGCTGGTGGTGTCTGAAGAATAATACATGGTAATTTTTGCATCATCCGGGTTGAACAAGAACATACTTCCTTCTTGCTGAAGCCCGGTCACTTGAAAATACAATCCTCTCAAGTAATCTTTAAAGTTGTTGTTATTCAAAAGCACATCCTCCCCTTCTTGGTCAATAATTTTCTCCTGAAAATATTCTATCGGCAATTCAATATTTAATCCCGGTGCAAAATTCAGCGTATCAAGGTCTTCGATGATAAATTCTGCCGACTCATTGCTTGGAACAAACTCGTCAACTTGTGCTAATAATTCGCCTAGATTATCTCTGAATAAAGGTCCTTGATTAGAATAATACAGTTGTGGGTCCTCAAAATTGGTAGATGGATCGAAATCTCTTAGAAAATAATTAGACTCGTAAAGTTCAATTTTAATGGGAGCCTCTCCGAATATTGAATCCAAAGTATAAGTGGTATTCCCTTCAATATCGTCGACGGCATCCGAATAAAATGGGAGGGTTAAGATTACTTTCTCCAACACCAAATTCAAACTATCTACCGGAAACGTTGGGTTGTTTCTACTTAAGGCCAACTGTCCTAAAAAATCAACCACAGTACTTCCGTAAATGGGGTCGTTGTACATTCCCAGTTTGTAGGTTTGTTGATCGTTAGATTGTATCGCACCCATCAACTTACTGTAGGCTTTTACAGAAAAAACAGTGTCTGGCAGTATGAAATCGCCTCCAATTATATTTGTATCGATGGTGCTAAAATCTTCATCGCAAGAGGCAAAACCTATGATTGCCAATAAAATGATCCCAAATTTTGGGAGTAGTTGTTTCATTTTCATTCTAATTCGTTAGCGCGGTTTATGAAACCAATATTTTTGTTTGGTAAAAATCAAGGTATGCTTCAGAAAACTCTTCCTTATTGTGATACTTTAACACAGGGATTTCCAATTTTTTAAGATATTGGCTCAATTCATCGGTCAATTCATCGGAACCAACAATCACACCATCGGAATGATCCATGGCGGTTTTCATGATGCTGAAGTAATTCGGGTTGGCCAAATGAGCGATCAATTTCTCGTCAATACCATCAAATCGAACTTTCTCCATAAGCTTTTCATCTAACGTTCCTTCAAAACTTTGATTGTATAGCGAAGTAACTATTTTACTGTTTTCAAATAAAGGCTCGTTGTCGTAATAGGTTTTTAAATAGAGCGGTAGAAAGGAAGCCAACCAACCGTGAACGTGAATAATATCGGGCGACCAATTTAATTTCTTAACGGTTTCAATCACACCTTTGGCGAAGAATATAGCACGCTCGTCGTTGTCCGGAAATAAATTCCCGTCTTCATCGGCATAGGTTGCTTTTCTTCGGAAATAATCGTCGTTATCAATAAAGTAAACCTGCATGCGCTCCTTTGGAATCGAAGCCACCTTAATGATAAGCGGCATATCCAAATCGTTAATCACTAAATTCATCCCGGAAAGGCGAATTACTTCGTGAAGTTGGTGTCTGCGTTCGTTAATATTTCCATACCTTGGCATGAAGATTCGGATTTGACCTTCATTACTATTAACCATACGGGGGGCTTCAAACGACATTGAAGAAATCTCGGTCTCTGGCAGGTAAGGTATTACTTCAGAAGACACATACAAGACTCTTTTATCTTTCATAAATTCTATTCTTTACTGGCTTGGTGCTTAAAACACGCAAAATTACGAAAATTTATGCTAATTGAGCTTAATATCTTAATTTTGCCCGATTTTAATAGGATATGATATTTTACCATAAGGACCCACTGCAAAAAGAATTAAGCGCACTTAAAGCGCAAGCCAAGACCCTTGGTTTTGTTCCTACTATGGGAGCACTCCATCAGGGCCACCTTAGCTTGGTAGCAAAAGCACAATCTGAATGCGATGTGGTCGTGGTAAGCATCTTTGTAAACCCCACACAATTTGACAACGCATCCGATCTAGATCACTACCCTAGAACGCTGGAAAGTGATGTAGCGCTTTTAAACACCTTATCCAATCAAATTCGAGTGTTCGCCCCTTCGGCTAAAGAAGTCTACGGAACCCAAGTAGAAAGCAAGCGCTACCGTTTTGGATCTTTGGAAAATACCATGGAAGGACGTTTTCGAAAAGGACATTTTGACGGAGTGGGGACGGTTCTTAATTTATTGTTTAGAGCCATCATGCCGCACAAGGCATATTTTGGAGAAAAAGATTTTCAGCAATTGCAAGTGGTTCGGAAACTCATAAGCATTGAAAAACTCCCCATCGAGATTGTGGGGTGTGCTATCGCTCGCGAGGATAACGGACTCGCAATGAGCTCCCGAAATACACGTTTAAGCGAGGTACAACGATCTGAAGCAACACTGATCTTTAAAACCTTGAAAGCTATTAAGCAAAATTTCGACCAACACAGCATTTCAGAACTTAATGCCATGGCTCAAACGGCCTTTGACAATAATAAAACGCTAGAATTAGAATATTTTGAAATAGCCCCTGTCGACACTTTAATTCCCGCCAAGCGAAAATTAAAGAATCGAAAATACAGAGCTTTTGTAGCCGCATTTTGCGGACCGGTTCGATTAATCGACAATATGGCATTAAATTAATACCTTTGCAGCATGTTAATACACGTAGTAAAATCGAAGATTCATCGCGTACGAGTTACCGGCGCCGATCTTAATTACATTGGAAGCATTACCATTGACGAAGATTTAATGGATGCCGCAAATATTGTAGAAGGAGAAAAAGTTCAAATTGTAAATAACAATAACGGTGAACGTTTTGAAACCTATGCCATCCCGGGCCCTCGGAACAGTGGCGAAATAACCCTTAATGGTGCCGCAGCACGAAAAGTAGCTCCGGGTGACATCCTTATTCTTATCACCTATGCTATGATGACCCCGGAAGAAGCCAAAAGCTTTAAACCTTCCTTGGTGTTCCCAAATGAAGAAAATAACCTTTTAAGGTAATTTGAAAAAAACGATATCCAAATCCTTGCAAATCCTGCTGCCCTTGGTACTAGGGATTGCACTCGTTGGATATTTCTACTCCAAATTCACCCCTGAACAATGGACTGAACTGGTCTTTCATTTCGAAAACGCCAAGTACGGATTCGTACTTCTTGCTGTTTTTATGAGTGCTACGAGTCATTTAATTAGAGCCTACCGCTGGCGTTTCATGTTGGAACCCATGGGGTACCGCCCCACCTTACTGAATAGTTTTTTGGCAGTGTCGGTGGCCTATTTAATGAACCTGTTCATTCCAAAAAGTGGTGAAGTGAGTCGAGCCGTTGCCTTAACACGCTATGAAGAAGTACCCTTCGAAAAAGGGTTTGGCACAGTAATCTCCGAACGCATAGTGGACCTCCTTTTTTTGTTACTATTCACCGGACTTGCATTGCTCCTAAAGTTTCAAGAACTCTACGACTATATCAGCGCATTGATCCCCTTTCAAAAGCTCATGGTTTTGATGGGTATTGGTTTAGGACTTTTGGGATTGTTTTTCTTATTTCTGAAATTTTCTAAAGGGGGATTATCTACTAAAATCAAATCGTTTGCTCTCGGACTCAAAGAAGGGGTTTTTAGTGTCCTAAAGATGAAAAAGAAAGGACTCTTTATTGGTTACAGCTTTTTAATTTGGGGGCTTTATCTATTGTCCTTTTATACAGCAACACAGGCGCTCGAAATGACCTCCAATATCGATTTTGGGATTGTGATTATCACCTTTGTAGTGGGAAGTTTTACATTCGCCTTCACCAATAGCGGCGTGGGGTATTATCCGCTAGCCATTGCCGGAATCCTGCTTATTTTTGGCATCCCTGAAACCGTTGGAACTGCGTTTGGCTGGATTGTTTGGACCTCGAATATCCTCTACATCATCCTCTTGGGAGTGCTCTCATTTATTTTACTTCCCATTGTGAACAAAAAACCTTCACAATCGTAATTCTGACTGATTCAGTCTGTAAAAATTAGTATCTTTCGTTTCCTAAAAAACGCAACATGAAGAAACTACTAATCCTATTTGCGGGCCTTTTTATATGTTCCTCCTTGCTTGGGCAGTCCAAGATTATGTACGAGGAATATGCTTCCAATAAATTAAATGAAACACGCCGTTTGAAAATTCAGCTGCCTCGGGATTACGATAAAAACGAAGATAAATCCTATCCCATCGTAATTGTCTTGGATGCCAACTACCTCTTTGAACCGGTTGCAGGGAATGTAGATTATTTTAGCTACTGGGAAGACATGCCCGAATCGATTGTAGTAGGAATTATGCAGGGTGATAGCCGTTACGACGATTGCAGCTACGACGACACTACTTTTATGCCTGCCGAAAAAGGAGCCGATTTTTTTGAATTCATCGGACTTGAATTGCTTCCATGGGTTGATGCGAATTTCCGTACCGCAAAATTTACCATTGCGGTAGGACACGATTTTACGGCGAGCTATATTAACTATTACCTCTTTAAGGACCCTCCATTATTCAATGGGTATATAAGCTTAAGTCCCGACCTGGCTCCTATGATGGATGAACGACTTCCGCAACGAATTCCAGCCATCGAGTCCAAAACTTTTTACTACTTAGCTACAGGTACCGACGACATCAAAGACCTCAGGGAAATCTCCGAGGCTTTGAACACAAGCTTGAGTCCGCTAAAGACCGACACCTTTGCTTTTTATTACGACAATTTCGAAGGAGCAACCCATTATTCGTTGGTCGCAAGAGCCATTCCATCGGCTTTGGAAAAGATCTTTTCGGTCTACCGCCCAATCTCTAAACAAGAATACAACGAAAAGCTCTTGAAAATGCAAACGCCTATCCACGAATACCTCTTAGAGAAGTACGCCACCATTAAGAACCTTTTTGGATTGGAAAATTCCATTCGTATAAACGATTTCATTGCTACGGCAACCGCCTGTGAGAAACAAAAACAATGGGATTCCCTGCGAGAAATTGCAACCATGGCCTCTAAGCAATACCCCGATAAAGTGATAGGGGATTACTATATGGGCCGTTACTACGAAGAAGTTGGAGAACCTAAACGAGCCATGCGAACCTATCAATCAGGGTTTGATAAAGAAGAGGTCGACTTTATTACTGTTGATTTAATGTTGGATAAGGCAGATAAGATCAAAGAAGACTTCGGGTATTAATGGCAAAAACAAAATCTACTTTTTTTTGTCAGAATTGCGGGGCACAGTTTGCCAAATGGCAAGGACAATGTACTTCCTGCAAAGAATGGAATACCATCGCTGAAGAGCTCATCCAAAAAGCAGAGAAGGTCGCTTGGAAATCGGATGCGCCTAGTGCAAAACGCACTGCAAAGCCACAAAGGATTTCGGAAATTTCTACTTCGGCGGAGCAGCGCATGGATACCAAAAACATTGAATTAAACCGCGTTCTCGGCGGTGGTTTGGTACCCGGCTCACTGACCTTGCTTGGAGGAGAACCCGGGATTGGGAAAAGTACTTTAATGCTTCAGGTAGCGCTCATGCTCCCTTACAAAACGCTCTATGTTTCGGGTGAGGAAAGCGCCCAACAAATTAAAATGCGGGCAGAGCGCATTGTTCCAAAAGCAGAAAACTGTTTCATCCTTACCGAAACCAAAACACAAAACATCTTTCGGCACATTGCCGAACTCGAACCGGACATCGTGGTGATCGATTCCATTCAAACCCTGCAAACCGATTTCCTCGAAAGCACAGCGGGTAGCATTTCTCAAATACGCGAATGCACTTCAGAATTAATTAAATATGCCAAAGAAACCAGTACCCCTGTGGTACTCATTGGACATATCACGAAAGATGGAAATATTGCCGGACCCAAGATCTTGGAGCATATGGTGGATACCGTACTTCAGTTTGAGGGGGATCGAAACCATGTATACCGAATTTTACGTGCCCACAAAAACCGCTTTGGAAGCACCAACGAATTAGGCATCTATGAAATGCAAGGCAGTGGACTCCGAGAAGTGAATAACCCTTCCGAGATCCTTATTTCTAAAAATCAAGAAGACTTAAGCGGAACTGCCATTGCTGCTACCTTAGAAGGCATGAGGCCACTCATGATCGAGATTCAAGCTTTGGTTAGTACGGCAGTGTATGGAACCCCTCAACGCTCAGCAACGGGCTATAATGCCAAGCGTCTCAACATGATCTTGGCGGTGTTGGAAAAACGTGCCGGTTTCAAACTTGGGGCAAAAGATGTCTTTTTAAACATTACAGGTGGCATTACTGTCGACGATCCCGCCATCGACTTAGCAGTAGTCGCGGCCGTACTTTCATCGAATATTGATATCGCCATTGACAAATCCATGTGCTTTGCTGCTGAAGTAGGTTTGGCAGGGGAAGTTCGCCCGGTAACCCGTGTGGAACAACGCATTACCGAAGCCGAAAAATTAGGTTTTGGGAGCATTGTGATCTCCAAGTACTGCAAACTTCCGAAGCAAAACTACGCCATCAACATCATCAAAGTAGCTAAAGTCCATGATGTTGTGAGGCATTTGTTCGGATAGTCAAACATTACAACCCTTTAGAGAGATAAAATTTATAACTATTATGGAGAAAACCGTTTCGGAAGCCATTGCTTACAGACGATCAACGCGCGTCTATAAGGACGAACCCATCAACACTGAAAAAGTAAAGCAATGCTTGGTGAATGCGTCATTGGCACCGACGAGCAGCAACCTTCAACTTTGGGAATTTTATCATATTACCAACAAAGAAACGCTGAGCCAGATCGCAAAGGCTTGTTTCAACCAAAATGCGGCAAAAACGGCCCAACAACTGGTTGTTGTGGTGGCAAGAAAGGATCTTTGGAAACAACGTGCAAAGGCCAATATTGCCTTTATCAAAAGGGAATATGACAAAGAAGGCCTAAGTGATCGTGATTTAAAGCGCAAAAAGATGGCTACCAACTATTATGGTAAATTGATTCCCACACTCTATGCAGATTTTTTAGGAATCTTAGGCTTTCTGAAATATATCGTCTTTCAAATTGTTGGATTATTCAAACCCATCTACCGACAAACCCGTTCCAGTGACATGCGCATTGTTGCCCATAAAAGTGCCGGATTAGCTGCTGAAAACTTTATGATTAGCATGGCAGCCATTGGCTACGATACCTGCCCCATGGAAGGAAGTGATACCTTGCGCGTAAAAAAGATTTTATACCTCCCAAGAGGGGCTGAAATTAATATGGTAATTAGTTGCGGAATCAGGGACGAAAAGGGGATCTATGGCCCTAGGTTCCGAGTACCGTTCGAGGAAGTGTATTTTAAAGTTTAATTGACGAAAAGCAAACAGATTTAGATGCACACATTGGATCTATAGTTTTAAAAGTAACACTATGACACATTCAATCTATCACAATTTACTCATCAAATCGCCCCTTGAAAAAGTATATGAGGCCGTTACCAACCCAGTGCATTTAATAAATTGGTGGCCCCTTAAATGCACAGGGAATCCGTTGGAAGGTGAAACTTATAATTTTTACTTTACTCCAGAATATGATTGGTATGGCCAAGTGATTAAAGCTGAAAAAAACCGATCATTCCATATCAAGATGATAAAATCCGACGAAGATTGGGACCCGACCAGCTTTGGATTTGATCTCGAGGATCTAAAGGATGCCGTCCAAATAAAGTTCTGGCATGTGGGATGGCCAAAATGTAATGAACATTTTAAAAGATCTTCGTTTTGTTGGGCTATCTTGTTGAACGGTTTAAAGAATTATTTGGAACAAGGTGTCATTGTTCCTTTTGATCAAAGGGAATAATATAATTTGAACAGCATCTTTGTTATTATTGAAATCATTCACTTTCATCCTAAGCACCCAGTAATGACCTATGATAAAATTCTTTCGAAAAATTAGACAAAGATTACTTTCCGAAAATAAAGTAAGCCGGTACCTTGTGTATGCCTTAGGGGAAATTGTTTTGGTAGTGATCGGGATTTTAATCGCTATACTCTTGAATCAATGGAGGTTAGAATCTGAAAATTCAGATACAAAACGTGCTGTCTTAGACGCCCTGCAACTCGAATTTGAAAGCAACCTAAGGCAATTAGATACCGTACAATTTTATATTGGCAAGGTGCCGGAGGCAAATGTGCGTGCGAATAAGATAATGCGCTCACCAGATGACTATTCCGATAGAGACTTTACCCTTCTTATCAACGACCTTAGTTACACCTACACCTTCAATCCGGTCAACGGTGCTTTGCGATCGGCCATTTCATCGGGCGAAATTCATTTGATTCAGAACAAACGACTCATTCAACTGTTATTTAGTTGGGAAGATAAGGTGAAGGATTCGGATGAAGAAGCCGTTAGGATCTATCAATTTCAATATGAATCCATGGCGCTTAAAGCGAAGTACATTCGTTTGACCGATGAATGGAAATATGCCTACCCGGAAATGCCGGAACCTATTCATTCATCCGACCCTAGAGGATTTGTGCTAAATGAAGCGTTTGAAAACTTCAGCATCCTAGCCTATGCATACGCAAGGGAATACTTGGAAGAATTGAATGAAATCCAAGTATATAATGACGAAATTTTGTCGTTGATTGCGCAGGAATTAAATAACTGAATTCATTTTCAATGCTCAGAGACGTTTTAGCGCTTTTTATTTCGATTATTATATCTTTAGAAAAACGAACGTAACATGATCAAATTCTTCCGACGAATCCGTCAAAGCTTAGTTGCCGAAAATAAAGTAAGTAAGTACCTGCTTTATGCGATTGGTGAGATTGTTTTGGTCGTGATTGGAATCATGATTGCCTTAAACATCAACAATGCCAACGAATACAAAAAAGAACGCGCCGAAGAACAAGTTTTACTCCAGCAGTTATTATCGGAATTTGAAAGCAACTTAGAACAACTCGACCAAAAGATTGCCACTCGAAATGAGATGATGAAAGCCGCGAAGCTGTTGTTTGATCTTATCGATCACCCGGAACAAAGAACCAAAGACAGTATTGACAATCTTATTGCACGCACCTTACCCTATGCCACCTTCGACCCTATCGTAAACGATCTGGCGAGTTCCGGTGAATTGCGATTGATAAAAAGCATCCCCTTAAAAAACGCCCTCACGCGTTGGAGCTCCAATATTATGGATGTGAAAGAGGAGGAAGCTACCTGGAAATATTATCGAGACGAACTTTACATGCCCTTTTTAATTGAACATTACCAATTCAGAACGCTCAGAAACAAAGCGATTAAATCGAATGT
>JAHEMY010000062.1 GCA_024643425.1 Flavobacteriaceae bacterium
CTTGTTCAATTTGAGAAAGGAGAACATGGATATGAACAGGTTCGTTTGATTGGTCCTGCACAACAAGTATTTAAAGGAACATGGCAATGACCTTACAAGGCAAACATACCTACCTCAGGGCTTTAGAACCTGAGGATCTTGAGTTTCTTTATCTGCTGGAAAATGATGAATCGGTGTGGGAAGTAAGCAATACTAATACGCCCTATTCAAAGTACGTTTTGAAGCAGTATTTAGAGAATGCCCACCGCGATATTTATGAAGTTAAACAGTTGCGTTTGGTAATCTGTGAACAAGGGACAAACAGGGTGTTGGGCCTTATTGATTTGTTCGATTTCGACCCCAAACATTTCAAAGTAGGACTTGGGATTATTATTTATGCACAAAGCGATCATGGGAAGGGAATTGCTTCAGAAGCGATTCAAATAACCGCGAATTATGCGTTTCAACAACTCAATTTACATCAGGTCTACGCGAATATTGCTATGGATAATGTGAAAAGTGTTCATCTGTTTGAAAAACTTGGATTTCAAAAGGCGGGAGAAAAAAAGGACTGGATCTATGCCAATGGGCGTTTTAAAAATGAATATCTATATCAATTAATCAATGAGTAATCTTAAAAAAGTTGTTTTTGCAACACTCCTTTTGGGATTGGTAGGAATGGGTGTCTTTGCCTATTTTGTGTATACCAGTATTTTTGTCCCAAATACGGCATTTGATAATGAAAAAGCACATGTTTATATCACTACGGGATCTGATTTTGATACGTTGATGAATGATTTAGAGCCGTTGCTGTTAGATCCCGAATCTTTTAAACGAGTAGCCAAGCGTAAAGCCTATACCCAAAATATTAAATCGGGTCATTACGAGCTTATAAAGGGCATGAACAATAATGAAATTATTAATGCGCTTCGAAGCAGGAATGTACCCATCAATATTAAATATAATAATCAAGAACGCCTTGAGGACCTTGCCGGAGCATTGGCACGCCAAATGGAACCGGACAGTCTAGCTTTTCTAGAAGCCATCACGGATGAAGCGTTTTTAAAAGATGCCGGATTTTCGCGGGAATCAGCTTTAGGAATGTATCTGCCTAATACTTATGAAGTTTATTGGAATACTTCTGCTACCGGATTTCGTGATAAAATGAAGCAAGAATACGAGAGGTTTTGGAATGAAAACCGGTTAGCGAAATTGAAACAAGTAGGGTTAAGCAAAAATGAAGCAATTTCTTTGGCAGCCATCGTTCAAAAAGAAACAGCCAAGGTGGATGAAAAGCCTCGTGTAGCCGGGGTATACCTTAATCGATTAAGGGTGGGTATGTTGCTTCAGGCAGATCCTACGGTAATCTATGCGAAGAAGCGTTCAGAGCAAAATTTTGATCAAGTAATTAAACGAGTTCTGTATAAGGATCTCGAGATCGATTCGCCTTATAACACCTATAAATATGCGGGAATTCCACCCGGCCCTATTGCCATGCCCGATATTTCATCTATTAATGCGGTGCTCAATGCTGAAAAACATGATTTTTTCTATTTTGTGGCTGATGTAACTAATTTTGGGTATCACAAATTTGCCAAGAATTTGTCCCAACACAACCGAAATAAAGCAGAATATGTTCGTTGGCTTTCAAAGCAAGGAGTTCAAAGATAATTCGAGTTTTGGGCAATAAACTCGGTTATTTTGATGTAAGGACACACCCATTTCAAACGTTTTCGGAACCTATTTAACACTATTTAACGTGCTGTAAATCAAAGTTGTAAAAAAAGACGTATCTTTGCAGGCCGAAATTTAATAGAGAAAAATCTCTGTTAGAAATTAGACAAATGAAACGTAATTTTTTACAATTTGTAATTTTAGGTTTGGGAGTTGCGATAGCTTCAACCGGACTGTCATTCAAAAACAAAGTAGACCTTTCGGAATACAAATTGGATGACCAAGCACTTTGTTATCATGTGCCTCAAGAAAATGAGGTGTCAGAAGAACAGGTGAACGATCGTTACCATCTTTTTTTAGGCAAATCGTATATCGCCTTTAAAGAAGCATTGGCTTTTAATGAATCCCGAGGAAACTATACTGTAGTAAATACTTTCGGGTACATGGGTAAATACCAATTTAACCCAAAAACACTGAAGCATATAGGAATTGATAATTCAAATAATTTCCTGGCCGATACACGTTTACAAGAAGAGGCCTTCCATATTTTTACCGCTCGTAATAAGTACATCTTGAGAAAAGAAATCAAGAGGTATGTGGGAACTACCGTTAATGGTGTTCGCGTTACTGAATCCGGGATTTTAGCTGCCGCTCATTTATCAGGAGCCGGGAGTGTCAAGAAATACCTTAGGAGCGGAGGAACTTATCAATTTGCAGATGCCTTTGGAACAACCATTAGACATTATTTGAAAAAATTCTCAGGATACGATACTTCGATGATCGAGCCACAGAAGAGAATTAATGTAATGTAACAATCTATTTTTGAATAATAAACAAGGTGGGTCTCTTATTGAGGTCCACCTTTGTTTTTTTCCAGGATTCTGCTGTTTGGGTGACAATGTATTCTGAAGAGAGTGTAATGTCGCAGGCGATGCAAATATTGGTTTTTGGATGCAATGTCTGTAGAAGACTCTCTAGCATCTGATTATTGCGATAAGGGGTTTCAATGAAGAGTTGGGATTGTCCAATTTCTTCTGATACTTTCTCCAGCCGTTTTATTTCTTTTTTCCGCTCTTGCTTATCGATGGGTAAATAACCGTTAAAGGCAAAATTCTGTCCGTTAAAACCGCTTGCCATCATTGCTAGTAACAAGGACGAAGGGCCCACTAAAGGGATTACTTTTACGCCTTGCAAATGCGCTTGCGCCACAATAGCTGCTCCCGGATCTGCGATGCCCGGACATCCTGCATCGCTAATTACCCCAATATGATGCCCTTCAAAACAAGGTTTCAACATGGTTGGAATCTCCGATTCAAGCGTAAACTTGTTGATGGTTTCAATGTGGAGTGAAGGTTGCGACTTCTTCGGAACAATTGTTTTAATAAATCGACGCGCATTCTTTTCATGCTCGACAATGTAGTAGTCAATTTCTTCTACAGCTTTTTTTACCGATAATGGAAGCACCTCCAAAGGCGGAGAGTCACCCAAAGGGCAGGGGATTAGGTATAAGTTTCCAAGTTGGGGTGTCACCAAAAATTAATTTACTACAAGTTTGTGGGTGCTCACAGCACCTTCACTTTCTACTTTAATTAAATAGAGCCCCTTGGAAAGGCCAACAATAGGCAAAGAAATCGATGTGGTTACAGGTACTTCTAAGTCAATAATCAAAGCTCCTTCAACATTGAATACAGAGATATGGTTAAATTCATTGACGCCTTGAATGGTGACTTCGCTTTGTGCCGGATTGGGTGTTAAAGAGTACTCTTGGTTACTCTGGTCATTGACCCCTATTATTATATTAGTTTCAACACGATATATAATACCATTAAACCCGGCTAGGTACATTTCACCATTAATATCTTCACCGAAAGAGGCCCAATTTTGCCCATAATTACCAAGATTAGTAAAGTTCCCTGATCCATCTACAGTCCCTAAGATACCTGAAACAAAGTCGGCAAAAATGTAATAACCTTCCAAATCTGGATAATCAGAACCTCGATATACATAACCTCCCGTTATCGAACTTCCTATAGAATGGGGATATTCAGCAACAGGAAAGGTGAGTGTTGAAGGGTCCGGGCAGCCGGAAGTGTTGAAGGTTTGTGATCCTTCATAACATCGCCAGCCGTAATTTAGACCGGGAGCGGTGCTTGGTTCATGATTTATTTCTTCAATGGCATTTTGTCCGACGTCGGCAATCCAAAGGTCTCCGGTAACTCGGTCAAAACTAAATTTCCAAGGATTTCTTAGGCCATAAGCCCAAATTTCTTCGGCATCTGTTCCACTTCCCGCAAAAGGGTTATCTACAGGGATGCCATAATTATTACCTCCTCCAGGATTGTCCACATCAATGCGTAGCATTTTTCCGAGTAGTAGGGTGGTATTCTGAGCTCTATTTCCCGGGTCTCCACCGCTTCCTCCATCACCAGTAGCAATGTACAGGTAGCCATCAGGTCCAAAGGCGATACAACCTCCATTGTGATTGGAAAATGGTTGTCCAATATCGAACAAAAGCAATTCACTATTTGGATCGGCAAGATCCGGGTCGGAACCGTCTACCGAAAATCGTGCTACTTGTGAGTCGCCATTGGGCTTGGTATAGTAAACGAAGAAATAACCGTTGTTAGCGTAATCCG
This sequence comes from Flavobacteriaceae bacterium, assembly GCA_024643425.1. Lineage (GTDB taxonomy): Bacteria > Bacteroidota > Bacteroidia > Flavobacteriales > Flavobacteriaceae > JAHEMY01. The sequence continues at coordinate 4,290 of JAHEMY010000062.1, forward strand.
GATGAAAGGCGAGTCCGAGTAAGCCTCGTTCTCCACCACTCGATATTTCAGCGGATATGTCTAGAAAAGGGGTCGGGTTTACCGAGCCATCACCGTTTATAATTTTTATTCTACCCCCTTGTTCGACAATGAACAAGCGTTCATCACCTGCATTTTGAATGTTTAGGGGAGAAACGAAACCTTCGGCATAGCTATTAAGAATGATATCTTGGCCAAAACTGTTACAAAATGAAAGGAGTAAGGCGAGTGTAAGTAATTTTTTCATGACGTTAATTTTTCTAAAAATACAAAATACAAATTAGATTAGTGTTGGAGTCGTTCTGCGATTTTATCACAGGCTTCTTCAATCATTTGAAAAACATTTTCAAAGCCTAAGGTCCCACCGTAATAGGGGTCCGGAACATCTACATTTTCACCGGGAAAAATTTCCTCTAGCAATAGCTGCACTTTGTCCTGCTCTTCTTGTGTATTGGCAAGTTTAATTACATCGTGATAATTGGAATTATCCATCACGAAAATATAATCGTAGGTTTCGAAATCATAGGTAGAAAATTTTCTTCCACGTTGGTTGGTGATGTCAATGCCGTTTTTCTTTGCAATTTCAATGCTTCTTGGATCCGGTAGTGAGCCTACATGCCAACCTCCGGTGCCCGCAGATTCAACCGTAACTTTACTGGTATCTACTTTGGACTTTAGAATACCTTCGGCAAGTGGGGAACGACATATATTTCCCAGGCAAACCATTAATACTTTTGTCATCATGGTTCTAAATTAAAAAATCCCGCAAGAGCGGGATTCATTATAACGTTAATTTTTTGTTGAGGTCTTCGACATACTTTCTGAACTGCTTGTCGGTGCTCGATAGATTGTCTACAGTTTTACAAGCATGAAGTACCGTTGCATGGTCTCTTTGGCCAATTTGAGACCCAATAGAGGCCAAGGAAGCCTTGGTAAACTTCTTAGCGAAGAACATGGCAAGCTGACGCGCTTGCACGATATGCCGCTTTCTTGTTTTAGACTGCAGTGTGTCTACATCCATTTGGAAATATTCACTTACTACTTTTTGAATGTAATCGATCGATACTTCGCGTTTGGTGTGTTTGACGTAGTTGTCAACAATTTTCCTAGCTAAGTCGATAGTAATTTCGCGTTTATTGAACGAAGAGTGCGCGATTAAAGAGATAATAGCACCTTCCAGTTCACGGATATTTGTTTTTATGTTGTTTGCCAAGAATTCAACAATATCTTCAGGCATTTCAACACCGTCACGGTATAATTTATTCTTAATGATCGCGACTCGTGTATCGTAATCCGGGTGATTCAATTCTGCTGAAAGTCCCCATTTGAAACGCGACAATAGACGTTGTTCGATATCAATCATGTCAACAGGTGCCTTATCACTTGTAAGGATTACCTGCTTTCCATTTTGATGTAAGTGATTGAAAATATGGAAGAAAACATCTTGTGTTCCCGCTTTTCCGGAAAGCAGTTGGATGTCGTCGACGATAAGCACATCGATAATTTGGTAAAAATGAATAAAATCGTTTCGATTGTTCTTCTTCACCGACTCGATGTATTGTTGTGTAAATTTCTCTGCGGAAATATAAAGCACTGTTTTTTCAGGATACTTTTCTTTGATTTCAACACCAATGGCATGTGCCAAATGCGTTTTACCTAATCCTACTCCTCCGAAAATTAACAACGGATTGAAGGAAGTTCCACCCGGTTTGTTCGCAACGGCATATCCTGCAGAGCGCGCCAAACGATTCGATTCTCCTTCTAAGAAATTATCAAAACTGTAATTAGGATTAAGCTGAGATTCGATTTTCACATTGCGAATTCCAGGAATCACAAAGGGATTTTTAAGTTCAGGACTTTTGTTCTTAAGGGGAACATCGACCTCCTGATCTTTCATCTGACTACGATTCGAACTCGGTATTTTTTCAGTAAAAGGCTGCTTGTTGCCGTAAGTGTTTTCCATTTTGATGATGTACACCAACTTGGCTTTTGCTCCTAGTTCACGAGTTAAGGCTACTTTCAGCAACTTCACATAATGTTCTTCCAACCATTCGTAGAAAAATTTACTCGGAACTTGTATACTTAGGGCATTATCATTGAGTTTTACTGCTTTAATAGGTTCAAACCAGGTTTTGTAAGCTTGTGTCGATATGTTATCTTCAATAAAGGACAAACAATTGCTCCAAACCGATTCGGCAGTTTTACTCATAGTTTCTATCTGAAGTTTAGTTAGTTAAATTTGCGGTCAGGAAACGAGAGAAAAAGATACTTCTCTAACATTTTCTTAACAATGCAAATATGTGAACAAAAAAATGAAAAAAAAAACGGAAAGGGTATTGAATTTGTTATTTTTTTTTCACATACTTCAATCTGGTTAAAGCTACAAAAAAAGTTCCTTTTATTCCTAAACAAAAATGAAAAAAGCTAGTACGAAAATTCGGGTACGTTATGGTGAAACCGATCAAATGGGTGTGGTTTACTATGGCAACTATGCGCAATACCTCGAACAGGGAAGAACTGAGTGGTTACGCGAACTTGGCTTTTCTTACAAATGGATGGAGGAAAATAAAATTCAGCTTCCTGTAACCGAATTGCATATAAAATATAGACAGCCGGCACGTTATGACGACGAGATTACTGTTATCACTACTTTACAGAAAATTCCTACGGTAAAAATTGAGTTTTATTATGAGATTTTTAATGCTGAAAATGTCCTTTTAGTGACCGCCTCTACCACCTTGGTTTTCATGGATATGAAGACTCAAAAAATACGTCGAGCGCCGGATTATTTAATTAAAAAATTAACGAATTAATCGTCCAATTTTTTAATGGCAACTTTGTAGGTATTTGTAAAAATTTCAAAAACTTTTTCAGCATCTTTTTTTCGAACACCGATTTTGAACCTACAATTTAGTTCCAACATTTGATCTATAATTTCAACGGACTCGTCCTTTATGATGCGCATCACAACATTCATTTCAGGGTATTCAAAACGAATTTCAAAATATTGGTCAATGGTGCGCTCCACAATTTTACTAGCTTCTAAGGCTTGACTGGCTGCTGTTTTATAGGCCTGTATTAAACCGCCAACTCCTAATTTCGTGCCGCCAAAATACCGTACTACAACCACAAGGGTGTTGGTGACATCGAACGATTGCAATTGACCGTAAATAGGCATCCCCGCGCTGTTAGAGGGCTCGCCGTCATCATTGGCTCTAAAATGCTCATAACTTTTCCCCAGTTGCCAAGCATAGCACCAATGACGTGCATTATGGTGTTGTTTTTTAAGTTGCTCTAAGATTTCTTTTATATTCTCCTCGTCTTGTACAGGATAGGCAGAGCCAAAAAATTTACTACCTCGATCTTTAAAAAGGACTTCAGGGCTTGGTTTCAGTAGCGTTTTGTAGGTATCCTTCTCACTCATGCTTTCGAAAAAGTTATTAAGAGAATGCTAAGAAGGGCTAGGACAAAACCAATCCAATTTTTCAGAATTAATTTCTCTTTAAACAAGAAAATGCCTGCCAAAGTAGAGAAACTTACCACGCCAATATGATTGATGACAAAAATTCCGGAACTTTCGAAGATGTCACTGCGTAGGGCCATCACTAAGAAATAAACAGTAAAGAAATTGGGAACGCCCAGCATGATCCCTCCAACAATGCTCTTTGCTTCAAACCTAAGGGTTCCTTTTAATTTTTTAAACAGTAAAACTGCAAATCCCATCATGCCTGCCGAAAGGAATAAGGTTGAAGAAAACAATGCTACATCCGTTTCCGACACATAGGCTTCCTCAAGATATTTAATACCGGTGTCGATCACACCGCTTCCAATGAATACCAGAAGGGGTAAGATGAGGTTGCTTTTTTTTATAGTGAGGCCGGTTTTGTTTTTTATGGAGGATAAGTATACCGCAACAAGAGCGGTAAGAATTCCAACACTTTTTAGAATTCCAAGATGTTCGCCGTAATACATCAATCCAAACGCTACGGGAACAACAACACTCATTTTTGTGGCGATTGAAACTACCGAAAGGCCATTTCGCTGTGCAGTGAGCGCCATTAAAAAGAATATTATGATGAAGATGGACCCAAGCATCAAAGCATACTTGAACCACGGAAATTCAGGCCAGTGAACAAGGTTTGAAACATTGCCTTGAAGCAAGATACCGCATATCCCTGCTACAAAATAATTCACTGCGATCGCCTGAAAATTATTGATTTTAAACCGTTCGAACAGCTTAAAAACAATCAATATAAAGGTAGATGCAAGGATGCTGCAAAGAAGGGCGATCAAAGTGCAATATTTTTAAAGTGATGTACTAGGTCGTTTCCACAATTCGTGGAGGTAGATGTTGAATTTTTTATTATAGGTGCTTTAATTCCTTTTGAAAATTGATTGGAGCCTTCAAAAATAATGGCTTCATCCCATAAAGATTCGTCGATAAAGGTTTGTAGGGTTTTCGCACCGCCTTCTACGATGACACTCTGTATCTGGCGTTCATACAATGCCTCGCAAATTTGTTTTGAAAGTTCTTTTTTGAAGTCCATTTGAACGTATTGGATGGAATTGTCAATCACCGATTTTTTCTCTGTAAACACAAGTGTCGAAATAGTGCCATCCATAAAATGAAGCGCTCTGGACAATTTCAGATCTCGATCCAATACGATACGTAAAGGAGCTCGGCCAAACCAATCCCTTGGAGTAAGTTTGGGATTGTCGTTCATGGCGGTATTGGTCCCAATAAGTATGGCAGCCTCTTCGGTTCTCAATTTATGAGATTGCTGTCTTGAATAATCGTTAGAAATCCATACAGGTGCTTGTGATGGTCTAGATTCAGGAGCAAGAAAGCCATCCTTGGTTTGTGCCCATTTTAATAGAATGTAAGGTCGTTTATTACGATGAAAAGTGAAGAAACGCTTGTTTAAATCGTTACAGGCATCGTCACAAACACCTACAATCACCTCGCATCCGGCTTCTCTTAAACGAGCAACACCAGCCCCTGCCACTAATGGATTCGGATCTAGATTACCTATCACGACTCTTGGAATTTTGTTTTCGATGATCAGATCGGCACAGGGCGGGGTTCGACCAAAATGGCTGCACGGCTCCAAATTAACATAGAGCGTCGCTTTTTTTAAGTCTTCTTTATTTTTAACGCGTCGGATGGCATTCACTTCGGCATGTGGAGCACCGGATTTGTAATGCCAGCCTTCCGCAATAATTTTGTTTTCCAACACAATTACGCTTCCTACTAAAGGGTTAGGATAGGTAGTTCCCAGCCCATTTTTAGCCAATTGGATGCAGCGCAACATATTTTTTTCGTGTATCTTCACAACTCAAAAGTACGAGGAAAAAATCATTTATGGAGGCTCCCTTTATTCGACCCATAAAAAAGGGTGATGACCCATCGGTTGGGCAAATTATTCGCAGTGTATTAGAAGATTTTAATGTGCCCAAAGTGGGAACGGCCTATGCCGATAAATCGCTTGATTGTATGTTTGAAACCTATCAAAAGCCGAACACTGCTTATTTTGTATTAGAGGAAGGAAACCGATTGATTGGCGGTGGAGGTATCGCTCCTTTAGAGCATTACGATGGAAATGTATGTGAACTGCAAAAAATGTATTTTTTACCGGAAGCTCGTGGACGAGGCTTGGGTACCGAAATGATTGATCGCTGCCTTCAACAAGCGCGTATCTTCGGTTTTGATCAATGTTATCTGGAGACCATGGAATATATGGAGGCGGCTCAAAAATTATATAAAAAATACGGCTTTCAGTACCTTCAAGGACCCATGGGAGATACGGGTCATTATTCGTGTGGAGTACACATGATTTTAACGCTTTAAAATTTTTAAATGACACTTCGAGAACTCAAGAATACCTTTCTAACAGAATTAGAGAAAGTGTATCCTATTGAGGAAATCAATCAGTTTTTTTTCATGATTACCGAAAAGGAAATGGGGTATTCCAAGGCCATGACCTTTTTACATTTGGATGAGTCGATAAGCATGGGTGAAAGCATGATGTATCACAACTGCTTAAACCGATTAAAAAAATCGGAACCCATTCAATATATTTTGGGTGAAACGGAGTTCTGTGAATTATCTTTTGAAGTGGATCAGCATACCTTAATACCGCGGCCTGAAACTGAAGAGCTGGTTCAATGGATTGACAATTCAGTAACTCCTCCTAAATCAAATTTAGAAGTGCTCGACATAGGAACCGGATCGGGATGTATTGCTATTACTTTGGCTAGTAAATGGTTGTCAAAAAATATTACCGCCTGGGATGTTTCAAAAGGTGCATTAACGATGGCAAAACGTAATGCGATGAATCATGGAATTGCGGTGACTTTCGAAAAAGTCGATATACTTTCAAATCCAAAGCAAGAGAAGCAGTGGGATATTATCGTTTCCAATCCCCCGTACGTACGTAATTCAGAAAAAAAGCACATGTTTCCAAATGTGCTTCAATTCGAACCAAAATCTGCTTTATTTGTGACTGATGAAGACCCTTTATTGTTTTATAGGCACATTGCGGGGTTTTCACATAAACACTTAAATCCAGCGGGTTGGCTATTCTTGGAAATAAATGAGTACCTTAGTGATGAAGTGATAAAATTGCTGAAAAAAGAAGGTTTTAAGGATTGTGAATTGCGGAAAGATGTGTTTGGAAAAAATCGAATGATACGTTGTAGAAAAAGTGAATGAACTAAAAAATATATGTGTTTTTTGCGGTAGTAGCGAAGGAAATGACCTTGCCATTATCAACGCTGCCAAAGACCTAGGAATAGCATTTTCGGATCAAAACATTACCCTGGTTTATGGAGCTGCAAAGATTGGTATCATGGGAATCTTAGCGCAATCTGTCCTTGATCACCATGGAGAAGTGATTGGGATTATTCCGGAGTTTTTGAAAAAAAAGGAGGTGGTTCATTTAGGCTTAAGTGAATTAATCACTACCAAAAATATGCACGAGCGAAAATTGAGAATGCTAGAGGAAAGTGATGGTTTTATAGCACTTCCGGGAGGCATGGGTACCCTTGAAGAACTTTTTGAAATGCTTACTTGGCTGCAACTGGGTTTGCATCAAAAGCCCATCGCATTGCTCAATGTCAATCATTTTTATGACGACCTGCTACAGTGTTTGGAAACCATGGTTCGCAAAGGGTTTTTATCTATGAATAACTACAACTTATTGTTGGTAGATTCCAATATTATTCAACTTCTGGAGAAAATGAAGGCTTTTAAACCGGATGACATTCCCAAATGGTTGAAGCCGGAACGCACTTGATTCAACTTATTAACTTTTCACGATAATTTTTAAACAAAAGAATTTAGGTTTGGCTTAATTATTTATTTTTAGATAATTAACCAAACAATTTCATCTATGAATTCAACAAAAAAATATTTAGCCGAAGCCTTGGGAACCTTCGCATTGGTTTTATTTGGTTGCGGGGCAGCGACCGTTGCAGGGGTTTCAAGTTCCGGACCTGCAGGAATTGGACTGCTCGGAATATCTTTTGCCTTCGGTCTTGCGGTGGTAGCGATGGCCTACACCATTGGTCCTATTTCGGGATGTCACATTAACCCTGCAATTTCTATTGCGATGAGAGTAGCCGGGAAGTTATCGACCAAAGACACCATTGGCTACGTGATCGCCCAATGCATTGGAGCAACTGTGGGAGCAGGGATTCTTTATTTGCTGCTATCGGGCACATCAGGTTTTTCAATGTCCGAATGGGGGCTTGGAAGCAATGGTTGGGGACCTGGTTATGGTGGTGAATACAATATGCAATCTGCTTTTATTGCTGAATTTATATTTACTTTTTTATTCTTAATGGTGATCTTTGGAACAACAGCAAAGAACGCCTCTCCGCAAATGGCAGGATTGGCCATAGGAATTACCTTAGTACTTATACATTTGGTGGTGATACCAATTACCGGAACCTCTGTAAACCCTGCGCGAAGTCTTGGACCTGCACTATTTTCAGGAGGGATGGCGATGCAACAACTTTGGCTATTTTTTGCGGCACCTATCGCGGGTGGAGTTTTCGCCGCATTGGTGAGAAAATTATTTGTGGAAGACTAATATCCATTGAATTTATTAAATAAAAAGCCTTCAGTGATGAAGGCTTTCTTATTTTATCAATGAGAAATTTTAATGGAAAGCAGAATCTATTTCTATCTTTGTTTTTATGAATATTGAACAACAAATACAATCCCTTCGTGAGGAACTGCGCGAACACAATTATCGGTATTATATTTTAGATCAGCCTACCATATCCGACTTCGAATTTGACCAGAAGTTAAATCTACTTAAACAATTAGAAGCGGAGCATCCACAGTTTTTCGATCCTAATTCACCTACCTTAAGAGTTGGGGGAGAAGTGACCAAAAATTTTGAAACGGTTCCTCACCGGTTCAGAATGTATTCGTTGGACAACAGTTATTCGAAAGAAGATTTGGAAGATTGGGAAACACGTATAAAAAAAATGGTGGATGGACCTGTTGAATATACTTGTGAGTTAAAGTACGATGGTGCCTCAATGAGTTTGACTTACGAGTCAGGAATATTGACAAAAGCAGTTACCCGTGGTGATGGAATGCAAGGTGATGATGTGACGGCCAACGTAAAAACCATAAAGACGGTTCCTCTAGTACTTAAAGGAGATTACCCGGAATCGTTTGATATTCGAGGAGAAATTATCTTGCCACTTAAAGGCTTTGTCAAAATGAATGAAGAACGAATTGAGGCGGGTGAAGATCCTTACCGAAATCCGCGAAATACAGCCTCAGGAAGTTTAAAGTTGCAAGATAGTAGTGAAGTAGCGCGTCGTCCCTTAGAATGTTTGTTGTATAGTTTGAAGGCCGATCGACTTCCGTTTGCTACCCAATTTGAAGGCCTTCAGAAAGCTCGAGACTGGGGATTTAAAGTTCCCAATGAAGCCGCTTTAGCAAAGAACATCGACGAAGTTTTAGATTACATTGCCCATTGGGATGTTCATAGACACGACTTGCCTTATGAGATTGATGGGGTAGTTGTAAAAGTAAACAACCTACAACAACAAGAAGAATTAGGGTATACCGCAAAATCACCTCGGTGGGCGATGGCCTATAAATTTAAAGCGGAACAGGCGGTTACCATCCTAGAAAAGATTACCTATCAAGTAGGAAGAACGGGCGCAATTACGCCGGTAGCCAATCTAGAACCTGTGGAATTGGCGGGAACCATCGTAAAAAGGGCCTCGCTTCATAATGCCGATCAAATTGCTAAACTTGATATTCGTGAAGGCGATACCGTTTATGTTGAAAAAGGAGGAGAAATTATTCCAAAAATAGTTGGGGTTGATTTCACCAAACGATTTTCAAATTCATCCCCTACAGAATACATTAACCATTGTCCCGAGTGTAATACATTGTTAGTTCGAAAAGAGGGAG
>JAHEMY010000063.1 GCA_024643425.1 Flavobacteriaceae bacterium
CACCAAAGGTAATCCCTCCGGCTCCACAATCATTCACAACTGCAATGTGGATGAAAACATAATAAACCCATTAAGTTTACTTAGATGGGTTTTATTGTTTTTAGACATCAATTTTGCAAAAATTGGCAGTTGTAATTGCAGGATTGGAGTTATTGGGAACACCAAAGGTAATCCTCCGGCTCGATAAAACCTAAGCAACCATTTTTTAATAAAAATTAATTCCCCATAATAGCAGCATTGTGTTTTCATTTCCAATTCCATTATCTTTATCAAAACACGCACAATGAAAGGCTTAAAAAAAGAAGATATCCAACAAGAGGTGTTCGACCTCTATGACGACTATGCACATAACCGCATCGATCGGCGAAAGTTTATAGAAAATCTTTCATTGTATGCCGTTGGCGGACTTACGGTAGGTTCCCTTTTGAGTTATATTTCTCCAAATTATGTAGATAGTATCTTAGTCCCTATCGACGACCCTCGTCTCGAATCGAAGACCATTGAATATCCTTCGCCAAAAGGAGGTATAACCATAAGCGGATTACTCTCTAAACCCGCAGATGCCAAGGCAAAACTTCCAGGAATCGTGATTGTTCACGAAAACCGAGGGTTAAACCCTTACATTTCAGATGTAGCCCGTAGGGCGGCCTTGGAAGGCTTCATCACTCTGGCCCCCGATGCTTTAAGCCCATTGGGAGGGTATCCTGGAAATGACGACGACGGTCGGGCGCTGCAAAAACAAAGAAATAGGGATGAGATGTTGGAGGATTTTATTGCCGCATTTGACTACTTAAATAATCATGAAGACTGTACGGGTAACATTGGCGTGGTTGGTTTTTGTTTTGGAGGCTGGATCTCCAATATGATGGCTGTTCGGCTTCCAAATTTAGGGGCTGCCGTTCCATTTTACGGTGGACAACCGTCTGCTGAGGAAACAGCGAAAATTAAGGCACCCTTACAAATTCATTATGGGGAATTAGACAGCAGGGTAAATGAAGGTTGGCCCGACTATAAAATGGCTCTTGAGGAAAACAATATTCGTTTTGAAATGTATATGTATCCCAATGCAAATCATGGTTTTCACAATAACACCACACCAAGATACGACGAAACTGCAGCCTATTTAGCCTGGTCAAGAACCATAGCGTTTTTCAAAAAACATTTAGAATGAGTAAGAGAGGCTTAATTGATTGTTTCTAGGTCTTTAGATTCCCAATTTTCCATACCTCCTTGGAGGTCATAAACCTTGGTAAAGCCCATTTCTTTCAATATCTGAGCAGCTTTGGCGCTTCGCCCTCCTTTCTGACAATACACATAGACTGGTTTGGTTTTATCCAAATTGGCCGCTTTCTCTTTAAAATCGTCGTTGGTCACACAAATATTCTGTGCATTCTTTAAGTGACTCACCTGATATTCTTCGGTAGTACGAACGTCAACCAATTGTAATGAATCCCCACCATAAACAGCTTCATAAACCTGTTCAGGGGAAATTACTTCTACCTGTGCTTCTTTGGCATCTTTACATGAAAATGCAAGAAAGGCAACCACGAATAATAGTATAAAATTTTTCATAAGAGTATATTAAACGGTCTCTCCACGCCACTCCATGATTCCTCCAATAAGGTTATAAGTGTTTGGAAATCCTAGTGAATTCATAATCATACACGCTTGTGCGCTTCTCCCACCGGAGCGGCAATAGATGTAATAATTTTTGGAAGGGCTTAACTGTTTTACCTTTTCCATAAAGAGTCCGGCGTTCTGAATATCGATATGCTCAGCGTTTGGAATCATTCCTTGTTCAACCTCCATTAATGTGCGAACGTCAATAATCACAGAATCTGCATCATTAGACATTTGTTCGACCCATTGTGTTTGAGAAAGTTCTTTCATCTTAATTTTTTTATAAAAGTAATAAAAGATCAAATAGCAGTCGAAAAAAAACCTGAAACGTTACAATTCATTTCAGGTTTTCGATGATTCCATGAATTTAATTATGTGCCTCCTTGATATAGCCCCAGCCCTGTTGCTGTTTGGTAATAATCTCCATAATACCATCCGGTACAGGCTCCACACCCTTTACTAAATCATCTTTCGATGAATTATGGCGTTTCATGGTCGCAGCACACACTTTAAAACTAACATTCTTATTATTGATTAAGGCTTCCATATCTTCTCTAACAGAAGATTTTTTCGCTAAAAACATATCTAGTGATCCACTATAACCTACCACTTCAAATTCAGATTCGGGATAGGCTTGAGACATCATTTTTACATGTCGCATCGTAGATTTATGCGTGGCCGGGTCTGAACTGGTCACATCAAATACAATTTTTACCGGGTTCTCTTGTGCATAACTTAAGGTCATGAACAATACCATCGCCATCGTGATAAAAGTTTTCATAATTAAATGTTTAAATAGTTTTATTCTCCTGCGAATATATAGCCGCATTCTTTTTCTTGTGCTCTTCCTAGAGCCCATACTCCTGAAGGCACCAATTGAATGCCAGGCAATACACCATCGATCCATTCTTGGTAAACTTCATTTGGGTCAAGCCCCATTCCTTGGGCGGCTATAGAACTATAAACTGTAAGCGCGAGATTACAAACACAGAACATCGCTCCCCGCTCTTGCAAACGTTTCATTCCTTCAATAGCTTCCATGGGGAAATCTCCTTTTTTGGGTTCGTACACTGTATTTCGCGTGGCCGGTTCACCAGTAGTTTTGTCCATTATTTTAAGCATTTCGCCTAATTTATATTTTTCCCACAAACTACTTTTCAACGCATAAGCGATGGCCGAATGTCGAATGACGCAAACTGCCGTCATATCACTATCCGGAGTATTGGTAGTATTGTTTGTGTAATAAAAAGCCCAGGTCCAAATAATCGGAAACCCATCATGTGCTGTGGATCCATCATAAACAATACGGTGTGTTCCCTTTACTTTTTTGAACCATTCATCGGCATCACCGGTGGAATCAATTTGAAGGGTAGGTAAGGCCGCATGCAGCGGACTCGTTAACATGGCAAAACTACTGGCTGCTGCTCCAAGCGCAACCGTGCTTAAGAAACGTCTTCTTGAATTTAGTTCTTCTGATTTCATATTATTGATTATTTATTGGTTACTATTTTGTTTTCTTCACCCCATGTTTTTGCATGTAATAGTCCATAATGGGTTGAAATGGTCCAAGCTGATGCTGGGCTACTGAAAAAGAATCCACATAAGGAGGATAAGGAGTCGAAACCGGTTTCTTCATTAAATTAGGAAAGTCTCTTTCTAGATTTACCTTACTTGGACGTTGTTGCTGATTAATATAACCTGCAACGTCATAGGCTTCCTCATCCGATAATTTAGGATTCAAATAAGTGGTGCCAAAAGGCATGTTTGCTTTTATGAATTGGGCGGCAGTAATTACACGTGTCATTCCAGCACCATTGTTATATGAATCTAAACCCCATAATGGCGGGTATTCGTAAACATAGGAACCTTCTTTTCTTTTCCCTTGACCACTGGGACCATGACATTCCACGCAAACGCTCACAAATAATTGTTTCCCTTTTTCTAAATTAACAGGGCGTTCCGGGATTTCCAGGTCAACAAAACCCTGCCCTTCCATAGCACCATCCTCAGTGGAATAGCGACTCAACCACGTTAAGTAAGCCACTAAGGCTTTCATTTCGTGTTGATCTTCGGGCATTACATGACCATTCATGCTTCGTTCCATACAGCCATTAATACGTTCTTCAATAGTTCCAATCTTATCTTCTCTCCCTCTGTACTGCGGAAATCTATTTACAATTCCAATCAAAGGTGCGGCGAAAGCTTTAGTTCCTGCCAGCAAATGACAGTTATTACAGGAAAGTCCGTTCCCGGTAAATCTCAATATTGAGTCTTGAGCTTCAGGCCCTAAAAAGTCAGGGGTATTTACAAATAAATCATAACCGTATTTAATGAGTTGGTCCCGTTGGTTGTCTCCCAAAGTACCCACATCGTAATTCATGTAATAAATATTTTCCGGGCTTTCAGCAATTTCTGAATAAGCCAACGGTTCATCAAATGAATAATCAAGCGCTCCTAAAAGAAGAAAAACAAGAAGTAACAGGGCGGAAAAACAATAGAGAATTGTTCGAAGGGCCTTCGAAATGGAACGAAAAGAGCTATTCTCCATAATTAATTACTTCCTTTAAATTAAAAGCAAACTACGGCTAGCCACACGATATCAATGGGGGAGTTTTTTAAAAAGCTAACTAAAGATAGAATAATTAATTGATATATAAGAGATTACATTCCTTTAATTATTTATAGAAGGGTTCATAGAATCCAAGCTTTTGAAATAAAAATGATATTATAAAAAACCCGACTTGTATTAAAATACAGGTCGGGTTTGCGGAAAAATAAACGTACTAATCTACGCTTTAACGCTACAACCAATGGCCTTTGTTTCAGGAACCGAAACTTTCTTGCCTTGGAGTAATTCATTTACGGCATTCGCTAAAAAACGGTTTTTCACTTCCGCCCCGTTGCGCACATTATCGTCAATGGCGCCGATATACTTTACAATATATTTGTTCTTTTCCTTTTGAAGCACATAAGCATGCGGAGTTTTCTTTGCTCCATATTTGGCATAGATACTATGTGATTCGTCATATAAATAAGGAAAAGTAAACGCTTTCTCAGCGGATTTTTCTTTCATTTTTTCAAAAGTGTCGTCAGGTTGCACATTCGGATTGTTTGGATTAATGGCAATTACCGGATACCCTTTTTCTTTAAACTCGGCATCTAGGGCATTGATCCTGTCTTCACTCGCAACCGCATACGGACAAGTATTACACGTAAAAATCACAATAAATCCTTTGGCTTTCTTATAGTCTGACAAAGAGACTAAGGATCCATCGACATTCTTTAATTTAAAATCGGTTGCTGTATCTCCAATCTTATAACCATCCAATGATGTTTCAATTTTAGTAAATCCACTAAAACCAATCGATCCAATACACAATAAGGTAACAAGTACAATAAACTTTTTCATAATAGTATGTTATAATAGTAATTTAACTTCATGCTCTAATTGTTCAAAAGAAAAGGATTGTTCAAAAAAATGTGATGTTCCTTTTCGATCAATTATCAACGTGGCAGGAATCGCACCACTCCATTCCTTACTAACCAATGGAATCCAACTATTGGCATCGGAATCATCCAATAGGACCACTTTATTTTGTAACCCATGTGCCTGAATAAATGGTATCACGCCCTTTTCAATATTCTCGGGAAAATCTAAACTCACGAGTATCACCTCAACACCCTGATCCTTAAAGGCAACCCCTAGCTCTTCAAATGCAGGAAGTTCTTTTACACAGGGCTTGCACCAAGTGGCCCAAAAGTTCACTACCAATAAGGCGGGAGACTCTTTTTCTAAATATTGCTTTTGAAGTCCTGAAAAATCAACTACTTCAATACTACCCTTTGATGTATTAACTGCTGGAACCTCAGCCAATACAACTTCATTTGTCGACTCCTTACAAGCATAAAGAAGCAGCAACCCAAAAAACAAGTGCAAGTATTTTTTCATTTTTTAAATCTAAGGAAAGTCCCGCGAACATTGAAGTTCTTTAACTTTTGATTAGGATTTAATCCGTTGAAACATCTCCTAATGTTCTGTTAAAGTCTTTTCAGTTCAAAAAATTGTATTACATTTGTACATACAAATATTGTTGATACAATTATGAATATTGAAGAAACCATAAAAAACACGATGCCTCTTAGTGAAGGCTCTAAAACCGTGATTAATATTATGTATACTTCAAGAGCTATTGAAGAAGCCGCGGCTGTTCATTTCAAAAATCATGATCTCACGCCTCAACAATATAACGTAATGCGCATTTTACGTGGTCAGAAAGGTAGTCCTGCAAATCTATCGACCATCCAAGAACGAATGATCGATAAAAGCAGTAATACTACCCGACTTATCGACAAGCTAATTCAGAAAGATTTGGTAGAGCGCCGAGTGTGCGAAAAAAACAGAAGAAAAATTGAAGTCTTTATTACCGCTGGAGGTTTGTCTCTCTTAAAAGAATTAGATCCTTTAGTAGAAAGCTTCAATCAAAATATTGTGGAGAAGCTCTCCAACAATGAAATAGAAAAATTGAATACCCTTTTAGACAAATTAAGAAACCATTAATTTTAAAATTTAACAACTATGAAAAAGTCAGTAAAAAATGTATTGGTATTAGCCTTGGCTACTACAGCAAGTTCATTCACTACCCCTCCAACCGAGAAAATGGAAGTTTCAAAAAGTACGGTAGTTTGGACCGGTAAGAAAATCACTGGAACCCACACTGGTACCATCCAATTAAAAGAAGGTCACTTCATTATGGACGGAGATAAAATCGTTGGTGGTGAATTCGTAATGGATATGAGCTCTATTACTGTAACCGACCTTGAAGGTGAATACAAAGGAAAATTAGAAGGACATTTAAATTCAGATGACTTCTTCGGAACTGCAAATCACCCAACTTCTACTTTAGTAGTGAAAGGAGCCACCAAAAAAGGCAACACTTATGCTGTAAATGGAACCATTACCATTAAAGGTGTGACAGAACCTATTTCCTTCGACTTGGTAATGAACGGAAAAGAGGCCTCTACTACCTTGAACATCGACAGAACTAAATTCGGAATCCGTTACGGATCTGGAAGTTTCTTCGACAATTTAGGAGACAGCACCATCTCTGATAACTTCAAATTGGAAGTAAACTTGAATTTTTAATCAAGTTTATTGCTCATTTTCAAATTCATTTCTATATTTGAATTCATGAATATGAACAAACAACATACTTGGTGGTGGAATAATTTACGAAACAACGTCGTGAGCTAGACCCCTTGTATGTATTCAAATACAAAAAGCCTGTCTTTCACGACAGGCTTTTTTCGTTTAATGCTATGAAACAATACACAGTAAAAACCCATTCAAAAAAGCGACTTTCCGATACGCTAACTCCTGTATCTGTCTATTTACGGCTGCGCGATAAATTTCCAAACAGCCTATTGTTGGAAAGTAGTGATTACCATGCCAATGATAATAGCTTTAGCTACATCTGCTGCAATCCCATTGCCTCATTTTCCATTCAGCATGAACGTATTGAAATGACCTTCCCCGATGGCAATACTGAATCGGTCGAGATCAATTCTGAGACCCATGTCCCACAACTACTTCAGGAATTTGCTTCCTGTTTTGCTTCAGATGCCCCGGAATCGTTTAAATTCATCAACAACGGTCTATTTGGGTATATGTCGTACGATATGGTTCGTTATTATGAAAACATCACACTTTCAAAAAAAGAGGGTAATCTTCAGATTCCTGACGCCTATTACGCAGTCTATCAAAACATTATTGCGATCAATCATTTTAATAATGAGGCGTATATTTTTGCACATTGCTACAATAAGGAAAATAACATTGCTGAAATCGAACAATTGCTTCAATCGAAAAATTTTGCCGAATATCCTTTTCGAAGTTCAGGACCGATTCAATCCAATATAAATGATGAATCTTTTAAAGAATTGGTACGAAAATGTAAAAGTCATTGTGCACGAGGGGATGTTTTTCAAATTGTACCCAGCAAGCGGTTTTCACAAGAATTTACGGGCGACGAGTTTAATGTTTATAGAGCTTTGAGAAGCATTAATCCCTCCCCCTATCTCTTTTATTTCGACTATGGAAATTTCAAAATATTTGGAAGTTCTCCTGAAGCACAATTGGTGGTGAACCATGGCATCGCTGAAATCCATCCTATCGCAGGAACCTTCAAACGCACTGGAAACGACGAAAAAGATGCGGAACTGGCAAAGCAATTATCGCAAGATTTAAAGGAGAACAGCGAGCATGTTATGTTGGTCGATTTGGCGCGAAACGACCTCAGCCGACATGGAACCGATGTAAAGGTGGAAACCTATAAAGAAGTTCAATTTTTCTCTCATGTAATTCATCTGGTGAGTAAGGTAACTGCCTCTGTTCATAAAGACACGAGTACGATGCAAATTGTAGCCGACACATTTCCCGCAGGAACCTTGAGTGGTGCGCCAAAACACCGAGCGATGCAATTGCTGGAACAATACGAGTCGGTGAATCGCGACTTTTATGGAGGCGCAATTGGGTTTATGGATTTTAAGGGTAATTTCAACCACGCGATTATCATTCGCTCTTTTGTAAGCAAGAACCACCATCTATATTTCCAAGCTGGGGCAGGCATTGTTTCTGAAAGCGATGAAGAAAAAGAATTACAGGAAGTTTATAACAAATTAGGAGCCTTGACCAAGGCACTGCAAATGGCTGAAACCCTCTAATATGAAAATACTTGTTATCGATAACTACGACAGCTTTGTGTATAATTTGGTGCACTATTTAGAAGAATTTGATTGTGACGTAACCGTAAAGCGAAACGATCAATTTCAATTAGAAGAAGCTCATTTTTACGACAAGATTTTATTATCTCCGGGTCCGGGTGTTCCCGACGAAGCAGGCTTACTCAAACCCCTTATTAAAGCTTACGCAGGTAAAAAACCAATCCTAGGGGTTTGCTTAGGGCAACAAGCCATTGGTGAAGTGTTTGGAGGGAAACTTACTAACTTATCAAAAGTATTCCATGGAGTCGCTACGAAAGCAACGCTCCTGGTCAATGATGAACCTTTATTCAAAGATTTGAGTCCTGAAATTGAAATTGGAAGGTACCATTCATGGGTAGTCTCTCACGAACAATTTCCAGAAGTACTAGAAATTACCTCTGTGGATGAACACAATCAAATTATGTCGCTTCGACATCGTGAATACGATCTTCGTGGAGTGCAATTTCACCCTGAAAGTGTCCTTACCCCAATGGGAAAACAAATGATTAAAAACTGGATTGAAAGTTAAAATGAAAGCATTACTTAACCGACTTATAAATCACGAACAGCTTACAAAAGAGGAAGCCAGAGAGGTATTGGTGCAAATCTCGAATGGCGCCTATAATCCCAGTCAGATAGCATCCTTCCTAACTGTCTATATGATGCGTAGCATTTCGTTGGAGGAATTGGAAGGGTTTCGCGATGCGTTACTTGACCTCTGTATCAAAGTTCCATTTGATGAATATAACACCATTGATCTCTGCGGCACCGGAGGCGATGGTAAAAATACGTTCAACATATCCACACTGGCCTCATTTGTTACTGCAGGAGCCGGTATTCTAGTCTCCAAACACGGAAATTATGGAGTATCGTCCATAAGTGGGAGTAGTAATGTGATGGAAGCACTGGGCATTAAATTTAGCAACAACTCCGATTATTTGAGACGCTGTCTTGAAGAAGCCGGTATTTGTGTGCTTCATGCACCACTCTTTCATCCGGCCATGAAAAATGTTGGCCCAATTCGAAAAGAACTTGGTGTAAAAACATTCTTCAATATGCTCGGCCCTATGGTCAACCCGGCCTTTCCAAAAAACCAACTGGTAGGTGTTTTTAGTCTAGAATTAGCACGAATGTACGGGTACCTTTATCAAAAAGGATCTAAAAACTATACGGTACTTCATGCTATGGACGGATACGATGAAGTTTCTTTAACGGGAGCCGTAAAAATGATATCAAGATCTTCTGAAAAGGTGCTCTCTCCGGACGATTTCGGACTTGAATCCATTTCTGAAGCTTCTATTTACGGAGGTGATACGGTGAAAGAAGCCGCTAAAATGTTTACCGATATTCTCAACGGAAATGGAACAGAAGCGCAAAACAACGTGGTATGTGCAAATGCAGCCCTTGCCATCCAAACCACAACTTCATGCTCGCTCGAAACTGCATTTCAAAAAGCTCAAGATTCATTAATGTCCGGGAGAGCCCTCAAGGCATTACAAAAACTTCAATCCTTAAGTAGCTCCTAAGATGACCATTCTCGATCAAATATGTGCCTATAAGAAAAAGGAAGTACTTGCAAAGAAAGCTGCTTTTCCAACCGCCCTATTACAGCAATCAATTCATTTTAAGCGATCAACTTATTCACTAGCCAAAGCGATTAAGAATGCACCCATAGGAATTATTGCAGAGCACAAACGACGATCTCCCAGTAAAGCTGTAATAAACGACAAAATTGAACTTCCTGAAGTGGTGAGTGGTTATAAAACAGCAGGGGTGAGTGGTATTTCAGTATTAACCGATACAAAGTTTTTTGGAGGATCTCTGGACGATCTTTTACTGGCCCGAGAAAGTGTGGATCTTCCCCTCTTACGGAAAGAATTCATCATCGATCCGTACCAAATTATTGAAGCCAAAGCCTACGGCGCAGATGCCATTTTACTTATTGCAGCTTGTCTTACGGAAAAGGAACTTCTTGATTATGCTCAACAGGCAACCGATTTAGGCCTGGAGGTCCTCCTGGAAGTTCATAATCTTGCCGAGCTGGAAAAATCCCAAAAAGCGACTGTAGCCATGATCGGGGTGAACAATCGGAATTTAAAAACATTTGAAGTTTCTCTCGAAACCAGTAAAACCATCTCTGTTCATATACCCCACGGAGTGGTTAAAATTTCAGAAAGCGGAATAAGTACTATCGATGCCATCCACACTTTAAAAGAATATGGCTACCAAGGCTTCCTGATGGGGGAACATTTTATGAAAGAGACCAACCCGGGCGCCGCCGCAGAAAATTTCATAAAATCGTTATGAAGGATCTTAAAATAAAAATATGTGGGATGAAAAACAATCCGGAAGAAGTAGCACTTCTCAAACCGGATTATTTAGGTTTTATTTTTTATGATAAAAGCCCAAGGAATTTTACAGGAACCATACCCTCGCTCCCAAATTCTATTAAAAAGGTAGGCGTCTTTGTGAATGAAACCCATAAGAACATCTTAAATCTTGTACAACATCACCAATTAGATGTCCTTCAATTGCACGGGGAAGAAACGGAAGAAGACATCCTCCAATTAAAATTACAAGCAACAAATAAAGGCCTAAAGACCCCTGAAATCTGGAAGGTCTTTTCGGTAGATCACGATTTTAATTTTGACAAGCTTCGGCCTTTCGAAAAGCTCGTCGATGCATATTTATTCGATACCAAAGGACCTCACTATGGAGGCAATGGTATTGCTTTCAATTGGGATTTGCTCGCTAAGTACCCTTCTCAAAAACCATTTTTTCTAAGTGGTGGAATTGGACCGGAGCATGGTTCTATCTTAAAAGAATGGATCCAAAACAATCAAGTGCCACTGCTAGGAATTGACCTCAATAGCAAATTCGAACTAGCACCAGGACATAAAAATATTTCAGCATTAAAAACATTTATCGATGAACTATAACGTAAATGAACACGGATATTACGGAGATTTTGGAGGAGCTTTTATCCCTGAAATGCTCTATCCAAATGTAGAAGAGTTACGGCAAAACTACCTTCAAATCACTTCCGAAGAAAGCTTTCAAAAAGAGTTTCACGACCTTTTAAAAGCCTATGTGGGCCGCCCAACCCCACTCTATTATGCGAAACGTTTTTCAGAAAAATACAGTACAAAAATCTACTTAAAACGGGAAGATCTTTGTCATACGGGCGCGCACAAAGTAAACAACACCATCGGACAGATTCTTCTTGCCAAACGCCTGGGAAAACATCGTATTATTGCCGAAACAGGAGCCGGACAACACGGAGTGGCCACAGCAACCGTGTGCGCTTTAATGGGTCTCGAATGCATTGTGTATATGGGCGAAGTCGACATAAAGCGTCAAGCGCCAAACGTAGCACGAATGAAAATGTTAGGAGCCACGGTAGTTCCTGCGATGAGTGGTAGTAAAACACTGAAAGATGCAACCAACGAAGCCATTCGAGATTGGATCAACAACCCGGAGGATACACATTATATTATTGGAAGCGTCGTGGGTCCACATCCCTATCCCGATATGGTGGCGCGCTTTCAAAGTGTGATTTCAGAAGAAGTCCAAAAGCAACTCATGCAATTAGAATATCGAAATGCTCCGGACTACGTGGTAGCTTGCGTAGGAGGTGGAAGCAATGCGGCAGGAATCTATTACCATTACCTGGACGACCCAAAAGTGGGAATTATTGCGGTAGAAGCTGCCGGCAAAGGTATCGATAGCGGCGAAAGTGCTGCAACGTCAGCCTTGGGAAAAATAGGGATCATTCATGGTAGCAAAACACTGCTGATGCAAACAGGCGATGGTCAGATTACAGAACCCTATTCAATTTCGGCTGGATTGGATTATCCGGGCGTTGGCCCCATGCATGCGCATCTATTTGCCAGCGGCCGCGGAGAATTTATTTCAATTACCGATACAGACGCCATGGAGGCCGGTCTCGAATTGTGTCGCTTAGAAGGCATTATTCCGGCCATAGAAACCAGTCATGCTTTGGCAATTTTTAAGGAACGAAAATTTAAACCGGACGATGTGATTGTGATTAATTTAAGTGGTCGAGGGGACAAAGACCTCAATACCTATATCGATTATTTTAACCTTTAAAATTATGGCGTTTCCCCTTGTTGCGGCAGATAGCGCAAACGGGGGCGGGCTTTCGGTACTACGCGCTAGTTCCCTCAATCCCTAACGCACCTATAACGAATATGAATCGAATTCAACAAAAACTTCAAGAGGACAAAAAAATACTGTCGATCTATTTCACGGCAGGATACCCAAATTTAATCGATACCGTTTCAATTCTTCAGGCCTTACAAGAGAGTGGTGTGGACATGATCGAAATTGGACTTCCCTTTAGTGACCCCTTAGCCGACGGCCCAACCATTCAAGAAAGTTCCACGCATGCCTTACGACAAGGGATGACCACCAAACTTCTTTTTAAGCAATTAAAGGACATCCGTAAAACAATTCATATTCCCTTAATTTTGATGGGGTATTTTAATCCGGTATTACAATATGGTGTAGAAAAGTTTTGTGCAAAATGCCAAGAAATTGGAATTGATGGACTTATTCTTCCCGACTTACCGCTAGCCGAATACCAACTTCATTATAAAGAGACCTTTGAAAAATACAGTTTACTAAATACCTTTCTTATTACGCCTCAAACTTCAGAAGCTAGAATTCGACAAATTGATAATGCTACAAACGGCTTTATCTATATGGTGAGCAGTGCGAGTACCACGGGTGTAAAATCCGGAATTGATACTTCTCAAGAAAAATACTTTAAACGTATCGCCAATATGAACCTAAAAAATCCACAAATTGTAGGATTCGGAATAAGCAATCGGGCGACCTTCGAAGTAGCAACCTCACATGCAAAAGGAGCTATAATTGGCAGTGCTTTCATTAAAATGCTCACCCAAGAAGGAATAGCAGGTATTAACCCATTCATAAACAACATACTAACGCAGTCCTAAAAGCATTTGTTCAATTTTTCCTAACTTTAAAGGGTATAACCAAAAATTATAACCCATGGGAAAAGGAGACAAAAAAACACGAAGAGGTAAAATAATCAGAGGTACTTACGGAAACCTAAGACTTCGTAAAAAAAAGAAACAGGAGAATATTAAAACCCCCAAGAAAAAAGCCTGACCTCATAAAAACAAAAGCCCCCTCCAATTGGAGGGGGCTTTTTATTTGGTCTAAAAAGACGCTATGATTATTCTTTAACCAGTCGCTTCACAGTCTGTCCGTCGTTGCTTTGGATTTGTACCATGTACACGCCAGAGGCGAGGTTAGATACATCCACAGCTTTTTCGGTAGCCATGTTGCTTAGGTTAATATCTTGAACCAAT
>JAHEMY010000174.1 GCA_024643425.1 Flavobacteriaceae bacterium
GTTGACCCAAATACAATTCCTGAAAAATACTTTAAAACCACCAATATTCACATAGACCTTGGCAGTGCTGAAAGTGTTGATATGACCTATCTTAAAGCTGCTTCCATTTTTATGGGAGAAGTGTCCAGTCAGGTTTTTGAATTTATTCTTGATCCCCGCCCCTGTATCTTTATCAATACTCAAAAAGTAGATTATAAAAATGATTCCAATTTCAGGTTTTGGAAATTAGGAGAAGTCATTGAAACAATAGACCAATTGGACCAGGTGATACCTAAGGCCCTACATAACTTTGAAAACTATAGACCGATACAAGAAAGGATGTCGAAAGAAAATTTTTACCGGGAAGTAAATTCAACGGCTTCGGAAAGAGCCGCCATAGCCATCAATGATTATTTGTGCCAATAGCTAAAAGTATTTATCAACACCATTCTCACACCAATCAAGATGCTTCTCGATCGCCTCTTTTTGAATTTGGTCATTTTTGTTGAAATTATGTTGAGAAGCTGTTTTATGCCAGATATGATAAACGATCCCTCCAAATTTCAATCGTTTTCCTAAAACACCTTTATTCAGCATTCGAACAATCAACTCTGAATCTTCTCTCCCCCAGCCTGTCATATCCTCATTGTATCCGTTCACTGCAATAAAATCCTTTTTCCAAAAAGAGACATTACACCCCCTAAGCTTATGTGAAAGTATTCCTTTCCCGGAGTAAAACTTCATAAAAGCCGGAATTCTTAGTGTTCTAGCCCGCTTTTTTATTCCTTTGGAAAAAACATGAAAGCGGACAATCTTTTCCGCAAATAGTTCATGCACAAAGGATTCTTTTATTCCAACCCTACTTCCAAATAAATAACAACTGTTGCAAGCATTTTGTTGATGGTCTTTGATAAAATCTTTGTGCAAAATGCAATCGCCATCGGTCTGTATAATATAATCGCCCGAAGATTGGGCTATCGCCTTGTTTAATATGGCTGAACGACGAAATCCTATATCCTCATGCCAGATATGTACTACAGGAATATCGATTCTTTCTTGAAAAGAATCAATCAATTCCTTAGTGTTCGATAAGGACCCATCATCAGCGATCAATAGCTCATGCGGTTTAACCGTTTGCAATTGGATACTCCGAAACACTAGCTCCAATGCTTCCGGCCAATTATAGGTGGAAACCAATAAAGAAACTTTCATCGAACTATAATTTAGTCAAAGATAGGCTATTTAAAAAATTGAATTAACCCAAGAAATATAAAACCCTTTTTCTTTTTTTAAATATCTTTCAAACTTCAAATAAACTTATGGTCATGCGAGACGAAATAAATAAGGCACTGGAAATTTTAAAACGCGGTGGATTGATTCTCTACCCTACCGACACGGTTTGGGGTATAGGTTGTGATGCTACCAATGCAGAAGCAGTGGACCGAGTTTTTGCTTTGAAAAAACGAGATGATAATAAAGCCCTTATTTGCTTGGTCTCCGACTTTAAGATGCTCAATCAATTTGTGGAAGAAGTCCCTGAAGTAGCTTATGATATTTTAAAATACGCTCAAAAGCCAACCACTATTGTCTACGATCATCCCATTCGCGTTGCCGAAAATTTAGTAGGTGAAGATAACACACTCGCGATCCGAGTGACCAAAGATGATTTTTGCAATATGTTGATTCGAAAATTAAAACGCCCATTGGTATCTACCTCTGCCAATATCAGTGGAAAAAACACACCTTCTGAATTCAAAGAAATAAGCCCTGCTATTTTGGAGGGCGTTGACTATGTTGTAAATTTGCATCGCAACAAAAAGAACACCCAGCCCTCTACCATTATTCAAATAAAGAATGACGGCACGGTGAAGGTAATACGATCGTAGCATGCAGCAATCGCAGTTTTTCGAAAACGCACTATCAGACCCCATTTTCAGAACAGTTTCCCAAGCGGCGAAAAACCTGAACTTGGAATCGTACGTAATCGGAGGATATGTAAGGGATTACCTGTTAAATAGGGGTTCGGCCAAGGATTTGGATTTTGTGGCCGTAGGTAGCGGAATTGAACTGGCGATGGAGGTCTCTCAATTACTCCCCGGTAGACCGAAAGTAAGCATTTTCAAACATTATGGTACGGCCATGCTTAAATTCCAAGGCTTGGAATTGGAGTTTGTGGGAGCTCGAAAAGAATCGTACCATGAAGACAGTCGGAATCCGGCCGTAGAAAACGGAACCCTGGAAGATGATCAAAACAGACGTGATTTTACGGTCAATGCCTTAGCCTTAAGTCTAGACGACAAGCAATTCGGTAAATTAATTGATCCTTTTAACGGATTACAGGATTTAAAGTATAAGATCTTAAAAACTCCTTTGGATCCGGATATTACTTATTCCGATGACCCCCTTAGAATGTTGCGCGCGATACGATTTGCCACCCAGCTTAAATTTACGATTGAAAAGGATTCATTGGAATCGATAAAGAGAAATGCCAAACGGATTGAAATTATTTCGAATGAACGCATCGTCGAAGAGATTCATAAAATTTTAA
Source organism: Flavobacteriaceae bacterium (assembly GCA_024643425.1). Lineage (GTDB taxonomy): Bacteria > Bacteroidota > Bacteroidia > Flavobacteriales > Flavobacteriaceae > JAHEMY01. Next base: position 2,528 of record JAHEMY010000174.1, read on the forward strand.
TGACAGATGTTCCTTCTATTGGTTTTACCCTTTTGCATCAAACAGGACTTCTCCCCTATATTTTTCCTGAATTAATTGCCTTAGAAGGCATTGAAGAAAAAGAAGGACAGTTGCACAAGGATAACTTTTGGCACACCTTGGAAGTAGTTGATAATATAGCGCAAACAACGCATGAGCTATGGCTTCGTTGGGCAGCTTTGCTGCATGATATTGGAAAAGCCCCAACCAAACGCTTTGATAAAAAGAATGGATGGACTTTCCACGGGCATGAATTCGTAGGTTCCAAAATGGTCTATAAATTATTCAAAAGGCTCAATATGCCCTTGAATGAAAAGATGAAATTTGTACAGCAAATGGTTTTGATGAGTTCCCGTCCCATTGTTCTGGCTACCGAAGTGACCGATAGTGCAGTTCGCAGACTAATTTTCGATGCGGGTGAACATATAGACAACTTAATGACCCTTTGTGAAGCCGATATCACTACGAAAAACCCCAAACGCTTTAAGAAATATCACGATAACTTCAAACGCGTAAGAGAAAAAATGGTGGAAGTAGAAGAACGCGATCATATTCGGAATTTTCAACCCCCGGTATCCGGAGAAGAGATCATGGAGACCTTCGGGCTCTCGCCATCCAGAGAGATCGGGATCATCAAGGACGCAATTAAGGAAGCGATCCTCGAAGGAGAGATTCCGAATGAATACGAAGCGGCAAAAACATTTATGTATAGGAAAGCAAAGGAATTAGGATTAAAAGAAGTGAACAGATGAAGGACAACAAAAAAGTAGTGCTTTGGTTACTCACGGGGTGTTTTCTAATTTTTGTCATGGTGGTCGTAGGAGGAATTACACGCCTCACCCACTCCGGACTATCGATCTCAAATTATCAACTCATCTCAGGTACTATACCTCCGATAAATGACGTAGAATGGAACGCTGCGTTCGATCTCTATAAACAATATCCGGAATATCAAAAGATCAATCACCAAATGACCCTCGAAGAATTTAAGGATATCTATTTTTGGGAGTGGATTCATCGAGTGATCGGTCGTTCCATAGGATTAGTGTTTCTTATTCCCTTTATTTATTTCCTTC
>JAHEMY010000175.1 GCA_024643425.1 Flavobacteriaceae bacterium
ACATTTATTATTCCCTTTTAGCCATTCTTTTAATTTCCTGCAATGCTTCAGATAGTAAATCACCTGAAGCAGGCTCCAAAGAATTTCCAAGTGATTATATGTTTATGCAACGTGCTTACCCTAATGGCGAGATTAAATCGGATGCCTATAAAACTGCGATCCAATGGAAAAAAAAACAGCAAAGAAGTGTGGGAGGGAGCTGGGAATTTGTTGGCCCAATCAATATCGGGGGTCGAATTACCGATATTGAAATTCCCTTCGATCAGCCTTCAACATACTATGTAGGGGCCGCCTCCGGTGGAATTTTTAAAACAACCGATGCCGGTGCTACCTGGGTTCCTATTTTCGACGGGCAGGAGATGCTTGCGATTGGCGATATAGAAATTTCAAAGAACAACTCCGATATTGTTTGGGTGGGAACCGGTGAGCCAAATCCCGGCGGAGGTTCTTTGGCATACGATGGAGATGGAATTTACAAAAGTGCGGATGGGGGTGTAACCTGGGAGGTAAAGGGCCTACCGGAGGCAGGGAGCATTGGTAAGATTTTGATCGATCCAAACGATGAAAACACTGTTTTTGTAGGTGCAATGGGGCCATTGTTCAAAAAAGACACCAATCGGGGTGTCTACAAAACGTCGGATGGTGGAGCAACCTGGGAACAAAAACTCTTTGTAAGTGATTCGACCGGCGTGATCGATATGGCGATGCATCCTACCGATGGGAACATAGTGTATGCTGCCAGTTGGGAACGTGTTCGCACACCGGAAGGATACGATTATTACGGAGAAACCTCACGAATCTATCGAACTACGGATGGAGGAGAGAATTGGACTGAATTGACCAATGGTTTGCCAACCGCAGGAACGAACAAAGGACGCATTAGCATCGACATAGCACGGTCCAATCCAAGTGTATTGTATGCACATTTTACCGACAGTAGTGGAATTACCGGGGTTTATAAAACGGTTGATGGAGGAGATACATGGAGTACATTAAATGCAGGGAGCATTGGCGGTCCTAGTTACCAATGGTGGTTTGGAGGCTTATTTATTGATCCAACCGATGAGAATACCGTCTATTATGCAGGGTTTGAGAATCATAAAACCACCGATGGCGGAAATTCATGGAATAATACGTTTATTTCAGCCCATGTGGATCAACATGTAATCGCTTTCGATCCAATTAATTCTGAGAAATTACTGCTAGGAAATGATGGAGGTTTGTATAGATCTGAAAACGGTGGAGATTCTTGGACCAAGGACGAAACCCTTCCGATCACACAATATTATCGATGCTATGTAGATCCGAATAACGAAAATAAAGTCTATGCAGGGGCTCAAGATAACGGTACCAGCCGGACACAAACAGGATCGCCCGACGACTGGGTGGACATCTTTGGAGGTGATGGATTTCAGCCCTTGGTAGATCATGAGGATACAAATACGATCTATGCTCTGAGTCAGAATGGAAATATGGGGAAATCAGTTGACAATGGAGCGAATTGGAGTGGAGTCTCGGCAGGTGGTTCTCGAAAGAACTGGAATACACCTATTACCTTTGACCCAAATGATTCACAGATCGTTTATTATGGGGCCAATCAATTATTCAGATCCAATAATGGAGCTATTTCCTGGAATGCCATTAGCCCGGACTTAACCAATGGTGGAGGTCAAGGGTCTCTGGGTACTCTTACAACTGTGGATGTTTCTTCTTTTAATGCCTCGAAAATTGTTACAGGTTCTGATGACGGGAATGTAAATGTCACAACCGATGGAGGAGCTAATTGGACAAATATTTCAGGGCCATTACCCAATCGTTGGGTGACGAAAGTGCTTGCCTCTAAAGTTCATCCCGGAACTATGTATGTAACTTTATCCGGCTTTCGTTGGGCCAGTAATGAGGGACATGTTTACGTTACGCACGATAATGGTGCAAATTGGATCGATCTAAGCGGAACATTGCCTGATATTCCTGTAAATGATATTGTTCAGGGAGCTGATGGAAAATTGTTCATTGCCACCGATATTGGGGTTCTGGCTTCCGGAAATGGAGGGGCCCTTTGGGAGCCGATCGATGCAAACATGCCCACCGTGGTCGTGACCGATCTGCACATACATGAAGCTTCACAGTATCTTTACGCTGCTACCTATGGTCGTTCGATGTATAAGTTTGATTTGTCCCAAGTGGTACTTGGAGAGGAAATTACGAATTTGGACGAGGCTTTTGTTTTGTTTCCAAATCCGGCAACCGATCAATTGAATATTCAGCTTCCGGATGGAACTATAGGAACGATGCAGCTATTCGATATGAACGGAAGATTATGGATGGAAAAGAAATTAGCGATGTCCAGTGAAAGATTTTCAGTGGAACATCTGGCAACAGGAATGTATTTTGTGAAAATTCATACGAATACATCTACCACCACGAGGAAATTACTGATCCGATAAAACTAAAATCATTACTTACCAGGAAACTATAGCGTGGCTTTTCGCTCAATTACCCATGTATCAACGGGTAGGGCAGAGTGCTTATAAGGCAGATCTGGAAAATACTCATCAACTAGCCGATTACCTTGATCATCCCGAATTGAGTTTTAAGAGCATTCATGTTGCAGGAACCAATGGGAAAGGCTCTACGAGTCATATGTTAGCCTCTATTTTACAGGAGGCGGGGTATAAAGTTGGCTTATACACATCGCCTCATCTGAAAGATTTTCGGGAACGTATGAAGATCAACGGGAAAATGATTCCAAAACGAAGCGTTTCCCAGTTTGTGGCAAAACACCGGTCTTTCTTTGAAGCGAATCAACTTTCTTTTTTTGAAATGACCGTAGGAATGGCTTTTGATTATTTTCGTAAGGAAAAAGTAGATATTGCGGTAATTGAAGTAGGGATGGGTGGACGATTGGATAGTACGAATATCATCACTCCTGAGGTTTCTGTGATTACCAATATTGGTTGGGATCACACGCAGTTTTTGGGAGATACCTTGGCGCTGATCGCTTCGGAAAAGGCCGGTATCATAAAGGACAGAGTTCCGGTAGTGATTGGAGAAACACAACAGGAAACAGCCTCAGTGTTTAAAGCCATGGCACTGAAAAAAGGTTCGAATATAATCTTTGCCGACGAGTTGGAGTCGGAGATATTTCCTTGTGATCTAAAAGGAAATTACCAAAAGAAAAACCAAAAGACCGTTTTGGCGACGGTGAGGATATTACAAGATCTCGAGTGGAATATCTCGAAAACACACATAAAAAAAGGGTTGAAGCAGGTGGTGACAAATACAGGATTAATGGGTCGATGGCAATTACTACATGAATCGCCGAAAGTAATTTGTGACACCGCTCATAATAGGGAAGGATTGCAATGGACCTTGCAGCAAATTCAGGAAGAAAAATTTAAGCATTTACATATTGTGTTGGGTGTGGTAAGCGATAAGGATTTGACAAAGATCATTTCACTTTTTCCTGTGGATGCCGACTATTACTTTTGTGCACCGGATATTCCGCGCGCAATGCCGGTAAAGGAGCTGACACATTTTGCCGTGACACATGGACTCAAAGGTTTCCCTTATGATTCCGTGCAGAATGCTTATAAAGCAGCCCTTAAATATGCTC
>JAHEMY010000176.1 GCA_024643425.1 Flavobacteriaceae bacterium
AAGACATCACTGCAGTCACAAATCATGACAACTTCCGGGTCATCATGAAGGACGGTGCCGTCTACAAGAACACATTAAAATAAGAGTATTAATAATCTTAAAATAAAGAGATTATGAAGAATAACAAAGAACAAAAAGATTTTAGTCGTAGAGACTTTTCCAAACACGATGTACAACTTGACTGGGGCCTTGCTTGCCAGAGGTTACACCAAACAGGATATCGCCAAGATTTGGGGAGGAAATTGGCTTCGTATTATGGGCCAAATTTGGGGTTAAGTTAAAAAGATGTAGGGTCTGCACTTTATGATATTAGATAAATTCAAGTATTAATTTTTAAAAGAAAAAAATGAAAAAACAATCAAAATTAATTTTAGCAATATGTTCTTTAATGATCATGTTCTGCATAAACGTATCGGCTCAAGAAGCAAAAGCTGAAAAACAAATCCTCATTAAAAATGTCAGTATTTTTAATGGAAACTCAGGCAAACTCATTTCTGGAAAAGATGTTGTTGTTGAGGGAAATAAAATAAAAAGTATTGTATCCTCAGGGGGAAATGAAAGCAAATTTGATGAGGTAATTGACGGCAAAGGTGGCTACTTGTCACCAGGTATTATAGACTGTCATGCGCATGCTGTTATGGGAGGGGATGAAAACACTTTTCTTAATGGAGATCAACATTATGTTCAACTTTTTGCAGCCATGGAAATGGAAGAAATGTTGTTGCGTGGCGTAACGACTATCCGTGATGCTGGAGGTAATACCTTTGCCTTGAAAAAAGCAATTGATGATGGTCTAGTTGATGGGCCTAGAATTTACCCTTCTGGTGCAATCCTTTCACAATATTCAGGTCATGTTGATTTTAGAACACCGAACCCTGCAAATTTACCTAAAGAATGGGGAGGTCAAATTTCACCAGGAGAAGTGAATGGCCATGCGATGCTTGCAAACGGCCCGGATCAGGTAATGATGGCAGTTCGTCAACAATTATTTTTGGGTGCAACACAAATTAAACTTGCTGTGGGTGGTGGCGTATCATCATTTACAGATCCATTGTATGTAAATGAATATACAACTGCAGAAATTAAAGCAGCTGTAGACGCAGCTAATGATTATGGAACCTATGTAATGACGCACGTGTTCAACGAGGTTGGTGTGAAAAGAGCAATTGAAGCAGGTGTAAAAACTATTGAACATGGGCATTTAATGAATGAAGAAGATGCAAAACTGATGGCCGAAAAAGGAGTTATTCTCTCCACTCAATGTCAGGTTATGGCTCAACTAGCTCCAATTTACACAGATCCTATTCGAAAAGGTAAGCTAGATGAAGCAATGACCGGAATGGATAACATGTTCAAAATGGCTAAAAAATACAATATTAAAGTTGCTTACGGAACTGACCTTTTATTTTCTTATGAGGGGCGTAAAGAGCAATTAAAAGACTTGACCCTTAGAAAGCAATGGTACAATTCTTCAGAAATTATGATTCAAGCAACTGGAACTGGTGGTGAAGTTGTAGGTCTTTGTGGAAAGCGTAACCCTTACGGAAAAGTGGGTGTTATCGAAGAAGGTGCTATGGCAGATATTTTAATCTATAGCAAGAATCCTTTGGAAGATGTAAGTATTGTTGAGGATTATGACAATAATCTAAAACTGATTATCAAAGATGGAAAAACATATAAAAACACTTTGCAGTAATTAAAAGTAGAATAGATATGAATGAAGATCGAACTATTCACGACAAGATGATTGTGCTTGACGGTTGTTGTCCCCTGCTCACCTGGGGAATTGACCCAATGTCTGGCAGATTAGATAAAGCGACTATTGGCAAGGGGCCTGCTCTCTACATTGAAGGTGGTGTAACAGCGGCTGGAGCTTCAGTAGGAGGTACTCGTACCAGCTTGGAACTCACAAGAACTTCCCTTAAGCTCCATAACCAAATGATGGATGACAATGGTTGGATCAAAGTAAAAAGCACCGCTGATATTTTACGTGCCAAGCGAGAGAAAATATTTGGGATATGGTACCTCTTCCAGGGTGCCTTTGCTGCTGAAGACAATTTAGACCTTCTCGAAGAGTTCAAGGAAGCTGGTGTTGGCCAAGTGGCACCGGGTTACAATTACCGAAACCGATTCGCAAGCGGACAGCTAGATCGCTCTGACGCTGGACTGAGCATGGCAGGAGTAGACCTGGTAAAGAAGTGTAACGAGTTGGGCATAATTGTCGATGGAGTCCACAACAGCGACAAAGATGTATTCGACATGATCGAATTCTCTAGCAGCCCGGTGATTATCTCCCACTCCAACGCCAAAGCAGTTTACAATCACCCGCGTAATGTTCCGGATGATTTGATTAAGGCGATCGGTGAAAAGGGTGGTGTCGTTGGAGCAGTTGGCTGGCCAACGTTTGTAAGCGGAAGTCAGTTTCCTACAATCGACCAATTCTTCGCGCATATCGAACATATCATTGAAGTTGCCGGTATCGATCATGCCTCGATCGGTATGGATTATTTCTATATGATCCAGGGCCTCATGACGGATGATGAAGCACAGAAGCTCTACGACCAGATCATCGCGAGCGGTGCCTGGACAGCTAAGGAATATGGCCATCCTCCCTATTCCTACCCGCCAGGTCTCAAGACACCCGCAACCTTCTACAACATCACCAATGGACTTCTCAATAGAGGTTACAGTGTAGAAGATACTCAAAAAGTCATGGGAGGAAACTTAATGCGCGTCATGAAGGAAGTCTGGGGAGCCTAATGGCCGGGGCCTTCAGTAAAGGTGCAGAATTGAACAAAGACTACGATTAAAGTAAAACTTAATAAAGGAAATTTAAATGAAAAACATGAAAAAATTAAGAGTCTCTTATGTAGGTTTTTTCCATGAAACCAACACCTACCTTACCGAAGGCATGGGCGAAACCACGCTCGACAGGATGCGAACGTTCCGGGGCGATCAGATCAAAAATCAGTTGAAAGGGACTGCCATTGGCGGGGCAGTAGATGTCTGCGAAGAAGAAGGCTGGGAGTTGCTCCCGGGTGTCATGTATTATATAGACTGGTGCTTTAGCACGGTGAGCGATCAGTGTTGGAAAGATGCGAAAAAGGAGATTATGGACACGCTGAAAACACAGTTGCCGATGGACATCGTCTACCTCTGTGTTCACGGTGCGGGTATGGTGAATAGAACGAACGATCTTGAAGGAGACTTAGCAGAGTCTGTTAGAGCCTTGGTCGGAAAGGACACTATGATCGTCTGGTCCGGCGATCTGCATGGGAAGATCACAGATAAAATGAGGAACAACATGAATTTCTTCAGCACCTGCAAAGAGTATCCTCATATGGATATGAATGCATGCGCGCGTGATGCTGTGTATCGTGGGGCTGCGATCCTGGCGGGAGAATCGCATCCTACCCCTGCCTATTGCAAAGTACCACTGATGATGCCGGTAAGTAATACCGAAGAGGCGGGTGCCTTTGCAAATCGATTGAAAGAAAAGTGTATTGAAATCGAAAAGCGGCCCGGTGTTCTCAACTGCTCTGTGATGCATGGTTTCCCCTACCAGGACAGCGATTTTTGTGGCGTGTACC
>JAHEMY010000064.1 GCA_024643425.1 Flavobacteriaceae bacterium
GGCATGGGATTCTCCGAAATAAGTATTAAATCTTATTTGGGGTAGTATGTATTGCTCTTCATTAGAAGAGCCGCCTTGTGCATCACTACCGGGTCTATTGAACTCGGACACCCCTACTTGTTCTTTAACAAAGCGTCTGTGTGAATTTTTAATTGTTACAGGACCAGTCCCATCACCAAAAAACATAATTCCTTGGCCTATAGGAGCGAAACGCCTTGCATAGCTAGCTCCCATACCCGATGAACCACTATTTCCTCCACCAGCATTCCACTCACTAAAAACTGGAAGAGTGTAAGTTCCTGGATTTGTTCCATTGGGATCAGAAGCTAATGGTACCCAAACTCCGTATCCTCCTCTATTTGCGGAATAAGTATGACCTGGGATACTACGATCTTCATCCCAATAACGAAAATCTTGAATTTCGGAATTATCTGAATCGTAAAAAACTCTGTTTAAGTCAAGAGCAGAAGGATATGGGTTTCCGGATAGTGTCATCTCTCCTGCATACACTTGTACGGTAATATCACCATTATTGGGACGACCTCTGAAGTCATACAGTTGATCATGATTCACAGTACCTAAACCTTTCATGGTATAACCAACTCCAGCATTAAGAATATTCCAAGAATTTCCAACATGCTGATAACTGGTAATTTCTTCAAGACCTCTCGGGTGACTATAGATCCACCTTCTTGAAATGGTCATGTCAGGAGAAGCAATACCATCGTATGAATTAGTAAATAAAGCTACATCTGAATTTAGTACGTCGTTAACATCATTATAAAGATTGGCATCAAACGCTCTATTTCCTGAATTGGCAAAATTAGGCCGTCCTACCGGAGCACACCAATAGGTGTAGTCGTATCGGTCGGAGTTAGGAGTGTTTTGATATACGGAAAGCGATCCTAATCCAGAATTATTTGAAGCTGTCGCTCCTTGAATCAACTGCGCATCATTTCGAAGATAGATACTGGATTTTTCTTTCGCCGTGTTATTAGGAACCAAAGTAATTCCTTGTTCTACGAATAACACTTCGTCGCTCACATAGATATAAGAATCGTCGGTTGTAGCTCCTCCTTTGGGCGCAACATAAAGCTGTGCACATACCTGAAAGCCAGTAAGTAGAACTGCTGATAAAAGTAGTAGGTTTTTCATACTCATATAATTTAAATGTGAATCAAATTTAGGGGCAATTGACTCAGTTTCATACTGTAAAAATAGAATATTTTTTGAATTTTAGACTTTTTTAGTAGGTAAATTCTTATTTTTTCTTTCTAAATTCAATGTTTAATTTTAATCGCAAATCATCTAAATCATGGCCAATTTCCATATTGGAGACTCAGTTTCTGTCCTAGATGAAGACCTTTCAGGTGTTGTAACCCGCATTGGTGCTGAGATTACGATAGAAACCCCCGACGGATTTCAAATAAACTTTAATCCTTCCGACTTGGTCTTAGAATCGGATAAAAAAATTATCGCCAATCATTCGAATCCTAGTCCAATTTATGAGAAAGATATACCTCAAAAGCCTAAAAAACAAGTTTTTACAGAAAAAACCAAGAAAAAAAATATTCCAGCAATGGAAGTGGATTTACATATCCATCAGCTCGTGAGGTCGGAAAAGGGAATGTCCCCCTATGAAATGCTAAACATCCAAATAGATACAGTAAAGCGTAAACTAGAGTTTGCTTTTCAAAAGAGAATACAAAAAATAGTGTTTATTCATGGAGTGGGTGAGGGTATTCTGAGAGCTGAACTTGAATATTTACTCCGACAGTACGATAATTTGAAGTTTTATGACGCCGATTATCAAAAATACGGGCAAGGAGCACTTGAAGTCTATATTTTTCAGAATAAAAATGCTAATTAAAATCTGGAGTAATTAGGTATGTCCCAGAGTTAATATTCACAAAGGTTCCTAAGTTAATGGTTTCTCTTGTAATTTGTTCTTCGCCGTTTATGAACACCATATTTTTTAATCGTACCGTAACATCACTGGTAAAATCAAAATCATGCTCACGATAAACATCTTGAATAAAAGATTCCGAAACATTAGCATTGAGGTAGTTAGCGCCAATATTTAAATCATCTATGTCGTTGGTAGGATCCAAATCGCCATCCAAATCTTCGTAGCGCGTGAGCACTCCATCATTGTCATCATCTTCATCCAAATAATCAGGAATGCCATCACCGTCGGTATCTTTGGGATTGGTGAGTGGATTATTATCGCCGTCTAAATTTAGATTGTCCAATTCAAATCGCGTTGGAACATTATCACCATCGTCGTCAAAATCATAGTAATCCGGGAGTCCATCTCCATCACTATCTTGATTATACTCAAATTGTGCATCAATTCCATCATTGTCGTCAAGTGTAGTAACCGTAATTAAATTGGCAATCCCCGAATTCGCCAAGTATTCTGTAGAAACTTCAGGAGTAGAAGGGGGCACTTCATTGCAAAAATAATCATTATCTATCGCGCTGCTATAGATTCGATAATTGCTGTAATGCGTGTTATTATTTAAAACGACATCCAAGGTGTCACTTTGCAAGAACAGTTCATCATTAATTCCTAGTCGTACAGAAATACTCTCCGTACCGGCTTGATTTAGCTTAAAGAATAAATAACCTCCGGGTCCTCCGCAAAATTGAAGATTTGTCTCATTGAAATCAAAAGAAGAAACAATCACATCTCCATCATTGCAGCTATAAAGAGTAGATAAAAGGATAATAACTAGGTACTTTCTCATGAACGTTTCAAATTTTCACAAAGTAAAACAAATCTATAGAATAAGGCTTTATGAATACTGAATTTAATATGTATTTTTGCAGCTAAATCCCCTAGCGAAAATCACAATGAAGAAGGTTTATTTTGATAATGCAGCTACTACCGAACTTCGAAAAGAAGTGATTCATACGATGGTAAATGTATTAAAAACAGAATATGGAAACCCCTCATCTACACATTCTTATGGTAGGTCATCTAAATCTTTGCTAGAAAACTGTAGAAAAGAAATAGCCAAGCTTTTTAATGCACAAGCCTCCGAAATAATTTTCACTTCGGGTGGTACCGAGGCCGATAATTTAGTATTGAACAGCTGTGTTCGAGATTTAGGTGTTAAGCGTATTATTTCCAGTAAAATTGAGCATCATGCCGTTTTGCATACGTTGGAAAGGCTTGAAAATAAGGGAGATGTAGAAATTTCGTTTGTAAAACTAGATGACCGAGCAAGGGTTGATTTGGAGCATCTTGAAGCATTGTTAAAGGATACTAGTAAAAAGACTTTGGTAACACTAATGCATGTCAATAATGAGATTGGCAATATCCTTCCTCTTAAAAAAGTGGCCCTACTTTGTAAACAATATAATAGTCTATTTCACAGTGATACCGTTCAATCTATTGGTCATTTCAATGTAGATTTTAATGATGTTCCCATCGATTTTGCAGCCGTGGCAGCACATAAATTCCACGGACCTAAAGGTGCGGGATTTGCATTTGTGCGAAAAAACACAGGATTGAAATCATTAATTTGTGGAGGAGGCCAGGAGCGCGGACTTCGTGCGGGAACGGAAGCTGTTTTTGCCATTGCAGGGATGACAGAAGCTCTAAGGATATCGTATCAAAACCTTGAAGCTGAAAAAAAATACATTCAAGATTTAAAAGACTATCTTAAAGTACAACTAGAACAAAACGTTCCTGGAGTTAGTTTTAACGGAACGTGTGATCTTTATGAAGAAAGCACCTATACGCTGTTAAATATGAATCTTCCTGTATCTGCTGAAAAGGCCATGATGCTCGTATTTCAGCTTGATTTAAAAGGAATTGCATGCTCACAGGGCAGCGCGTGTCAAAGTGGAAGCAATGAAGGCTCACACGTACTGAATGCGTTTCTTTCCCCAGAAGAATTAAAAAAACCTGCCATACGTTTATCGTTATCCACATTCAATTCCAAAGAAGAAATTGATTATCTGGTATCGGTACTTAAAGAATTCGTTGAGAGTTAAAACTTCGCAGTAAGCCTCAAATTAAATACACGAGGCGTTAAATAATTTGGAATAGCATACTGTACTTTTGTATATACATCACGCACAAAGGTGTTTGTAATCGAATTTTGCACATCAAAGATGTTGAAAATCTCTGCACCAATGGTAAGTTCTCTAAACGATTTAAACAGTCCATCTTTACGCTTTTCTTCGTGAATTAATACATAAGAAACACCAAGGTCTGCTCTTTTGTAATCCGGAAGTCGTGTCTGGAAATTATAAGGATCGGCATAACTCGGTGAACCTCCCGGCAATCCCGTGTTATATACCATATTTAAATACATCTTGAGATCAGGTATTATTTTTACATAATCTTGAAATAATACAGCAAATTTAAGACGTTGGTCCGTTGGTCTAAAAATATACCCCCTGTCATCAATATTTTCTTCTGTTTTTAAGTACCCAAAACTAACCCAACTTTCTGTCCCGGGGACAAATTCACCTGCAAGGCGCATATCGAGACCATAGGCATAGGCGACCGCATTATTTCGCGCTCGATAACGAATTCTAACATTCTCTAGTGTATAAGGATTAACGTCGGTGAGATTTTTATAATAAATTTCAGAATTCAGCGTAAAAGGGCGTCCCCATAAATCGAAACTGTAATCGTTTCCTAACACAATATGAATGGATTGCTGTGCTTTAACTTCTGGACGAACAGTCCCTGTTGAATCACGTAATTCTCTATAAAAAGGTGGTTGATGATAAAACCCTCCAGATAAGCGAAACAGCATGTCCATATCCCAATTGGGTTTCAAGCTAACTTGTGCTCTCGGACTTACCACCGTTTGGGTTGTACTTTCAATCCCATCACCACTTACGGTCCAGTTTTGCGCACGAACACCGGCATTGAGCCAAAGTTCGTTTTCACCTAAATTGGTTCGCTTACTCCACTGGGCATATCCAGAAACTCGATTTATTTGAACATCATTTTCTGCTCTAATAGAAGTAAATGGAACTATAGGAGAGTCGTACGCCTGATATGGCTGATTGTTTGCGAAATCAACCAATGGGGGACGAATTGAGAAGCCGGCTGAATCGATAATTTCATATTCTTGAACCCGATCTCGAATATCCTCTCGGGTATATTTTACACCGTATTCAAAATTATTATCATCAACTTCAAAATTACCCTTGTGTTGAAAATTCATGATAAGCGCATCCAAATCGTTTCGCGCATGGGTTAACTGACTCCCAATACCTTCTGAAAATTCAACTTCACCCAAATTTTCATCACCAATGTTATTATTTACTTCGCCCAATCGGTACTGTGCAAGAATGTCAAAATACTCCTGCTCGGTAGTTTGATAGATAGACGCAATAAATTTAGCCGTGTATTTGTCCGAAACGACATAAGTTCCTTTTAAGGCACCAAAATAGGTGTTGTAACGATCTTCTTCCTGTCCTTCATAAAAGACCAATAAAGCTCTCGGATCGGCTAGGGTTCCGAAGTTTGTTTGTCGTGTTAAAGGTTCGTATTGGTAATCGTTTACTGACACATTCCCTAAAACACCAAGCTCGAACTTATTACTCACTTTGTAGGTGAGGTAGGTTTGAGCATCGGCAAATCGCGGACGGAAATTTGTTTCGGTTTCTTTTGCATTCACAAACAAACTATTATCGCGATATCTTAACCCTACAATTCCGCTAAGCCTTCCTGATTTAGATTTACCACCAACAGCGACATTCGCGCCAAGAAAACTAAGATCGGCAGAAGCCTCAAATCCCGTAGGTCTTCGGTAAGTAATGTCCAATACAGAAGAAAGTTTATCTCCAAATTTAGCTTGAAACCCACCCGCTGAGAAATCGACACTTGAAGTTAAATCGCTATTCACAAAGCTTAATCCCTCTTGTTGACCACTTCGAATTAAGAAAGGTCGATATACCTCAATTTCATTTACATAGACTAGGTTTTCGTCGTAATTTCCTCCACGTACAGCATATTGCGTACTAAGTTCATTATTACCACTTACTCCGGGCAAAGACATCAAAACATTTTCAACTCCTGCATTTGCACCAACCAGTTTTCGGGCTATTTCGGGAGAAAAAGATTGAATTCCTTCTACGCGCTTTCGTTTATTTACATCAAGGACTAACTCCCCAATAACCTCTACATCAGTTTGCATTTTTGGATTAAATTCATAATCCTCATTAGGTTCTAAGGTGATTTTGAGTTTGACATTTTTCAAACTTAAGTAAGAGTAGGTTACTTCAATTTCTTGGTTGGCAGGAATTTCTAAAACATAAACACCGTAATCGTTGGTGATCGCTCCTTTACCGGGATAGGCAACTGTGGCACCGGGGACGGGATTGCCATCTTGATCAAATACAATTCCTTTTAGGGTAGCCGTTTGAGCACTTACCATATAGGTAGTTAAGCAAACGAACAACAGGAGGATAATTTTTAAAGTCTTCAAGAGTAAAATTTATATTGATTTTCTAAAAAACGTAGCTTCAAATGTAGCACTATTTCCAACATTATCTACCACGATCAATTTTAAATTGTTTTCGGCATCGTCTATTACACGATCGTTAAAATCATATGTTAAAACGTCTTTTTTGTGTTCATATTCTGTTAGAATGAACTTTCCATTTATAGTAGCTCTGTAGGAACTTATACCACTTTCGTTATCTTGAATTTTTATTCTAAGGGTTTCTTGGTCACTAATCCATTGTCCGTCTGAAAAATTCAAAGGCTTAATTACAGGGCTTTTGGAGTCGGATGCGATGCAATATGAGCCAAAGGTTCGAACACGAGTAGTTAGCTTAGAGCCATCGTGATCTGTATCGCTGTAGTAGGGAATTCCTTTGTAATTGATTCTTCCAATATAAAGTTTTGAACGATCTTCATCAGTATAATTTGACGCATCAACACTAATGCTAATGTTTTTATGAATTGGAACAATATCTTCGTGAAGCACTAGCGTATCTCCCTTATCTTCAATATTCAAATAAACATCTTCATAAAGACTGCCGGCCGGAATGTAAACATTAAACTTCCCTTTGGTTATCGAAAAAGCTTGTTCGCAGGCGATAAAATCTTGTGTTTCTTTAACAGAACGAGGCTGAGTAATTTCTTGCTGTGCACCTGTTATGGGTATTGTAACGAGCACTGCATTACCTTGAAAGTCGGTTACCTGAATGGTATAAACTCCCGATAGCCCATCTTTTACATCAACGTATCCTTGATTTTTTTCCTTCGTTATGACGCTCAAAGGATTATTGGATTCTCTAAATAATTTTTGAATTCGACTTTTATTGGTTTCAAAATACTCGTAATCGATAAAGCGATTGAGGTATCTCGTTTCATCGAATGAAAATTTATTAAAAAGAACTTCAAACCATTCCTCACCATTATAACTGGAAATAATTTTATATGTTCCATTTTTATTTGAAGCACCATTTTGTTGGTCATGTGTTGAGATTCCGAAACCAATTTTACCATAGGCATTTAAACTTTCAGTGGTGTAGGAACCATCCGCTTGGCGTATTAAGCGTATTTTCTGCATGTTTTGAGAACCATTTACTTGTGCTGAATCACTTAACGGGTATACAAATAAACCATTGATAGTAGGAACCCTATTATCCGGAATTTTGATTCCAAAAAGCATTGGGTTCATAGGCCGCGATGCTGCATCTCTTATTTCAAAATGTAAATGGGGTCCTCCGCTGCTGCCGCTATTTCCTGAATAAGCAATTAACTCACCTTTTTTAACCGGCAATTTTTCAGCTTCAGGATAGAGTTCAATTTCATATGACTCCTTTTCATATTGATGCTTCTTAACATACGATTGAATTGAATCACCATACTTGAGTAAATGCGCATATACGGTTGAATATCCATTTGGATGATTTATGTAGAGCGCTTTTCCATAGCCAAAATGCCCTACTTTTATTCGAGACACAAATCCGTCGGCAGGGGCATAGATTGGAATTCCCTGTCGTTGCTGAGTTTTTATATCCAGACCGCTATGAAAATGATTGCTTCGCAGTTCTCCAAAACTTCCTGAAAGCACCAATGGAATTTCCATTGGGTTAGAAAAATAATTATCCGGAATTTCATTTTGAGCAAAACCAACAGTGATCCCAAAAAATAACAAAAGAGTAGCGAAATTGAATGTCATGTGAGGTTCAGAATACAAATAATGAGGGGCTTAAAATTAATCTTGTACATTAGTACTCAATAATACAAAAAAATACAGAAAAACAGTTGGTTGATTTACAACCGAATGTTAACTTTGTGAAATAAGTATTGAAAAGCTCATTGAATGTCTCAACTATCAGAAATTGTTGATTCTCTAGAAAATAGGATAAGTAAATTGCTTCATCGTTACGAAAAACTGAAGCAAAATCAATCCCAGCTGGAAGAAGAAATGCTTCAGTTACAAGCCAAGCATCAACAAGCGCAACAACAAATAGATGTTTGGAAGGAAAAATTTGAGACGCTGAAATTAGCCAATTCAATGCTAGGTAGCGACCAATATAAACGAGATACAAAACTCAAAATAAATGCTCTGGTTCGGGAAATTGATCAATGTATAATTCAGCTTTCCGAATAAAATAAAATCAATGTCAAACGCGTTAAAGATTAAACTCTCCATCGCAGACCGGGTGTATCCCTTGACCATACAACCGTCTCAGGAAGAAGGCTTGCGAAAAGCAGCTAAGAAGATAGAGGAGATGATTAAAAAGTTTGAAAAGAGTTACGCCGTAAGGGACAAACAAGATGTTTTGGCAATGTGTGCCTTGCAGTTTGCAGCCCAGGTGGAGCAAAAAGGAATTGATAAAAATAACGATCAAGAACAAATAGAGGAGAAGCTAGAGGCTTTAAATCAAATGTTACTGAATCACTTAGCATAACGTTCTTTACATAAAATAAGGTTACTGCCTACATTAATACTAATTTTTGGTAAACTCAACAGGAATTCTTTAAAAAGGGTGAGTTGAAGTTGTAAAAGCGCGCCGTCTTTGAGCGGATACTTGATCAGCTTGTTAGCCCTAAACTTGTTTTTAAGGAGTTTATACAAAATCGATATGTTAATGTAGGCTTTTTTTATTACATAAATCAACAGCAATGAACAACATCATAGTAAGTATAATCGTAGGAATTGTAGGGCTTGCGCTAGGATTTCTCATCGCTAAAATGCTCGAAAAGAACAATGCTTCTCGAGTTATTAAAGGCGCCAAAAAGAATGCTGCTTCAATTTTAAAAGAAGCACATAGTGAGGCTGAATCAATCAAGAAAGAAAAAATCCTTCAAGCAAAAGAAAAATTTATTGAACTTAAATCCGAACATGAAAAAGTAATCTTAGGCCGGGATAAGAAAATTGGAGAGGTTGAAAAGAGGGTCCGAGACAAAGAATCGCAAGTCTCTAATGAATTAGCAAAGAATAAAAAGCTAAACGCCGACCTTGAAAAGCAGAGCAATATTTTGGAAGAACGCCTTTCTTTTCTTGACAAAAAAGAATCGGAAATTGAAAAACTACACCGCAGTCAGATTGAGCAGTTGGAAGTTATTTCAAGCCTTTCTGCCGAAGATGCTAAATCGCAATTAATGGAAACTTTGAAAGGAGAAGCCAAAACCGACGCGATGGTCTTCATTCAAAATACCATGGAAGAGGCAAAAATGACTGCACAACAGGAAGCCAAGAAACTGATCATTAATACCATTCAACGCATTGGTACAGAAGAAGCGATAGAGAATTGTGTTTCAGTATTTAATTTAGAGAGTGACGATGTAAAAGGACGTATCATTGGGCGTGAAGGAAGAAACATCCGAGCTATTGAAGCTGCCACCGGTGTTGAGATTATCGTGGATGATACACCTGAAGCCATTATCCTATCTTGCTTTGACTCTGTTCGTAGAGAAATTGCACGTCTATCCCTTCATAAACTTGTAACAGATGGTCGTATTCACCCCGCGCGTATTGAGGAAGTGGTTAAAAAGACTACGCAACAAATAGAAGAAGAAATATTAGAAGTTGGGAAACGTACTGTGATCGATTTAGGAATTCATGGTCTTCACCCTGAATTGATAAAAGCTGTGGGAAGAATGAAATATCGTTCTTCTTACGGACAGAATCTACTGCATCACTCGAGAGAGGTAGCCCGATTATGCGGCGTGATGGCTTCCGAACTAGGATTGAATGCAAAATTGGCGAAACGAGCAGGATTACTTCACGATATCGGAAAGGTTCCTGAAGCGGAGACAGAAACTCCTCACGCAATTCTGGGAATGCAATGGGCAGAAAAGTACGGTGAGAAACCGGAAGTTTGTAATGCTATTGGAGCGCATCACGACGAAATTGAGATGACTAATTTACTTTCTCCAATCATTCAAGTTTGCGACGCAATTAGTGGTGCTCGTCCAGGAGCTAGACGACAAGTATTAGATTCTTATATACAACGTTTAAAAGATCTTGAGGATATCGCCTTTGGGTTTGGCGGGGTTCAAAAAGCCTATGCCATTCAGGCAGGACGTGAACTTCGTGTAATCGTTGAGAGTGAAAAAGTAAACGACGATAAAGCGGCACAACTTTCTTTTGAAATTTCTCAAAAGATTCAAACGGACATGACCTATCCGGGTCAGGTAAAGGTTACCGTTATCCGAGAAACGCGTGCAGTGAACATCGCAAAATAGTAAAAGGCTCCAGATGGAGCCTTTTTTTATTCGTCATAGACATTTTCATATCCTTTTTCAGGCATGTCCCAAAACTTTCCGGTAATGAAGCGATAGTTTTTATCTAATGAGGCGATTTCATTCATGTCTTCTTCACTTAAAATCAAATCTGCCGCTTTTAAATTGCTAGCAATGTGTTTGGCAGAAGTAGATTTTGGAATCACGGCAGTTCCTCGTTGCACGTGCCAGCTAATTAAAATTTCTGCCGAATGCACATGATGTTTCTCTGCAATTTTTTGAATCATTGGAATCTCAAATAAACTAGGTTCATTTGCCGCTTTCATCTGCTCGGACCGATCTCCGGAACCAAGAGGTGAATATGCCGTTAAAACAATTTTATTTTCATTACAAAAATCAAGCAAATTATTTTGCTGTAATAGTGGATGGAGCTCCACCTGATTAACCTCAGGGTGGAAACGTGCTTTACCTAAAAGATCCTTTAATTTTTTTATACTGAAATTAGACACCCCTATATGCTTCGCTAAACCAAGTTCTCTCGCTGCTTCCATTTTCTTCCATGTTTCCCCAATAGGAACGTCAGTGAGAGGCACGTAATCATCGGGAGATTGTGCCATTTTAACTCCGCTTTTAAAGACAACCGGCCAATGAATTAAATATAAATCTAGATAGTCTAATTTTAACTTTGACAAGGACTCTTTTAAAGCCGGTAATACATCGTCTGGGTGATGCGCATCATTCCATAGTTTTGAGGTAATAAATAGGTCCGATCTTTTAATTTCACCCGACTTGAATAATATTTCCAGGGCTTCGCCAATTTCTTCCTCATTATCATAGATAGCAGCCGTGTCAATATGTCGATAGCCTGAATGAACTGCGTCTCGTATGGCTTGTTTCACATCGCCGCCTTTAGCTTTCCATGTCCCCAAGCCAACCGCAGGAAATAAATCTCCATTGTTAAATTTAATGTTTTTCATAAAGTTGTTTCGTTTTTCTTAAAATTACAAAACACACTGTGCTAAATGAACCATTGAGCTCAAAATAACCTTTTTTTAACCTTTTATTTTCTTGGGTGAAATTGATTAATGGCTTTGGACAAGTGCGACTTGTCAATATGGGTATAAACCTCAGTGGTTGTAATGCTTTCATGGCCCAGCATCTGTTGTATTGCCCGTAAGTCGGCCCCGTTTTCCAATAAATGTGTCGCAAATGAATGTCGAAAGGTATGTGGGCTTACTGTTTTATGGATGCCGGCTTTTTCTGTGAGTCTTTTAATAATCGTGAAAATCATGGCCCTGGTTAAAGGTTTCCCTCTTCGATTTAGGAACACAGTATCCCTTGCAGATTCTTGGATGGGTATATGGTTTCTTACTTGTGATAAGTAAATGGTAAGGTACTTCATCGTGGCAGCTGCAATTGGCACAAAACGCTGTTTATCGCCTTTTCCGGTGACCTTAATAAAACCTTCTTCAAAAAATAAATCTGAAATTTTAAGGGAAGTTAATTCTGACACCCGGAGACCACAACCATATAAGGTTTCTAAAATAGCTCGATTTCGTTCGCCTTGAGGAGTGCTCAAATCTATTTCAGAAATAATTTGATCGATTTCCGGTTCGGAGAGCGTGTCGGGCAGTTTTCGTCCTAATTTTGGACTTTCAATTAATTCAAGAGGATTTGTTTTTCGGTATTCTTCAAAAATTAAGAAGTTAAAAAATCCTCGCAGCCCCGAAATTACTCTGCTCTGAGTTCTAGGATTAACTTCTCGAGCAATTTGATAAATAAATTCTTGAATGGTCTCTTTTGAAATTTGTTCAGGAGCCACGTTAATCTCACTGGCATCCATCCATTTCATTAATTTCATGATATCGAGACTGTAATTAACAATGGTGTTCTTAGACAGGCCACGTTCAATACGTAGGTAATTTTCGTACTCTTTGAGTGCCTGAGTCCACTTCACAGTTGATTCGTTAAAAATTAAAATAATGAATTGTAAATTTCGTTTAATTTAGCGGAAAATAAAAAACATCCGTTATGAGAAAATTTTTGATTTTAATAGTACTACTAGGAACAGGCTTAAACCTATCGGCTCAAGGACTCGATTTTGGTGTGAAAGCAGGGGTGAACTTTTCTAGCGTTCGCGATGCCTCTGGTTTAGACAATCGAACAGGATTTGTAGCCGGGGTATTTGCCGGGGGCAAATTAGGTGATAAATTGGGGCTTCAAGCCGACTTACTTTACTCGCAACAAGGGGCAGAATTTGAATTGGGAGATTTTAATTTGGACTATGTGAATGTACCTATTGTGGTAAAATATTATTTATCCGATAATTTTAACTTTCATGTAGGACCACAATTTGGTGTACTTATTAATGATGATGCTCAAACCGTGGTAGGGGAGACTATTAACGACATCGCGACTAATAATTTTGACATTACCGCAGTTTTAGGGTTAGGGTTCGATCTTCCCATGGGCATCCGACTTGAAGGACGCTATAATTTTGGTTTATCGGACATTTCAAAAACAGATGATGGTAAAAATAGTGTCGTTACTCTGTCTGTAGGATATTCCTTTCTATAGTAATACCAACCCTCGATAAAATGCAAAAGCCTCCTTTTAGAGGCTTTTTTTTGTGCGAAAAATAGTGTTAACAAGTTGTTGAAAACTACGATAAGCTCATTATAGTATCACTTTTAAGATTTCAGAACTTTAAGTTCATATAAATCAAACTATTTACTATTA
>JAHEMY010000065.1 GCA_024643425.1 Flavobacteriaceae bacterium
AGTTCAATCTTTCCCGAAAAATCGATGTCGCCTACAATCATTTTGGCCAAGGTCGATTTCCCTTGTCCGTTCTGTCCCACAAAAGCAGTTTTACTATCTCGTTCAATCAATAAATCCACATGATTCAACACCTTTTTATCACCATAGCTCTTTGAGGCATGTTCAGCAACCACCACCACCTTTCCGGGTGTTACCGATATTGGAAATTTGAGCGTCATGACCGAATTATCGTCCTCATCCACTTCAATGCGATCGATCTTGTCTAATTTCTTTATAAGTGATTGCGCCATGGTAGCTTTAGAAGCCTTTGCGCGAAACTTCTCGATAAGCTTTTCCGTTTGCTCGATTTGTTTTTGTTGATTCTTCTGAGCCGCCATCTGTTGTTCTCTAAGCTCGTTTCGTTGTACCAAGTATTGCGTATAAGGCTTGGGGTAATCGTATATTTTCCCCAAGGAAATCTCTATGGTTCGATTGGTCACATGATCCAAGAACATCTTATCGTGACTCACTAGAACCACCGCTCCGGAATAATTCTTTAAAAAATCTTCCAACCACAAAATAGATTCAATATCCAAGTGGTTCGTAGGCTCATCCAGCAGCAGAATATCGTGATTCTGTAACAAGAGCTTGGCCAATTCGATTCGCATCCGCCAACCTCCTGAAAAAGTATCGGTTAATTTGTCGAAATCACTTCGTAAAAATCCTAGTCCTTGGAGAATCCGTTCCGTCTCTCCCTGGTAATTATATCCACCGTGAATTTCATACTGATGCTGAAATTCATTTAAATCGACCATTAGTTGATGGTACCCATCACTTTCATAATCGGTTCGTTCTGCCAATTGGGTATTGATAAAGTCTAATTTCTTTTCAAGACTTTTTATTTCGGTGAAGGCTTGATACGATTCTTCAAGAACCGTTCTTCCTTTTTTAAAATCGATGTCTTGCTTTAGAAATCCGATTGAAATCTCTTTATCGGTGGCAATCTGACCAGTATCGTATTCCTGCTCCCCTGAAATAATGCGGAGTAAGGTAGACTTTCCGGCTCCATTTTTTCCCACGAGACCCACTCGGTCTCCCCCTTTTAACTGAAACGTAATTCCTTCGAAGAGGTTCTCTCCTTGAAAAGCAACCGATAGATTATGAATGTTAAGCATGTATGTAACAATTGTGACTTTGAATTGTGCAAAGATGACTAATTTTGTACTGCAAAAAAAATACTCATGCCGCTATTCAAGGGAACAAAAATTTACAGCATCTTCACGGGAACTTGCCCGGTTTGTCATGAAGGCAAAATGTACCAACTGAAAAATCCCTATCGCCTATCGCAAACTTTGAAAATGCATGAGCATTGCGGGCACTGTCATACCAAATACAAAATTGAACCTTCATTTTTTTACGGCGCTATGTACGTTAGTTATGGCGTTGGAGTGGCGGTAGCCATAGCTACTTTTGTGATTGCTTATTTAATCCTTGGTATGGGAAGATTTAATACCTTTCTGACCATCACCATTACCCTTGTGGTTTTACTCCCAATAATTTTAAGGTTGTCGCGGAATATTTGGATTAACTTATTTTTTAAATTCGATCCGAAGAAAGCTACGAAGTAAATCGATGAATGCCTATGTCTTTAGGCACTGAAATCCCCTCTTCGCACAATTCAATTAATTGTTTAGCCAGTAAAGGCGCCATTAACAAGCCTCTTGAGCCAAGTCCGTTAAGAAAGTAAACGTGATCTTTTTCTAAAGACTTTCCAAGCAAGGGACGATGGTCTTTTACGGTAGGACGCATGCCTGCTTCCTGATGAATAACTTCGAAAGGTACTTTTAAAAGTTCTTCCATCTTTTGCGTTAATTGTATTTTACCTTTTTCTGTGCATTCGTTGGAAAGATCGCCGTGCGCAAAAGTTGCACCCACCTTATAGCAGTCATTCCCTTGAGGAATCACAAAAAAGGAGGCCTTCAGGATTGATGAAAGCTTTAATTCGGGCGCCTTGATGGTAATGTATTCTCCTTTTTTAGGAATTAAACAATTTGAAGGAAAATATGGATTATCCAATGCTTGAATTCCTTCCGCAAAAACAATTTTATTTGCGGTCACATCTTGGTAATAAACCTGATCTTCAATAAAATTAAGTTCATTGTAATCGAACCTTCCGAAGCGAATGGAGTCATGCTTTTTTAAAAACTCTTGAAATGAATTGATAAGGCCATTGGTTTCAATTTGAAATGAACCATTAACAGTTCCCATGCCGTATATATGGTTCCAATTAGCCACTGCATCCTGGATAATTGAAGCCTCTAAATAGGGCGCTAAGTTTTTTTGATCACTAGATGCTATCCACTGATTTTGCTCTTCATAATTATTAAACACTCGCTGTATGGTAGTTTCATTTAGGAAACTAGTTCCTAACCTATGTTGTAAGGCGTGGTAAAAGGGTTCGGCATAATTCAGAAATTCTTGTGCCTTCCACACAGCATGAAATCGTTTCAAAACAACCGGGTTTACGACACCACCGGCTGTTCGTGTAGCTCCAGAGGTATTTTGATCGAAAATAATAAACGACTTTTTACGCCTTAGTAAATGTTCAGAAATTGCGATCCCAGCAATCCCAAACCCTACAATGATGTAATCTACTTTTTTCATATAAAAAAACCCTCCTTGGCACAAAGGAGGGTTCTAAGTTACGACTTTGGTCTTATTAATAATTCCAAAGGTCGATTTCAATATTTCTAATCTGTTCTTTAATACGATCCGATTCGAGCAACTGCATTAGTGCATTATCACTAATATAATCGGCTACGCCACGGTCACCTTGAACGTTATCTTCTTTGTATAGAACTCCACTAAATCGTCGTGAATTTAACAAGTGATCAAATGAAATGGGCTGAGAAGTATTTTTTCGGTTAAAGGCTTTTGCTTGATGCAATACATTTCTTGCAGCAGGAAACCATATCCAAAACAATTCAACTTTAGCATCTACACCATCATCAGGATACGCCTTAGAACGTGCTTCGTTCGCAACCGGGCAAATTCCCAGCAATCGATAACGAAGTTCTCCTTGACGCTTATCTAAATACCATACGCCTCGAACTCTCCATTCCTCCACGTCACCTGCATCCAATGTAAATCTTCGGATGTACTCAGGATCTACAAAACCTTCAGCGTTGTATTGCTCCACCCCTAAATCGGTAGTATCACTATACACTAAAGAAGCTTCAATATCCTTCAAGGTTCTTTTTTCCGTAAAATACGAATCGGCATATACCTCTTCAATAGTTCCGTCTTTAATGTTCTTTACCAAAACATCATACAAAGAACGTCTTTCAGATCCAATGTTGTTGGTATCGATTGGGTAATACAATGGAAAGTTTACCCTTTCATCTAGGTCAATTATTTCCCAAGTAGTTTTAGACCACAATACGTCACGTTCGTCCACATACCCGTAAGGCAAAGGATTGTCGTTATCGTAAGCGATCTGAGAATCGGTCTTTACACCTATCTCCTCAGGAGTTTTGGCGTTGAGAATGTTTAACTGCGCCTGCGCACTCACACCCATCAACAAAACCATCACACATAAAACAACATTTTTAAAGCTCATAGTTTGTTACTCTTAATTAGTTAATTCAATACAGATTGGGGAAATCTTCTTCAATTTATATCCTGAATTTCCCGAAATGGTAGCATTGATATCAAAGATTTGAACAGTTTCTCCTCTTCTCGCTCTTGCCAAAGTACTTTTAGCTTGTGAGTTTAATTTGTTTCCACTCACAACAACGGTTGGCTGACCGGATACTTTGAAACTAAATCCTGTTACATTAAGGTTTAAATCAAAGTCGAAATCTTCCAATGCTGCTCCAACGCTTGAAATCTCAAGTCCTTGACGCTGCATACGAACACAACTTCCATCTCCTGTCTCACCACGAATAGATCCAATTGGACGCGGAATATCTTTAATTCGGAATTCTGAGTTGGTACTAATATTTTGACCATCAGGTAAGGTACCTCTAGCATTGATACTAACGGTACGACCTTGACCAGGACGCATCATATATTTACTACCTGCTCCCTTTGTTAACCCGGCAGCTGAAGCACTAACTTTATTATCAGGAATACCAGGAATAGAGATCGTCATAGGGTTATCAACACCACGATAAACTACATTCATCTTATCTGCTGAAATAACAGCAGCGTTTGGTTTAGTAATTGTTGCGAATCCAGTTACTACATTAACAGGAGTTTCTTCTCCACCTTCACCATAATAAAGAATTCCTTCAATTTTATGATCTCCAGGACTTCCTGCACCAACGCTCATCTTAACTTTACCACCTTCAAAGGAGTAATCTTGACCCTGAACTAATTTTCTACCATCTAAAGTTAATTCGGCTCTTTTAGGAATTGTACTTTCATCGGTGCGTCCAAGAACGATAGAACCATCGAACTTCTCACCTGAATAATAGGCAGACTTAGGAGCTTCCATTAACGTAGAGTAATTGCTGTAGGAAAGCGCTGCAGCTTGCTGACCAGACAACATTTTTCCAAACAATTCACTTTTAATGGTTTTCACATCCGCTTGAATCTGTGTTAATTTAGTTAGAGAAGCGATTAAAGGAAACCCTTCATAGTTATAACGCAACCAGTCTTGTTTAACACCATCACGGTTCGCTACTTGATCAGTACTGAAGTTTCGGTCTATGGATGACTTTATATCATCAATTCCTTGAATCTTCTTAGACAAAGTTGAATCTGATTTCACCTCATCGATAAAAGCATCCATTTTTGTTCTGTAGGTATTGACTCTATTTACAAATTCCTGACCCTCTTCTTTGTATTTATCCGCATTAAAGAAAGCTTGATCAAAGAAATCGGCTTTGTCCATCACCTCATAATCGGTTGGATCTTCCAATTTTTCAATTGCCTTACTTTTTAAAGCGGTTAGATAGCTATCCAATTCATTAGAAATCGCATCAACTTCTTTTGCTTTTTCTAATACAGTGCTGTACTCTTGAGGCTCATCTTGAGCCTTTTGCTCCAGACTTCCCATAAAAGCAACATTACGCGCTTGAGTATCGGTATTAGCTTTATCTATTTTATCGTTCAATAATCCAAATGCAGATAATACCTCTTTGGACATATTTAATGCAAGCATCGCGATGAAAACCAAATACATTAGGTTAATCATCTTCTGCCTTGGGGATAGTTTTCCTCCTGCCATTTTTTCTTTCTTTTAAAGATTAATATTAATTACAGTTGAAAAACTAATTAGTTTCTATTGGTCATTGCTGATAACATACCTCCATAAACTCCATTCAATGAAGAAAGGTTGGTTGCTAGGTGCTCCATTTGAGCTTTAAGTTGTTCAGCATTTTCAGCTACTCTTTCGTTCACCTCAGCTTGACGGCTAGTAGATTCAACCTGTACTTTGTACAAGCTGTTTAATGACTCCATTTGAGCAGCAGCCAAGGCCATTTCTTCACTATACTTCTTGGTTGAGTTCATTGCTTCGGCGGTTGGGGCCATACCTTTAGCAGCTCCTTCGAAAGAACGGATGCTTTCTCCTAAGCTAGACATTAATTCTGAATCGATTCTAGCATCTTTCAACATTTCATCTAATTTCTTAGAAAGAATTCCTTGTGGATCTTGTGACTCTTTTTTACCGTCTTTTGCTTTTCCTCCAGCCAATTCAGGATATACTAGAGACCAATCTAAATCGTCATCAACCGGCTCGAAAGCAGAGATTGCGAAAATAATTGCTTCTGTGATAAGTCCAACTGCTAGTAGGATACCTCCGTTTAAGGGACCTAATTCCCAGTGAAGGATTTTAAATAATGCTCCTAAAATTACGATAGAAGCTCCAAGCCCGTAGGCCATGTTAAAAAGTTTCTTGGATGATTTTGACTGTGCCATAATATAAGTTTTGAGTTAAGTTTTGGTTTTTTAGTTTATTTGATTTGAGACTATCGTGCGTCCCCGAAGTTTTTATTCATTGTTACGTTGGTTCCCATATAGTCTTGAACGGTACGGAATCCGATATAACTTCTTGCTGAATCTGCATATTCGTAATCACGCGTACTTACTTGAAGGAAGTAGGCCACATCTTTCCATGAACCACCACGCACTACTTTACGCATGTTTTCAGGATCGTTTACACTTGGGTTCATCGACGAAGAATACTCGTAAGAACCTGGATCGTAAGAAGAATCTACCCACTCACTAACGTTTCCGGCCATGTTATATAGGTCGTAGTCGTTTGGTTCGTAAGCATCTGCTTCTACCGTGTATAAAGCTTGATCGGCAGCATAATCACCTCGTAAAGGTTTAAAGTTTGCCATGAAACAACCACGGTCGTTCTTCGCATAAGGCCCACCCCATGGGAAGGTCGCAGATTCTAATCCGCCACGAGCAGCATATTCCCATTCCGCTTCACTAGGAAGACGGAAGGAATTTACGTATTGTCTTCTTCTTGATTTCTGATAGGCGTTCTTGTATAGGGTTCTCCATGCACAAAAAGCTTTGGCTTGTTTCCAGTTCACTCCAACTACAGGATAATCCCCATATGCCTCATGCCAGAAGTAATCGTTATGCATAGGCTCGTTGTAGGAGTAATTAAAGTCTTTGATCCATACGGTAGTGTCCGGATAGATGTTCACTTCTTCTTTTTTGATAAAGTCTTTTCTGCGTTTTTCTTTTGAACGAGCAGCCGCTTGAATATCTAAATAGGTGTATTGGAAGTTTAATTTACTTACGTCGATGGTACGCTGACCGTTATAAGCTTCTTCGGCAGGAATATACATTGAATCCATAACCTCCGAATAGTACTCATCCGGATACTCTGCAGTATCGGCTAATAAATCAACATCATGATTAATTTTACGTCCTGCGTAAAAATCCTCACCAACTCCATAATAATTATCATAGTTATATTGATCCCAAGGAGTCATTTCTTCATTCTCTTGGTCAACAAAGGCATACTCACCTACACCACCATCTCCAGGGGTAGCACCCACCTCATCGGCAAGGATCGCAAGTTTTAAACGGATGGTAGAATCACGCACCCAATTCACGAATTGGCGGTATTCAGCATTGGTGATTTCTGTTTCGTCCATATAAAAGGAACGAACGGTCACGGTACGGGTCGGAGCATCGTTTACGGCGACAAAATCATCGTCAGCCTTACCCATGAGGAAAGATCCACCAGGTATAAGTGTCATTCCGTAAGGCTTTTCGGGATACCACTTTTTGCCTTTTGCTCCAACAAGTTCACCTCGATCTTTTTTCGAGCTACAACTAAACAACAAGGCAACGATCGCAAAAACTGCAATTAGCTTCTTCATAGGTAATTAGGTTAAATTTTAAAAGATTTAAGGGGGTAAACCTATCTATAAAATTTCAAAAAAACAACATTTTTCTGAAAAAACCCCTTAAATCAAGTTTACTTGGTTTTGGTTACACTTCATTCTTTTGGCGGGCTTTATACCACCTTTCAGGTATTTCCTGATTTGTTGCACTCAAATATTCGCCATAAGTGCATGGTAATAACGTAGGTCTTTTTAATTTATTATTAACATTCGAAAAAAATGGCAATTCTATCCACCACCTACCGGTTTTATTACTTTTCTTAAAAGTTAAAATTTCATCACCCACAGGCACTTGATAGGTTTTATAAAGTTTTTCGCTGGAAAAATCTTCATCATCTACTCTAAAGTTCACCCCTTCTATAAAATACCAAATCACTTGTGAAATAAGGGTGGCAGCACTTTCCGACTGGTTAAATTCTTTCAATTCAAACAATCCAAATGAACTTACCTTGTTACTTATTCCCGCATACCTTGAAATAGCACATATTTCTCGACTATCAAATCCGTTAGGACTATTGTTGTATTTATAACTCAAATCCCCACTTTTTATTGCAGAAACATCCAAAGCCACTATATCCGCATCCCTTAGTATGGGCTCTACTTCTGTGATATCTTTAGTAACTGTCCCTAAACGATACGCATCAAAATACAGTTTCTCCATCAGCGCAATCTCTGCCGGCGGATTGAAATACGATTGATACCCCAATACACTGTAATTGAATAAATTATAAGGTTTGTCTACAATAATTTTCCCTACATAGGATTTATTGGTAATAGGCTGTTCGGCGTCTCCTAAATCAAATCGATGGTCGATATTCACGAGATTTAGCATGTTACCTTTAAAATCGTAGGAACGGTACTGCGCGTATAATAAATCCTGACTTCCTCCTAAGACAATAGGAATAATATCTTTTTTCAACAAGGCCTCAAGCACGGTACGAAAAGCGAAATAAGTATCTTCCACACTATTGCCCGGTTCTATATCGCCAAGATCCACAATCTTTTCGGTCCAATTTCCTGGATACAATCCGTAGAGCGCTTTTCGCAATACATCAAAATTTATGGTCTCCCCTCGGTAGTCTTCATCGTTTCGATTCTCCTTCACCCCTAGTAAAGCAAACTTAACTTGATGCAAGGAAGGCAAGGCTCCTTGCGTGACATGGGCTTCTATTTGCTTCCCTAAAACTCCGGGAGCTAAAATCTCACGGTGGGCAACCACCGATTTAGAAATGGGCGTTAAGAATTCGATCATTTTTTACGAGCCGTTGTTTTTTTGGTTCGACCCTTTTTCTTTGCACTAGCTTTATCCAGAAGCTCTTTCACTTCCTCTAGGCTAAGCTTATCGGCTTTAGTAGTTTTAGGTAATTCCACCTTGGTTTTTCCTTTTAGAAGATTAAATCGGCCCCAACGTGCTTTTTCAATCCGTATACCTTCTTCCGGCCACTCTTGAACTAATTTATCGATCTCCTTTTGTTTTTTATCTTCAATAAGTTCGATAATATCGGCTTCAGAGAGATTGTCAAAATCGTATTTTTTGTTCACATTGATGAACATATTGTTCCACTTGATAAAGGGCCCAAACCTACCTGTTCCTTTCTGAACCGGTAACTTTTCATAGGTATAAATAGGTGCGTCTGCCTTTTTCTTTTCTTCAATTAACTCTTTCGCTTCCGCCATCGTTACATCCAAAGGATCCATTCCATCGGGCAGCGATATAAATTTCTTTCCAAATCGAACATAGGGACCAAACCTTCCATTGGCCACCTCTACCTCTTCTCCGTCGTAAGTTCCCAATTGTTTTGGCAGTTTGAACAAATCCATCACCTCTTCAAAAGTGATTAAATGCAATTGTTGATCGGGACGTAAACTGGCAAAGATCTTCTCATCGTCGTCCGGACCTCCAATTTGTGCCATAGGACCAAACTTGCCTAAACGAACCAGTACAGGCTTCCCTGTTTTTGGATCTTCACCAAGGATGCGTTCCCCGCTTTCACGGTCGGCATTTTCCTGAACATCCTCTACTTGAGGGTGAAACTTCGTGTAGAAACTCTTCATCATGTCTTTCCACTCTTCTTTTCCATCGGCAATATCATCGAAATCCTCTTCTACTTTTGCCGTAAAATGATAATCGACAATATCGTTGAAATGTTCAACTAGAAAATCGTTCACAATCATCCCAATATCGGTAGGCACTAGCTTTCCTTTATCACTTCCTACCGTTTCAGTTAATACTTTCTCGGAAAGGGCGTCACTCTTTAAAGTGAACTGATTGTACGATCGCTCTACGCCATCGATGGTGCCTTTTTCAACATAATTTCTTTGAACAATGGTCGAAATGGTCGGCGCATAGGTCGATGGCCGTCCAATCCCTAATTCTTCCAACTGTTTTACCAACGAAGCTTCAGTATAACGATATGGCGGCCTGCTGAAACGCTGGGTCGCAGTGATGTATTTATTTTCCAAAGCATCTCCCTCGTGCAATACGGGAAGCATTCCTTCTTGCTCCTCTTCATCGTAATCGGTTCCTTCCAAGTATACTTTCAGAAAACCATCAAATTTTATCATCTCTCCATTGGCCGTAAAGTTTTCGGTAACGGGCTTCGAAGAAAGGATGTCAATTTTCACATTGGTGCGTTCCAATTTAGCATCACTCATCTGTGAAGCAATGGTTCGCTTCCAAATTAAATCGTACAAACGTATTTGATCGCGATCCCCTTCGATGCTCTGGCGCCCCATTTCGGTAGGTCGGATGGCTTCGTGGGCTTCTTGCGCTCCCTTTGACTTTCCTTTATAGTTTCTTGGCTTGCTGTATTCTTGACCATAAGATTTTTCAATAGCCGCTTTTGCTGCCGTTTTAGCATCTTCAGAAAGATTCACGCTATCGGTTCTCATATAAGTAATCAAACCCGACTCGTATAAGCGTTGTGCTATTGTCATGGTCTTACTCACCGAGAAATAAAGCTTTCGAGAAGCTTCCTGTTGCAAGGTGGAGGTGGTAAATGGAGGTGCCGGCGATTTAGTTCCAGGCTTTTTAGTTAACTCTCCAATTTTATACTTGGCCGATATATTTCGTTCTAAAAACGACTTCGCTTCTGCCTCCGTATCAAAATTCTTCGGAAGTTTCGCTTTAAACTTTGAACCTTCTTTTGTAATAAATTCGGCATCTACTCTGTATGACCCAACAGGTGTAAACGATTCTATTTCACGCTCTCGTTCAACAATTAATCGCACGGCCACACTTTGTACACGGCCTGCAGACAAGCCTCCTTTCACTTTTCTCCATAATACGGGAGACAGTTCATAACCCACCAAGCGATCTAAAACACGTCGTGCCTGTTGTGCATTAACAAGATTATAATCAATTTTTCTTGGATTCTCGATCGCTTTTAAGATTGCCGACTTGGTAATCTCGTGAAAAACGATTCTTTTGGTATGTTCTTCTTTTAAATCTAACGACTCGGCTAAATGCCAAGCAATGGCCTCTCCTTCTCGATCCTCATCACTTGCTAGCCAGACCATTTCGGCCTTGTCTGCAAGGTTCTTGAGTTCCTTTACCAAGCTCTTCTTGTCTTTTGAGACTATATATTTAGGTGTAAAATCACCATCAACATCTACTCCAAGTTCCTTTGCGGGAAGATCGGCAATATGACCAAAACTTGAAGTCACTTTAAAATCCTTTCCTAGAAATTTTTCAATGGTTTTGGCTTTTGCAGGAGACTCAACAATCACTAAATTCTTCGCCATAGTAGTTAAATTTGGAGTACAAAAGTATGTGATTTTTTTTTATACAATCTGCACACCTTTGAAAATAGGCGAAAAATAAGGACTAAAAATTGCTGAAACAGAATGCTCTAAGCCCCCGTGATTCCTGAGTTTTCATAAAAGCCAATACTTTCTTTATAAAAATAATAAATCACAATATATTGGAAGAAACTGGTCACTAAGACCCCAATGAAACACAAAATAATACCCACAGAAGACAAAATACCAGATACTATAATGAGCCCAAAAACCGTAAGCCAATAGTTATTTCCCAATTTAAATGCGGCCTTAATTATTTCTGAAATACTCAACGATTCATTAAACACAAAAATAGGTAAGAGTAATTGCAAAGGAACTATCGCATAAAGTAATGGCAGGTAACACAATAATGCAGCCACCATGGCAATTCCCATCGATGCCAATGTTAACAGCAGTAGTTTTCCGAAGTGATTTTTTAGTAAATGGAAATATCGATCTGTTGGAACATCTTCATCCAAATCGTACTTCTTGCAAACTTTAAAGAAATTTCCTTGAATTGAGAGCGCTAAAGGTTGAATGACAAGTGCAATAAGAAAAACTACGAAAATCCACCCACCCATAAACAATCCGGAAAAATGATTATTCAGCGCCGTTGAAGGATCATAAGAACTTTCATTAGCGACAGATTCCATAATCATTGGAAAAAACGGCATGTACATAAGGAGCATGAAGGGAATAATAATCAGGATGGTGACCACGGCGTGTTTCAGCGCTTCAACCCATACCTTTTTAAAAAGCTCAATACTCTTGGACAGGATATCGCCAAAATCTACCGATTTCTTTTCTTCAATACGATTAAAAATAGAGTGTTCCATTGCGTTTCAGGTTAGTTTGAATTGTATAAATGTATAAAAATAATGTCACAAAGTACGGCACCAAAGCTTCTGCCATTTTGACACATTCAGCATAAATATTGTATCTTTGTGACCTACCCACGCGTATGGGTATGTTATTTGAATTTACTCATAAAAATTTTTGTTACCTCAGCATTTTTACATGGAAGAGAAAATAATCGACGAAAACAAGCAGGGCGCATCTTTAGTTTTAGACGCGAAAGAAGGGAATGCTCGGAAGTTATATATTGAAAGTTATGGTTGTCAGATGAATTTCAGCGATTCTGAAATCGTTGCGTCCATCCTTGCCAATCAAGGCTATAATACCACCCAACATTTGGAAGAAGCCGATTTGGTTTTGGTGAATACTTGTTCCATTCGCGATAAGGCGGAACAGACCGTGCGAAAGCGTTTAGAGAAATACAATGCGGTAAAAAAGATCAACCCTCAAATGAAGGTAGGCGTTTTGGGGTGTATGGCCGAACGTTTAAAAAGCAAATTTCTTGAAGAAGAAAAAATCGTCGACATGGTGGTTGGCCCCGATGCCTATAAAGACCTTCCAAATTTATTGCAAGAAGTTGAAGCGGGCCGCGATGCCGTCAATGTAATTTTAAGCAAGGACGAAACCTATGGCGATGTGTCTCCGGTGCGATTGGGCGGAAATGGAGTGACCGCTTTTGTAAGCATCACCCGTGGCTGTGATAATATGTGCACGTTTTGCGTAGTTCCATTTACCCGTGGACGAGAGCGCAGCAGAGACCCACAGAGTATTTTGCAAGAAGTAAACGACCTGGCAGAAAAAGGTTATAAGGAAATCACCTTGCTTGGACAAAATGTGGATAGTTATTTGTGGTATGGTGGCGGACTCAAAAAAGACTTTAAAAATGCTTCAGAAATGGAGCAAGCCACAGCAACGGATTTTGCGCAATTATTAGAAATGGTAGCGATGGCGCAACCAAAAATGCGCATTCGATTCTCGACCAGCAACCCACAAGACATGACCGAAGATGTGCTTCATGCTATGTCTCGACACAAGAACATCTGTAATTACATACACTTACCGGTGCAAAGTGGAAGCACGCGAATTTTAAAAGAAATGAACCGTCAGCATACACGTGAAGAGTATATGGCACTCATAGATACCGTGCGCCGGATCCTACCTGATTGTGCAATTTCACAAGATATGATTTCCGGTTTTCCTACGGAAACAGAAGAAGACCATCAAGACACGCTAAGCCTCATGGAATATGTGCAATACGACTTTGGTTTTATGTTCATGTATTCGGAACGTCCGGGAACAACGGCCGCAAGGAAATTGGTTGATGATGTTCCTGAAGAAGTGAAAAAGCGAAGGTTAAATGAAATCATTGATGTACAACGAAGAAGCAGTGCCTTTAGAACGAAGCAATTCTTAGG
>JAHEMY010000066.1 GCA_024643425.1 Flavobacteriaceae bacterium
TTTAAATGAACTTAAAGTAAGATGACTTACTTTCTGATAATTTAAATATATTGAATTTAAATAAGTAATAAAGACAAACTAATTTTATTTTCCCTAAATATTTTCTAGTAAATATTACAATCAAAAATCGTTTACTCAATAAATTCTCCAAACAGGTTAACCATCAAACAGAGGATGAGGTTTAACTTCTAAATCTATATATATAAGGCGCTTTATTGGCGGCCCCGGTTAATTTCTTACCCACTCGTTCCAGTACGTCCAAATCCAACATCTTCTTTTGAAAGTTGTTCCTTCGAAACGGTTTATCATATACTGCCTCGTAGAGTTGTTGCAGCTCTTTCATCGTAAATTCTTCTGGCAATAAGTTAAATCCGAGCAACTTGCTATCCAAATTTTGGCGAAGGGCCTCTAATGCAAAAACAACCTGTTTATTATGGTCACTTATCATATTAGGAAGTTCAGAAATACCGTACCATTCAATCGATTGGTCGATCTCGGTTAAGTTAGGGACTACTTTATTAATATCGACCAAAGCATAGTATCCAATGGATATAAATCGTTGGGTAAGCCATACCAAAAAATTGTCGTTCACTTTCAGCATATCAAAATGCCCTTTATTCAATTCCAACATACTGTTCAAGGTAGTGTGGGTAGTTCTTGGTACATTGCCAAATACACGGTACTGTTCCAAAAAAATATCCTTGATTCCTGTTCGCTGTTCCAAAATTCGTTTGGCGGCCAAATCTATTCCCTCCTCTTGAAAAATAAAACCGCTGGGAAGGGTCCAAAAATCGCCTTTAAATAATAGTTTAGGCACTAAAACTTTTAATTCCTTTTGTTGGTAACCGAAGATTACACAGTCAATTGAAAGTTGATTGACCAGATTTTTTTCATTGTAATTTATCATATTCAAAAAATAGTGCAAGATACAAACATGGGGACAACTACGAATTTTTCTTTATGCTTCCTCTTATATTCTCAAAGGTATTAAATTTTAATGTCTTTTTTTAAGACATTAAAAATATTATTCTATATTTGCTTCATTCTTAAACTATTGGAACATGAAATTTAAATCACTCATCGGTATCATTATCGCTCTTATTTTTACCGTAACAAGCTGTACGGACAAGCACAAAACAAATCTGCTCGTCTTTAGTAAAACAGATGCCTTCAGGCACGAATCCATTACTGCCGGTAAAGCGGCGCTTGCCAAAATGGCTAAGGAAAAGGATGTTGATATCTCCTTTACGGAAGACGCCGAACAATTCAATGAAAAGGAACTGAAAAAATACAATGCGGTTATTTTCCTAAATACTACTGGGGATGTGCTGAACGATGAACAACAGAATAACTTTGAGCGTTACATCCAAGCTGGTGGTGGGTATGTTGGGGTACATGCCGCGACCGACACCGAATACGAATGGCCTTGGTATGGTCAATTGGCGGGGGCATGGTTTCAAGACCATCCCATAACCCCAAGCAATGTACAAAAGGGAACATTCATCGTTACCGAAAAAGACCATTGGGCAACCAAGGGCATGCCCGATACCTTTGAACGCGAGGACGAATTTTACAGTTTTAAGAATATTTCGCCGAACATTAATGTGGTGTTGACCATAGATGAAAAGTCGTACCAAGGGGGTAGCAACCCAGATTATCACCCTATGAGCTGGTATCAAGAGTTTGATGGCGGACGTTCATTTTATACGGCCATGGGCCATACCGATGAAACTTATGAAGAACCCCTATTTCTAAACCATCTTTGGGCGGGTATTCATTTCGCCATAGGTGGCGATGCCCCTAAAGCGTTGGACTACGCCATGGCACGACCTGAAGAGAACCGGTTTACCAAGGTTATTTTAGCTGAAAAATTGGATGAGCCAATGGAATTGGCAATTTTGGATAGTGATCGAATTCTTTTCATTCAGCGTAAGGGTGAAGTGCGTATTTTCAACACCAAGACCAATGAATTAAAAACGATTGCCAAAATACCGGTGAGCTTAAAATATGTAAATAAAGAAGGGGAAGAATCCGTTGGTGAGGACGGTTTATTAGGCCTTAACATTGACCCCAATTTTGCCGAGAACCACTGGATCTATTTATACTACTCTCCCATTAACGAATCCGCAAACATTCTTTCACGCTTTGTATTGAACGGTGAAGAATTGGTCATGGATTCTGAAAAGGTTTTATTGAACATACCTACACAACGGGAACAATGCTGCCATACCGGTGGATCTATAGCTTGGGACGCAGCGGGTAATCTTTACCTTTCTACCGGCGATAATACCAGTCCACGTGCCAGTGTGTACAGTCCTTCAGATGAGCGACCTGGAAGAGGTCCCTGGGATGCCCAGAAATCTTCTGCCAATACCAACGATTTACGCGGTAAGATTATCCGGATAAAACCCAATGCAGATGGTACTTATAGCATTCCGGAAGGAAATTTATTTCCAGAAGGCACCCCAAAAACCCGCCCTGAAATCTACACTATGGGTCACAGAAATCCTTTCCGTATTTCGGTGGACCAGCATACCGGCTTTGTGTATTGGGGCGAAGTAGGCCCCGACGCCAGCGAGGCAGATTCGTTACGCGGTCCGGCAGGTCATGATGAAATTGGACAGGCGCGAAAAGCGGGGAATTTCGGTTGGCCTCATTTTGTGGGTAATAATAAAGCGTATGTAAAATATGATTTTGCGAATGAAAAATCGCTTGAAAAATGGGATGCCAAGGCACCAAAAAATACTTCCCCTAACAATACGGGACTGGAAACACTCCCTCCCGCCCAAGATGCTTTCGTTTGGTACCCGTATGCGGAATCAGAGGAATTTCCCTTGGTAGGCAGTGGTGGTAGAAATGCCATGGCGGGACCTGTATATTATTCCGAGGATTTTAAGGATGCGGAGCGGGCCTTCCCAAAATATTATGATGGTAAGTTCTTTGCCTATGAGTGGATGCGCGGTTGGATCATGGCCATCACCATGGACGAAGAAGGCAATCTTAAATCGATGGAGCGCTTTATGCCCAGCTACCGGTTCAGCAACCCCATGGATATGCAATTTGCAGCAAATGGAGATTTGTATATGCTGGAATATGGTTCCGGTTGGTTTACGGCCAACGATGATGCCAGACTTATTAAAATAGAATACAATGGCGGTAACCGTTTGCCACAAGTGCAGATGGCGGCCAATAAAATGGGCGGTGCCGTACCGTTCAACCTTGAACTAACTGCCGAAGGTACCGAAGACCCGGACCAGGATGATCTTAAATATACTTGGGAAATCAGTTCTGACAACGGATTCAAGAAATCCATCAATACCCCCGATATTAAAATAGCACTCGATGATATTGGCATTTACAATGTAAAGCTTACCGTATCAGACGGTAAAGGTGGTGAAAGTAGTCAATCCATGGAAATAATAGCAGGTAACGAACCCCCCGTTCTAAGTCTACAAATGCCGAATAGCAATAAAACCTTTTATATGCCAAACACCTATTTGGATTATACTATTGAAGTGAGCGACAAAGAAGATGGCAGCCTAGGAAAGGGCATCAAAGAAGATGAAGTATCTGTAAATTTCGATTATTTGGCCGAAGGTTTCGATAAAATCGAGATTGCCCAAGGGCATCGTGCCGCGGATGCATCGGCAGCCTTTGCCGGTGGAAAAAGCCTCATGGATGCGAGTGATTGTATGGCTTGTCACAAACAACAGGAAAAATCCATAGGGCCTTCCTATATGGATGTTGCCATGAAATATAAGGGGGATACCAACGCAGAGGAATACCTCAGCAAAAAAATCATTTCAGGCGGTGGTGGCGTTTGGGGCGAGGTACCGATGGCCGCACATCCGCAGCTATCTGCAGAGGAAGCTGCCGATATTACAAAATACATTCTGAGTTTGGGTGAGAAGAAATCCAATGCCAACAGCCTTCCTACCAAGGGATCCTTTCCCGCCACGGTAAAAGCGAGTGATCAGGGTAAAGGGGTGTACATCGTGAGAGCGGCCTACAAAGACCATGGTGCCAACGGCATGCCAGCTCTTTTAGCAGAAAAATCGTTTGTGCTTCGTTCCACAACTGTGGGAGCACATGATTTTGATGAATTCGTTGATGCCACTAAAATGGCATTCGGTGGCTCCAATTTAATAATTCCTTCAAAATCTGGGGCCTATGTATCCCTAAAACAAGTAGACCTAACAGGTTTATCCTCTGTTAACTTGCAAGCAACGGCACCAGTGGCACAATTAAATGCGGCAGGTGGAAAATTGGAACTGCATTTAGATACTCCAACCGGAACAATGATCGGGGAATCAAAATTTCTGGAAGCGTCCTCAGAAGGCGGTTTTGCACCAAGCCCAATGGCGGCACCTATAACCTTGCCCAGGGATTTCGACGGCCAGTTAAAAGACTTGTACCTGGTCTTTACCAATGATCGCGTAGAAAATCCGGGCACTCTAATGGTGGTCATGGGAGCTGAATTTAAATTGGCCAACGAACCCAAACCCGTTGTTGTTGAGGAAGAATTAGGGAACTCGACCACTTCCACTAATGACTTTTATACGGGCAAATGGGATCTGACATTTGTGGGAACGCCCAATGGGGACTCCAAAATGATAGCGGATTTCAGTAGAAGCAATGGAAAACTAACTGGGAAGCTTATCGATCCAGAGGGCAAGAATCCGGTAGTGACCTTGTCGGACATACAAGAAACCCAAGACCAACTTGATTTTTCATTTACTACCCAAGGTTTTAATGTAGCGGTAAAACTATTTAAGGACGATCAGAATCATTTAAAAGGTAAGATGATGGATATGTTCGATGCCACCGCGGTTCGAAGAAAATAAATTAAAAAAATGATGAAAACAGCAAACTACATATTAAAAATTGCCTTGTTACTGATCGCAATAAAAAGCTATGGCCAGGTCAATAACTTAGCTGAAAGTGGTCGAGAAAGATCCTTTAATTCAGATTGGAAATTTCTTCGAGATTCCATTTCCGGTGCAGAACTTCCGGACTATAACGATACCAGCTGGATGCAGGTAACCTTGCCTCACGATTATAGTATTATGGACCTTCCTGGCAATGAGGGCCCTAGTCAAATAGGCCCATTTTCAAAAGATGCACCGGGCAACGGAAACAGTACCGGACATACGGTGGGCGGAACTGGTTGGTACCGTAAAAGCTTCACGCTTAACAAGGCAGAAGAAGGAAAAATAGCCATCTTAAAGTTCGATGGTGTTTACTTGGAGTCGGAAGTATGGGTCAACGGTAAAAAAGCCGGTGAAAATGTAAATGGGTACACCCCTTTTTGGTTTAACATAACCGCATTGCTTAACAAAGCTGGGGTACCTAATGTAATAGCGGTAAAAGTGGAGAACAATGGTAGAAATTCACGCTGGTACAGTGGCTCTGGCATATATCGCAATGTACATCTCGTTCTGGCACCGCCGGTGCATGTTCCTGTCTGGGGAGTTACCGTTATGACGCCAAAAATAGCGGAGGATTCGGCCCATGTCGTTCTGGCCATCACAGCACAAAATGATGGTACTAAAAATGCTACTACACAATGCTCCATTACCATAAAGGACAATGAAGGAAAAATAGTCGGCACAGCAAAG
Organism: Flavobacteriaceae bacterium; assembly: GCA_024643425.1. Classification (GTDB taxonomy): domain Bacteria; phylum Bacteroidota; class Bacteroidia; order Flavobacteriales; family Flavobacteriaceae; genus JAHEMY01. Next base: position 5,619 of record JAHEMY010000066.1, read on the forward strand.
GAGAATATCAATGTACCTGGGAATTCCAGTATAGCTATAAAAAAGGAAATTCAAATAACTCGGCCTACGTTGTGGTCTTTGGAGAACCCTTATCTGTATACTGCCGAAGTAATTTTGAATTCTGCCAAAAATGTACAGGATACGTATCTGGAGACTTTCGGGATTCGCTCAATAGAAGTTACCGCAGACAAAGGATTTCTGCTAAATGGAAAGGCCGTCCTTTTAAAAGGAGGTTGCCTGCACCACGACAATGGCTTTTTGGGTGCCGCAGCCATCGAAAGGGCGGAAATACGAAAAGTGGAGCTGATGAAGGCGAACGGGTACAATGCCATACGATGTTCACATAATCCTCCATCCGAGGCTTTTCTGAATGCGTGTGATGCATTGGGGATGTTGGTCATCGACGAATTTACGGACATGTGGGAATCCTATAAAAATCCCCAGGATTATTCGCTTCATTTTAAAGACCATTGGAAAAAGGATTTGACCGATATGATATTAAGGGATAGGAACCACCCCAGTATTATCATGTGGAGCATAGGCAACGAGATACCGAAAGAAAATGTTCAAGAAGGAGTAAGGATAGGAAACCAATTGGCCGAACATGTTCGGCAAATGGACCCTTCAAGGGCCGTTACCGAAGCTATAAATTCTATTTTCACGCCGGATGGTTGGGAGAATTCCGCAGATATATTCGGGATACTGGATGTTAGCGGATATAATTACCAACCGGAACGCTATCAAGAAGACCATGAAAAGTTTCCGGATAGGGTGATGTACGGTTCGGAATCGTTTCCCTTGGACGCTTATGATTATTGGACGGCCGCTGAAAAACACCCTTATGTGATCGGTGATTTTGTGTGGACTTCCTTGGATTATATCGGGGAGGTTGCCCTTGCCCATACCAATTATGTTCCCGAAAATGAAAAGGCCATTTTTAAGCTTCCCGATTATTCCATACCTGCATCGGCCAAGATTTTTGATATGATGGAAGGTATGCCCTCGGCCTGGCCCAATTATGTGGCATGGTGTGGAGATTTTGACTTGACCGGTGAAAAAAAGCCCCAGATGCTATACCGCGATGTGCTTTGGGATAATAGCACCATTGAAATAAACGTTCATGAGCCCATACCTGCGGGAATGGCGGAAAATGTCAGCGGATGGGGATGGCCAAAGGAATGGCCACATTGGAACTGGCAAGGTAACGAAGGTACCCCATTGCAAGTCCGGGTGTTTACCAAAGCACCAATGGTAAGGTTACTTTTAAATGGAAAAATAATTGGAGAAAAGTCCCTGACAGCCGATGACAAATTTATGGCGGTATTCGAAGTGCCTTTTGAAGCAGGAGCATTACAGGCGATTGCTATAGAAAACGGAGCGGAGATAGCCAGTAAAGTTTTAAAAACAGCTGGTAAACCTGCCGCAATAAGGCTCACCGCTGATCGCATCAATATTTCAGCCAATCCCAACGACCTATCCTTTGTGAAGATTGAAGTCTTGGATGAAAATGGGTTGTTGGTTCCGACCGGTGACACCTATGTCACGCTTTCCGTAGCTGGTAATGGCACATTGGTAGGTTCCGGTTCTGCAGATCCTTCGGATATGCAGAGTGTTAACAATACCCGTATCAAGACCTATAAAGGAAAGGCACTAGCTATTCTTAGGCCGAACGGTAACGCTGGTGAGCTAATTTTAAGTGTCGAAGCAGACGGACTACCAACGGAACAGCTAAAAATTAGTACAATGGCCCCTTCAAATTAAAAAAAATGAAAGTAAAGAATAAAGTAATCGTAGTGACAGGTGGCGGTAGTGGTCTTGGCCAGGCCATGGCCTTACACTTACTAGATCTAGGGGCAAAGGTTGCAGCTGTGGATATGAACGCAGATGCACTAATAGAAACGGCCAAATTAGCAGGAAAAAACAGTACTGCATTATCTACCCATATTTTGAATATTACAGACCGGGAAAAAGTGCTGCAATTTCCAGAAGAAGTCATTAATACACACGGAACAGTAGACGGATTGATCAATAATGCGGGAATTATTCAACCGTTTATTCCTGTCAATGATCTTGCATATGAAAAAATCGAGCAGGTGATGAATGTCAATTTTTACGGTGCGTTATATATGGTCAAGGCATTTTTGCCTTTTCTATTAAAACGGCCTGAGGCACATATCGTAAACGTATCCAGTTTGGGCGGATTTATGCCCTTTCCCGGACAGACCATTTATGGTGCATCAAAAGCTGCCTTGAAACTATTGACCGAAGGTTTGTATGCAGAGCTTAAAGAAACGAATGTTAAGGTTAGCATCATTCATCCCGGGGCAATGCAGACCAAAATCATGTCCAATTCTGGATTGGAATCAAGGTCGGAAGAAACCGAACCGCCAAAAAGTGGCATGATTTTAAGTCCACAAGATGCAGCCAAAAAAATAATTCGAGCCATGGAAAAAGATAAATTTAGGGCCATGGTGGGCAAGGATGCTACTCTATTGGATATTTTGTATCGGATACACCCTAGAAAAGCAGTTGATTTTATCGTAAAAAAGATGGCTCAAAAATAGTAATTCAGAATGGCAATGTTAAGCGTTCATGGCTTATCTTTTAATGGATATTAAGGTACAAAGTAAAACGGTATAATGAAATGCATTAATTGTGAACAAATTGTAGAAGACAACCATTCCTATTGTCCCTACTGCGGCCAAAAAACTGATTTACGCCGATTGGATTTCAACCAATTAATGGCAGACCTTTGGAATTCATTTACCGACACCGAGCAAGGAATTCTTCTTACCATTAAGCAATTGGTTTACCGTCCTGGATATGTGGCTAGGGACTATATTTCCGGGAAACGAAAAACCTATTTTAATCCATTTAGATACTTGGTGGTCATGTTGGCCATCGTCCTGTTTTTTGTATTGAAATTTGTCCCGTTAGTGTTGGATGATTCCAATTCCACCCCAGAAAATATTGATTTCCTTCATTTTGTCTTTGGGAACCTAAATGTTTTCATACTACTAATGAGCCCAATATACGCCTTACTTATTTGGCTGTTTTTTCGAAAGAGGCAAACCAATTTTGTTGAAATTTTGGCGTTCTCGGCCTACTTAAACGGGCAAACCATTCTGTTTTATATGCTGAGTGTTGTACTATTTCTGATCACACCTTCCTTTGCAGGTATTACTATTGTGCTTTTTGGACTAGGAATCTGTTTATGGTTGATGCTGGCAATTACACAGTTTTATCAAACTCGAACATTGAGTGATATCCTTAAAACTGCTGCCATTGTTGTGTTGGCCCAAGGAATTACCCAAGGAATCATTTATATTTCATTTTTAATTTCTAGATTGAGAATTGGAAATTAAAAAAAGAATTTTCCAATGAACTTCAAGTTACCGAGGATACCCCTCCAACTTTTATTATCCATGCGGTAGATGACAAGGTAGTCAACATTAATAATTCTATTTTATTTATCGCTGCTTTACAGGAAAACAAAGTGCCTGTAGAAAGTTACTTTTATGCCCATGGCGGACATGGATATGGTATGAACAATTCTACCAGTGACAAAAGTTGGATCGCCAATTGTGTCGCATGGCTTTTAAAAATAAAAAACTAAATCACACTTATGAAAAAACAACTAAAATTACTCACATTGCTCCTTGGACTAATCGGCTATCAAGCCCAAGCCCAAAATACCCTTGAAGAAAATTTTCAATCTCCGCCAAATGAAGCCAAGCCAAGGGTTTGGTGGCATTGGATGAATGGGAATATCACAGAAGAAGGCATTCAGAAAGATTTAGATTGGATGAAAGCAACCGGTATTGGTGGTTTTCAAAATTTCGATGCCAACTTGTTTACACCCGTCATAGTTGAAAAGAAGCTTGTTTTTATGGATCCCGATTGGAAGGATGCCTTCAAATTTACCACCGAACTTGCCATAAAGAACGATTTGGAAATGGCCATTGCAGGATCCCCTGGGTGGAGCGTAACCGGTGGGCCATGGGTAGCACCTAAAGATGGGATGAAAAAATATGTTTGGTCCGAACTTGTAATTGAAGGCGGTAAAACTTTTAGGGGCAAACTACCAGAGCCACCGCATATAACATCGACTTTTCAAAATGTAGCCCCCACCACCGGTTTTTCCATGGATACTACTGAAAAAAAGGAAAGCCCAGAATTCTACGCAGACGCAGTAATTGTGGCTTACAAAATGCCCGAAAATGAAGTTTCCTTAATAGATTTAAAACCAACCGTAAGTTCCAGTGGTGGTGATTTTAATTTGGAGATTCTTACCGATAAAGATTTAAGCAATGGAATCTTGTTACCTCCAGCTACTCCAGGAGAAAAAACATGGATACAATATACATTTGATAATCCAATATCCTTTAAAGCATACTCTGTTGTTGGGTCAAAAATTGGGGAGCTGGCACAATTTAATGGTATGCCACAAAACCGTTCAATTGAAATTAGTGATGATGGTATAACATTTAGAAAGTTAGCCGATATTCCTGGAAATATTGTTGCCGAAACATCAGGCATTTTTCCTGAAACCACAAGTAAATATTGGCGATTTGTGTATAAAACACTTCCCCCGGCACCTCCAGGTATGGAAGCTATGTTCGGAGTACCTTATGACCCGAAACCAGAAGGAGTGGATGTTGCGGAATTTGTCTTGTACAATACAGACCGCGTAGGTGAATTTGAGGATAAGGCAGGGTTTTCCCCTCATAAGGAGACCGGATTATTTAATATGGCACCGGCCACGAACCCTATTGCTAAAAATGATGTGGTAGATTTAACTTCACAAATAGATAAAGAGGGAAATCTTTCATGGAAAGCACCAAAAGGTCGTTGGAGAATTATTCGCTTAGGATATTCGTTAACAGGTAGAGAAAACCACCCTGCTTCTCCCGAAGCTACGGGACTTGAAGTCGATAAACTGGATGAAGATGCTGTTCGCCGTTATATCAACCATTACCTAGATCTTTATCAAAATGCTACTGGGGGCAAAATGGGTGCCGAAGGTCTTGGATTTATGATTTTAGATAGTTATGAGGCTGGCCATATGAATTGGACCCACGATATGTTCGCTGAATTTGAACAGCGCAGAGGCTACACTATGCTGCCATGGATACCCGTACTTACCGGCCTAGTCGTAGAAAGTCGTGAAGCTTCCGAAAAATTTCTTTGGGATTTTAGAAAGACCATAGGCGAAATGATTGTTGAGAATCATTATGATGTTATTGGCGAAGAATTAGATAAAAGAGGTATGAAACGTTATACCGAATCTCATGAGGGAGGCCGGATTTATTTGGCAGATGGTATGGATGTTAAACGTAATGCGGATATCCCAATGAGTGCCATGTGGACTCCTGGCGGCCTTGCGCCAGGACCCGATGAAGAAGTGCGTAGTCAGGCGGATATTCGCGAGGCTGCATCCGTAGCCAATATATATGGCAAACCCTTTGTAGCTGCTGAATCTATGACATCTATCATGAACGCGTTTACTTGGCACCCTGAAAAATTAAAACGTACGGCGGATATGGAATTAGCATCCGGGTTAAACCGATATGTAATTCACACTTCCGTGCACCAACCGTTAGATGATAAAATGCCTGGCTTTTCCTTAGGTCCGTTCGGGCAATATTTTACACGCCAAGAAACTTGGTCGGGTGCGGGTGCCAAAGCTTGGGTAGATTATTTAAGTCGTAGTTCATATATGTTACAACAAGGTCAGAATGTTGCAGATGTTTTATACTACTATGGTGAAAACACGAATATTACTTTAATTTCTACTGAGAGCTTACCAATTATTCCAAATGGTTTGGAGTTTGACTTTGTTAATGCAACAATCCTAAAGGAAGATATAAACGCCGATGGAGGAAATTTGGTAGCACCAAGTGGAACTACCTATAAAGTTTTGATGCTTGATGAAAGTGCACAGGAAATGACACTTGGTGTTCTTCAAAAAATAAGTGAACTACAAAATGCAGGGGTAAAGGTTGTAGGAACAAAACCTATCAACTCCCCTAGCCTTTCTGATGATACGGTTGTATTTAATAAATTGGCCAAAGCAGTTGGCGAAAAAATGACCACTATTGAAAGCTTAAATTTGGTACCAGATGTTGCTAGCAGTGACACGGATCATACCATTTTGTTTCGGCATAGAAAAAATGCCGATGTAGATATCTATTGGTTAAATAATCGAAGTGAAGTTGCTACCAAAGCAACAGTGCATTTTAATGTAACAGGTAAAACCCCAATGCTGTGGAATGCCCAAACTGGGAAAACTGAAAAAGTTGACTATACTTTTAATGCTGATGGCACTACCATTCCTTTACAATTTGAATCTTGGGATGCTTTTTTTATTGTTTTTGACGAACCAACTACGAATACCTCTTTTAACAAAGATAAGGTTGAAGCAAGTGAGCTTTTAACGCTAACCGTACCATGGGAAGTTTCATTTCAAAAAGACCGTGGTGCCCCAGATGCTATTACATTGAACAGTCTACAGTCGTTATCGAAAAATAAAGTTGAGGGTATAAAATATTTCTCTGGAACCGCTAGTTATACCAACAATTTTAAACTTTCAAAAAAGCAATTAAAGTCCGGTGCTATTGAAATAAATCTTGGTGATGTAAAAAATGTGGCAGAGGTAATTGTCAATGGTCAAAATATGGGGGTTGTATGGAAAACACCTTTTACGTTAGATATTTCCAAAGCGTTGAAGAAAGGTGAAAATACGCTGCAAGTAAAGGTAACCAACCTTTGGGTAAACAGACTTATTGGTGATGCGCAACCAGAAGTTAAAGAAAAAATTACGTTTACGACCATGCCATTTTATCAAGCTGATGGTGAGTTATTGCCTTCGGGATTAATAGGACCTGTAAAATTATATTCTCAAAAATTGGAGTAGATAATTTTGACGTGTGTTTGAATTGTTGATTAAAAGTCGTCCTAAAATTTTTCAGGACGTCTTTTATTTTAAGTTATGATATAATCGTTAAATTCATTATTATATGAGGTTAATAGTTTAACCTCTTTATTTAAATCAGGTCCTTTGATTTATTAACCAGTAGCATTTTTCTCTTTCTTACCTTACCAGCTATTTCAAGAAAAAACTTCTCTAAAAACCATAGAACTAATCCTAATTTTGTTTTAGCATTTCTCAAACACTACCAAATATGAAGGGGAAGAACATTTCGTTTCAAATAACAGCCAGGAATTAAGTCCGCCGGTTCGGAATTCCATTACTATTTTTAGTCCCACTTTCTACTATTTAAGTTATCACGAATACGATTTAACCACATTTTGTAAAACATTTTAAACTTTCTGATATCAATTTGAACGAGCTATTTCAATTTGAGATATAAATTAGATTTTTCGATTCATAACAGTTCGGAATGAAACATGGAAAGTAAATAGAAAACAGAAGGTTCGAATCCTGTTTCCCCGATGAACCTACTCCCCTATCGTTTGTATATCAATTAGTTATGACTTTATGTAGAAAAGTGTTGACCGATTTGTTGACCTGTTTGAGCGATTTTAACATAAAAGAGAGATTTTTTCAAAAAGCATTAAAAAATAAAACCCTGACAATCAATCGATTATCAGGGTTTAAATGTTAACAAAATGTTAAAAGTCGGGGTGGCAGGATTCGAACCTGCGACCTCCTGCTCCCAAAGCAGGCGCGATAACCGGGCTACGCTACACCCCGAGTAGCAGCTGAAGCTGCAAATTCCAAAAGATCAAATTCCAAAT